>JAYSQA010000257.1:0-13169 GCA_043721775.1 Rhodobacterales bacterium
CCGACACCCTCGCCCGCATCCCTGACCCCAAAATCAACCGGATCGACGAGTTGCTGCCATGGAACGCCAGATAGCTGCGGTCAGACCGGACGCTTAGGACTGTGCTTGGCAATCACCTGTCAGAAAAACAAAATCCGGGCAAAGATTGCCCGGATTCCGCACGAGTTTCGCCATGTCACACGTCAGGACGCTGGATCAGACCACAAAGAACTCACCCGCGCCAAAGCCTGCAAGGTTGGCTGCGACTGTCGCGAACTGCTGCCCGGCTGCACCACCCAGGCCGTCCACGTCGAAGAACAGTTTGCCTGTCGTCGATTGGTAGATGATATGGTCGGACGTCCGCTCCGCAAGACCGGTGGCGTTGCTGGCGAAAGCCGCGGCATTCAGCGCACCGGCGGCAAGGCCGGTGAAGATGGCGCTGCTCAACTGGATCATGTCATCGGCCACGATATAGCCGCCAATCGTGTCGATGTTGGTGGCCCCCAGTGCGGTGTCGAACACGAAGGTATCCGCCCCAAGCCCGCCGACCAGCAGGTCTGTGCCGGTGCCGCCGTTCAACGTATCGCTGCCTCCACCACCATTCATCGTGTCGTTGCCACCCAAGCCCGACAAACGGTTCGCACCTTCATTGCCCGTGATGGTTTGCGCAATGCTGTTGCCGGTCAGGTCGATCGCGGTTACCCCGCCGGCGGCTGCCGTGGACAGAATTTCGATGTTCGCCGCCGCCGACAGCGCGTAAGTCACCGAGGACAGCACCCGGTCCGCCGTGCCGCCGCCCACCTGGTCGATGACAGTGTCCAACGCGTCATCAACATAGAACCAATCGTCGCCGTTGCCGCCGACCATGACGTCCACGCCCGTCCCGCCGTTCAGCGTGTCATTGCCGTCCCAGCCGTACATCGTGTCGGCACCACCAAGACCGTTCAGCGCGTTCATCCCGCTGTTGCCGGTGATCATCTGTGCCAGCGCGTTACCGGTCAGGTTGATGTTGGTCACCCCGGCTTGCGACGTCGTGCTAAGCTGCTCGATGTCCGCCAAAGCCGACATCACGAAGGTCACCGAGGTCAGAATACGGTCCGCCGTGCCGCCACCGACCAACTCGACCACGGTATCCAGCGTGCTGTCGATGTAGAACCAGTCGTTGCCATCGCCGCCAACCAGCTGGTCATCCCCGGTGCCGCCGTTCAGCGTGTCATTGCCGCCCAGACCGAATATCGTGTCGTTGCCGGCCATGCCATTGAACGAGTTGACCCCGGCGTTGCCCGTGATCGTCTGGGCCAGATCGTTGCCGTTGAAGCTGATCGCCGTGGTTCCGGTGGCAAGTGTGGTCGACAATTGCTCGATGTTGTCATCGGCCGCCAGCGCAAAGCTGACTGCGGACAGAACCCGGTCCGCGGTGCCATTGCCCGCCGTCTCGTCAATCACGTCAAGGCTGTTGTCGACATAGTACCAGTCGTCACCTGCCCCGCCTGACAGACTGTCAACCCCGGTTCCGCCATCTACCGTGTCGTTGCCATTACCACCGATCACAGTGTCGGACGCGCCGCCTGCCCTGATCAGGTCATTGCCAGCGCCACCATTCAGAACGTTGGTGCCGTTGTCGCCGGTGATCGTGTCATTGCCACTGGCGCCCACGACATTTTCGATTGCCGCCAAGGTGGCAAACACGGTGCTGCCCAGCTTGGCGGTTCCGGTCACCAGATTGATCAACCAGTCGGCGCTGCTGTACGACCAGTCTGCGGTATCCGTCCCGGCACCGCCGTCCAGCACTTCGTTCGGGCCTCCGTAGTTCTGGATCAGCACGTCATTGCCGTCACCGCCGTACAGCGAATCCGTGCTGCCACCGCCGTCCAGGGTGTCATTTCCAAGGCCGCCTTGCAGATTATTGCCGTTGCCATCGCCCGTGATGTTGTCGTCGCCGACCGAGCCTGTGACATTTTCGACGCCCGCAACATCGTAAGGCCCAAAGAAAGGATAATTCACATATTTGTACGTCCCGGCAGTCAGATCAACGATGAACGAGCCATCGCTGTTGCCGCTCAGGTCCAGCGTGTCAATGCCGTCTCCGCCATAGACGTTGTCGACAAAGCCAGGACCATCATTCTTGAAGACATCGTTGCCAGTCCCACCGAACAGGAAGTCCGGATAACCACCCCCTGCAAGAGTGTCATTGCCGGCATCGCCATAAAGATAGTCAATGCCGCCACCATAAAGCGCCCCGTACAACGAATCGTCACCGATCCCGCCATAAACGGTGTCATCGCCCGGCCCGGCGGCGACGGTATCATTGCCGCTGCCCATCATGACGACTTCAAAGCCGGAATACTGCTCGCCGCCGTAATTCGTCAGGCCGGTCGACATATCAAGGGACATGTTCACGGTTTTCGCGGCCAGGTCCAGCGTGTCCGTGCCGTTGCCGCCATACATGTACTGGGTTCCCGGGTCGGCAACCATGGTGTCGTCGCCATCGTTGCCGTAGAATGTGTGGCCGTTGCCATCCGAGATGATCAGGTCCGAGCCGTTGTTATCCTGGAAAATCTCGAAGTTCGAGAAGTGTTCGATGTAGCTGAGGTACGCGGCCTCGCCGGTCACGAAGTTGAACGAAACGCCAGCAACGCCCCAATTCGTAAGCCCGACATAGCTTAGCGTGTCGGTGCCGGCACCGCCATCCCAGGTATCGCCAATGAACGAGGTGTCGCCAACGTTGACCAGGTCATCGCCCAGACCGCCATAGACCGCGTCGTTACCAGAACCGTCGTTGATCGTGTCATTGCCCGCGCCGCCATCCAGCATGTTGGCGCCATCGTCGCCCGTGATGATGTCGTCAAACCCCGATCCGACGACATTTTCCACGCCATTGACCGTCCAGGTGCCATATCCGGGGTTGTTGGTGTAGCTGTAGGTCGTTGCCGCCAGATTGACGGTGAACCCGCCAAAAAAGTTGCCGGTCAGGTCCAGCGTGTCGATGTCGTTGCCGCCATAGACGTGGTCGATCCAACCCGTTCCGGCAACCACGAACAGATCGTTGCCATCTCCACCATAGTCGGTGTCAAGATAGTTGCCGCCTGCAAGGGTGTCATCGCCAGTGCCGCCGTACAGAACATCAACCCCGCCTTCACTGCCGATCAGCGAGTCATTGCCACCGCCGCCATAGATCGTGTCATCACCCGGCCCGCCGGTCACGGTATCGTCGCCGCTGCCCATGTAAGCGATTTCGAAATTTGTGAAGACCTCACCGGACTGGTTGGTCGCACCTGTGGCCATGTTGAACGTGTAGCTGTTCGATGAGACAGAATAGAGAAAGTCGATGCCAGCGCCACCATCAACCGTCTCGGCCCCCGTGCCAACATACACCCAGTCGTTGCCATCACCGCCGTAGAGGACGTCACTTTCGTTTATGTAACTGCCGTCATAACCCCACACCGTGTCGTCACCGGTGCCGCCATAGACCGTGTCGGTTCCGGCGTAGCCGCCCAAGTAGTCGTTCCCACCGTAAGAATAGATGTAGTCGTTGCCGTTCCCACCGTAGCCCTGATCGGCCCCGGATGAACTTGCAAGTATGTCATTGCCGTCACCACCGTCCTGGTAGTTGTTGCCGGTGCCGGAATACAGCCCATCGTTGCCGGTGCCGCCATACAGGGCATCGCCGCCGCCATTCTGGCTGAAAATAACGTCATTGCCGCCATTGCCGATCAGGACGTTGTTGTAATCATTGCCCCAAAGCGTATCGTCGCCACCACCGCCCGTGGCATTCTCGATGATCGAACCAATCGCGATGGTCATGTTCTTGGTCAGGCCGCCAACGCTGGACAGCCAGGCATGGGTCATGCCGGTGGTGGAGACGAAAAGGTCAATGACCTGGTTGGCGTTGTAGTTCGAAAAGTCGATCGTATCGATCCCGCCGCCGTCCACGATGGTGAAGGCATTGGTTGCGGCATAGGTCGCAAGGTTGGCAAACGCCGTGCTGGTGATGGTGCTGATGTTGGTGCCGTAACCCCAGATCGTGTTCCCGGTGAAGGCGTTGTAGGTGCCGTAGCCTTGCCACGAATACAGCGCGTTCAGCGCGATCCAATCCACCGCCATCGGGCTGGTCAGTTGGGCATAGCTGTCGTCGGAATACTCGGTGTTTTCGCTTTGGTCCCAGTATGACATCATCGTCTGCTGCCAGCTGTCATTCACCCAGGTGGCAGAGTTGGCATAGGTCGGGGACCCCGATCCTGCATTGTACGCGCCCGCGTGGCCAAGGCCCAAAGCGTGACCGATTTCGTGCAAAAAGGTCTGGAAGGTATAGCCGTTATAACCACCGATGTTGGACGAACCGCCCTGCCAGCCCGCCGCGACGTTGATCACAGAATAGTCCATCCGACCGCCAGAGCCGGAATACAGCTGCTCGGCCTCGTATGCCGTGCCAGCCGCGTTGTCCTTGAAGAAAAAGTCGACGGCCGAGGATGTCGACTGCGTCTCGACAAAATTGATGCCAAGGACGGCACCGTAAAGCTTGAACGCCTCGCGCACCATGGTCTGACGGTCGGCGGAAATGCCGTTACTGTCGGATTCGGTACCGTAAACGGTCGCAAGGTTGCCAACCCAGCCTGTCACATTGTAGTATAGTGTGCCATTGTTGTAGCCGGATGACATGTCGAAATAGCGAAACGAGGCGCCGCGGTCAATCCAGAACCCGTCCGTAAGGTAATTCGCCATGGTCTGCAAGCTTGCCGCAGCACCCGGTGCGCCCACAGCGTCTGGCGCGGACGATGCCGCAAAGCCGTGCGATCCGTCGGTCAACGAAGCGAAGCTGGTGGCGGCGCTGAGGTCCACGGTCAGCGAATCGACATGACCGATCGACGCGATTGTGTCGATCAAAGTGGGGATCTTGAATTCAAACGACACTGAGGACCTGTCTGCCGACAGCAGGTCGGTCGAGTGCATCAGACCGGCCGCATCAAGCGGCTTAACATCGTCAAGCAGGGACAGCGACAGCTTGCCTCCCACCGACAGATCTTGATCAGACGCATCCGTCGAGGTTGAAAATGCACTCAACAGATTTGACCCATCATGTGCCATGGCATTGAATTCCCTATATAATTATTTATGTCTACGGCAAGTTGCAGCACTTCTCTAAGATAACATTAACTTGAACTCGTGATTCTAGCAACAAATCACCTTTATTTTGACATAATTTTAATGGTTCCGATTTATCCGCTGACGTGGTAGACTGACCATTCAGGGTAACGGCAGGGCAATGACTGTGCGGGGTCGTGCCTGCGCAGTGTCCAGACGGTGGTAAAGTCAAAGGGCAGTTGATGGAACATTTTGCAGGCACACTGGTGCTTTGCGCGTTGATGGTTTTGACCGCCTGTGCGGCGGCGCTGCCAGATGGCGTAACAACCGGTCCTGCGACTTTGGACGGAGGGCCCTCCGACCAGGCCCCGTCACGAAACCCGGATCCGTCACGAAACGTAGTGACGATTGATCAAGTTGTTCAACCGCCTGGACCGGCAGTGTCTCGCGACAGAAGCCCCGTGCTGGACCGGGCTCTTGGGGCCAACAGCAATGCGGCGATCATCATGTTCCTGCTGAAACGACCCGGCGACCCTTTCGCGGAGATGGCCAGAATTCACCTGAACGCCCGCCAGAGCCCTGACACCCCGCAGGCCTTGCAATCCGCTGCGGGCGGCGACGCTGATCTTGTTGCAGCATTTGATGCGGCGCGTCTGGCACAGAGCGATGCGGCGTGGGCCGCGTTCCTCGCCCGCTACGGCGACACGCCGCTTGCAGCCGAAGTTCCCCGGTTCCGCTGAAGCGACCCCCGATCCTCGCGCCGTCAATCTGGCGCCGTCAATCTGGCGTCGTCAGCCTGGCCTCGTCAGCCTGGCGTCACGCGTCAGACCACACAAAACCCGGTCGCGCCATAGCCTGCACGGGTTAGGGTCAGCGCCGCGCCGGGTGTCCGCATGGCTATCTCGGAGCCAATGCCCGACAGGCGGCGGTTGGCCGCTTTGAACGCCAATGCCAGGCCATCCGGCAAAAGTCATGCGCACAGAACCCCGGGCGCAGGTCATTGCCAGCTTCCCTTCCCGGTTCTACTTGCCCGACCCCGCCAACAGCCCTGAGATCAGATAGCGGTTGAGGAAGATCACCAAGAGGCACGGCACCACAATGGCAATCGACCCGCCCGCCATGATCAGCCCATAGTCGACGAAGTTCTTGCCCGCGAACTCGGGGATCAGCACCGTCAGCGGCTTGGCCTGTTTGGGCGAGAAGATCAGCGGCACGACATATTGCCCCCAGGCCCCCAGAAAGGTCAGGATTGCGGTGGCGGTCAGGCCCGGCGCGGAAATTGGTGCCACGATCCAGAACAGGATGCGCAGATGCCCCGCACCGTCCATCCGGGCGGCCTCTTCCAAAGACCGCGGCAGCGCGTCCATGACGCCTTTCATCAGCCACAGCGACAAGGGCAGGAAGGCCGACACATAGATCAGCGTCACGCCAACATAGCTGTCGATCTGGCCCGTCGCCACCATCAGGCGAAACAGGGGGATGATCACGGCATAGCCCGGAATGGCCATAGTGGCGACGATAGCATAAAACAGCACATCGCGGCCCCAGAACTCCAGCCGGGCAAAGGCATAGGCGGCAAGCAGGGAAAACAGCACGCACAGCACGGTGGCGGCTGCCGAGGTGACAATGCTGTTGAACAGCGCCAGCCGGAAGTTTTGCGCCACATCAACGCCACCGAAATGGCCATCCATCAGGCCGACAAGGCGCTGGTAATGTTCAGTCGTCGGCATATGGGGGAACAGGTGCAGGGGCTTGTCGCTGAACTCTACCGTCGGGGTGATGGATGATGCCAGCGTCCAGTAAATTGGCGCCAGCGACCAGATCAGCAGCACAATCACCCCGGCCCAGACCGCGATGCGGATCAGAAGGGGCGTCTTCATTCCAGCCTCGTCGTGGCTTGGATGCGCAACACGTAGCCGAGGGAGATCAGCAGGGAAATCATCGTGACCATCAAGGACAGCGCCATGCCGTAAGAGAAGTTGAATTTCTTGAACGCCTCCAGATAGACCTGGATCAGGATGGGTCTTGTTTCCACACTGTTGTGGGCCAGCACAATCGCCTCATCGAACAGGTTGAAGGCGGAAACGGTGGCATTGGTCATCGCCACCGCAATCGCGCTGCGGACCAAGGGTAGGGTGATCATGCGGAACATGGCGGGACGTGAGGCACCGTCCATCCTCGCGGCTTCGTATAGCTCGGACGGGATCGACTGCATGGCGGCCAGCACGATCACGATGGTCAGGGGCATCATGCGCCAGACATGCACGACGGTGATGGCCAGCATGGCAGAAGTTGCATTGTTGAACCACAGATGCGCGTCATAGTCAAAGCCCGCCCGCACCAGCAAAGCGTTCAGCAGCCCCGGCCCGGGCGAGTATATCCACTGCCAGACCACGCCGCTGACGACACCGGGCAAGGCCCAAGGCAGCACCACCGCCGCCAGAACCCAGCGCCGCCCGTGGTCAAGCTGGTTGATCAGTGCAGCGGCAAGGATGCCAAACACCGTTTCGGCCAGCACCGACATCACCACATATTCCAGCGTGTTCAGCCACGACCGCCCAACCTCGGCATCGGTGAACATCCGGGTGTAGTTCTTCAGCCCGACAAAGGGCGTTCCGGGCTGCATCGGGTTGACGCGGTGCAGACTGTCCCATGCGGTGCTGGCGAGGGGATAAAACACCAGCCCGCCCATTGTCAGCAGGATCGGCAGCACCAGCAGAACGCCCATCATCGCATCGGCCCTTCCGCCGATGCGATAGCTTTGGGTCTTTGCTGTCAGGGCGATACTCACTCGGCTTGGGCAGTTGCCACGGCGTCGGCGATGCGCTTGATGGCTTCATCCACGTTGATTTCGCCCTTGGCGGCAGAGTTGATCGAGGTGTTCACCGCCAGCGAGAATTGCGGATACCACGTCGGCGCACCGGCGGGGAACAAAGGCTCCACCGTCGGGGCCTGCGTCACCAAAGCCGCACCGCTGATCAGCTTGCCCGCGTCCTGCAATTCGGCCAGCGCCGAAGTGCGGGTGGGCAAGATGCCGTTGGCGTAGTTGTGAACCTGAAATTCCTTCGAAGTCATCCATTTGATGAACACCTTCGCCGCATCGGGGTGTTCAGCGTTCTTTGGGATGCCAAGGCCTTCCAGCAGACCAAAGCTCCGCGTGGTCCCCGAGGCGGTGGCGACCGGAATAGCCTCCACCTGTCCCGCCACGACCGACTGCTTGGAGTCAGAGTATTGCCCCAGCCGCCCCGGCTCGCCCGAAATCATGATCGAGGTCAGACCCTTGGCAAACATGGTGTCGTTGATTTCCGAGTCCTTCAGGCCGGTCGAGGCCGGGTCAACCAGACCTTCCTTCAACAGCATCATCTCAAACGCCATGGCCTTGTAGCCCGCCGAATCCGGGCTGGTGAAGGCGGGCTTCATGTCCTTGTCAAACAGATCGCCGCCAAAGGCCTTGGTCAAAAGATACCAGCTTGTCGAGGCTCCCTCGGTCGCCGACAGCGGCAGGCCGATGGGATATTGCACGCTGCCCTTGGCCTTGATCGCCTTGGCGTCGGCCACCAGATCATCCAGCGTGGCGGGGGTGCCGGTCACACCCGCATCGGTGAAGTGCTTGCGGTTGATCAGCATCACGCGGAAGTCGTTGGTGTAGGGAATTGCCAGCACATCGCCGTTGATGTTGAACAGGGCGGAACCCTTGACGTCGTCCAGCGTCGCCGCGTCGATGGTATCCTGCAAGGGCATGTACCAGCCCGCAGCGGCGAATTGCCCGGTCCACGACCAGTCGAATTCCGTCACATCGGCGGGGGCGGTGCCTGCCAGCAGTGCGGTTGACACCTTGACCGACACGTCATCCCAGGACGCGGTTTGCAGGTCCAGCTTGATGCCGGTGGCGGCCTCGAAATCCGCCGCCATGCTGGCGTCTTGCGGTGAAGGCAAAAGAACCGAGACCGTCTGCCCGGCGAAGGGCTTGTCTTCGGCGAAGACGCTGGTGGTGCACATCAGAAGGGCGGCAAAGGCAAGGGACAGCTTGGGGCGATGCAGATACATGATGACCTCCGTGTCAGAATGCGAGTGGGTTTCGCTTGGTCTTGTCTGATGCCGGACGCCTGCGCCCCGCATCTTTCCTGACACAAGCCTAAGACTGGAAATCCTGACATTCTTGCCGGTTCGGGCCCATTCATTCCGGTTTTTCAGTGCCCAACGCCGGTGGCTTCAGGCGCGCAACCGGCGGCGATAGTCCTTTGGGGTGCAGCCCACGCGTCGGTGAAAGGCATCGTAAAACCGGCTGAGCGAGCCGTGGCCGCTTTCAAACGCCACCTCGATGATCGCCATGTCGGTGTTGGCCAAAAGCCACAGCGCATGGCTGATCCGGCGCTGTCGCAGATATTGCGCGATCGACTGGCCCAGCACCTGCTGGAAAATCGCGGTGGCGTTGGTCGGGTGCAGACCGCCGACCTTGGCCACGTCTGACACGTCGATGGGCTTGGCGAAATCCTCGTTGATATAGGTGGTCATTTGCTGCACCCGTGCCACCACCCGACGCTCGGTCGCAGCCTTCGTGCTGCTGCGGGGTTCGGCCTCAGCGCCAGCGGCACGGTCGGCGCGGATGTGGTTGACCGACAGACGGCGCAGGCGCAGGCGCACCTCGTCGCGCATGATGTCAGCCAGATGGTCACTGGCCCCGTCCCAGTCACGCGCCCAGCGGGACACCAGCAAAAGGTCCGCCGGATCAGGCTCTGGCGTGGTCAGGATCGCGCCTGACATCAGATCATTCTTGAAATCGGTGGAGATTACCAGCGACAGAAGGTCGGCGAAGGGCAGGTAGATGCAGACAAGTTCGGTCTGCGGGTCCGCTACCGTCACCTGATGCGGCACGGCAGCCCAGAAACAATAAAGGGCACCTGCATGCAGCTTCACCTGCGCGCCATTGATCTGATAGGTCATTGATCCGCGCACCAGCAGGTTCAGTTCGACATGGTCATGCCAATGCGCCTCTGGCATCGGTGCCACCAGATGGGTTTCGGTCAGAAACTCATCGGGTTGCAGGAAGCGGTTTCCGGTCTGGCCGGGGTCAAGAAACTGCAAGGCTCGGTTCGTGGACATCGGCCCGTCCCTGTCAGGTTGCGCTGGGATTCCGGAAAAATTTGTCGGATTATAGCAAGAACATTCCGGTTTCCAATGGCACAAACGGTTAGCCCAAAGTTCTGGGCCCTGAAGGAGCATCGCCATGGCGTTCACACCCCCGCACAAGACGGCACCATGACGGGGGTGCGGGTTGCCGGTCTGTACAAATCCTTTGGCACAGTGAAGGTCCTGAAGGACGTGGCGCTTGAGGCAGTGGCCGGAGAGTTTGTGGCGCTTGTCGGCCCGTCAGGCTGCGGCAAGTCCACCTTGCTGCGCTGCATTGCCGGGCTGGAGGCGATTGATCAGGGCCAGATCGCGATCGGGGGCCGCGATGTCACCCGCGCCGACCCCAAGGAACGCGACGCGGCGATGGTGTTTCAGAACTACGCGCTTTATCCGCACATGACGGTGGCGCAGAATATGGGATTTTCCCTGAAGCTGCGGGGTGGCAAGCCCGAAGACATCGCGGCCCGCGTGCTGGAAGCGGCAACGATTCTGGGGCTGGAGACCCTGCTGAACCGCTATCCGCGCCAGTTGTCGGGCGGGCAGCGCCAGCGGGTGGCGATGGGGCGGGCGATTGTGCGCAAGCCTGCGGTCTTTCTGTTCGATGAACCGCTGTCGAACCTTGATGCCGCGCTGCGGGTGCAGATGCGGGCTGAGATTCGCGCCTTGCACCGGCGGTTGGGGGTGACCTCGATCTACGTGACGCACGACCAGATCGAGGCGATGACCATGGCCGACAGCATCGTTGTGATGCGCGCAGGCGTGGTGGAACAGGCGGGCCGCCCGCTGGACCTGTACGACCGGCCAAGGAATGTCTTTGTGGCGACCTTCATCGGCTCACCCGCCATGAACCTGATTGCGGCAGACACAGCGAACGGGGCCTTTGTGCTGGCCGATGGCCAGAAGTTGGCACTGCCCGGTTCGCCCGTTGCCTTGCCTGCCAAGGTCGCTTTGGGTTTGCGGCCCGAACATCTGACCATCGACCTTACCCCGGCCGAGGGAGCGATAGCTGGCGAAGTGGTGACCAGTGAGACGACGGGGGCCATGTCCTATCTGGCGGCGAAGGTTGCGGGCTTCACCATCACGGTCACGGCGCAAACCCGGCTGATCGTGGCAGAAGGGCAGACGGTCTGGCTGACCATCGCCCCCGCGCATGTCCATGTCTTTGATGCAGCATCTGGCCAACGAATTGACCTGTAGGGCTTTTTCCTAACCCGCCATCGCCAGTGGCAAGGTCAGTGCCACCTGATCCACCCAAGCCTCATCCACCTGCCACCCGGCCAGCCGCGCCGCCCGCAGCAGCGCCCCGCCAACCGGAGGCAGGCGGCAGGGCTGCGGATCACAGCCGACACGCTGCGCAATCCGGGCCAGAACTTGGCGGTTGGTGGTGACCCCGCCAGCATAACTCCACCGCAGCGGACGTTGACCGGCAGCCTTGCGCCATGCCGCAAGCAAAGTGGCAGCCAGCTCATCGCCCGCCCGGTTCAGGATACCCAGCGCCAGCATATCCCCCGCCGCCGCCATCAGGGCGACATGCCGCGCGAGGTCCGCCACAGCAGAGCGACGATGATCCTGCGCATAGCACCAGTCCAAAAGCCCGTCCGGCCCAACCCCGATGCCCCCCAGCAGCCCCGCTGAAAAGCCCGTCACTGGCAGCCTCCCGTCCAACTCCCGCGCCGTATCGGCCAGCGCCTCACGCCCGATCCAATAAGCGCTGCCCTCGTCGCCAAACAGGTCGCCCCACCCACCCGAGCGTTCATGGGCATCGCCCGGCCCGCCCAGACTGGCCCAGGCCATTGACCCGGTGCCCGCCAGGATCAGGCCCCCTGCGCCACCGGCAAACGCCCCGTCAAACGCAATCCGCACGTCGTTGTCCACCAGGGTCCGCCCCGGAAAAACCGCCGCCGCCACGCGAGCCTGCTCGGCCGAAACCTCGGCGATCTCGGTATGGTAGGGCAGGCCCAGAACCGTTGCCGCAAGGCTGTGGCGCGCCTCGCCCATTGCTTCGGCCAAGGCCTGCAAACGCAACGGCCAGCCGGGCACCGAGACCGGATCAAGACTGTCGCTTCGCACGACACCCAGCACCCTGCCATCGCGCCCCGCCACTGCGGCAATAGTCTTGGTGCCGCCACTGTCCACCCCCAGAACGGCTGTCATGTCTGCGATATTCCTCAATCTCATGGCCCCGGCGCGGCCATTTCGAAGCCTTGCCTGCCTTGGCCTTGTCTTAGCACGTCTACGCAAGAACCACAGTCTGATCCTGTTCGCCAACGCTGATCTGCCAAGCAGGCAACCTCGCCCTAGGTCAGACCACCACACCAAGCGGCCCCACCCGGTGCGTGGCGTCACGATCTGACAGCGCATACCTGTCAGCGGCCCGGCCACTTTCCCCCAATCTGGCGCGGGCTCAACTCCAGCGCTTTGAAATAGAATAGCTTTCCGCCAGGCGCGATCCATCCTGACGATTCTTTGCGGATCAGCCCGCACCCGCCAACTTGCTGCCGACACCGCAAAGCCATCGCTTTATGGCACTTCGCAAACATCGCCTGTTGATCGGTTGATCGTCCACGCGTATCCTGAAATTGCCTTTCGAAAGGACAGGACCAATGCGCCAAACACCGCCAAACACCGCCAAAGCATGACCAGCCAGACGCCGCATCACAAGGCCGACAAGACTTTACACCAAAACCACCCGAGCCAAAGGAATTGTCGCGGCTTGAGCGTCTGAAACTGAAGATAAGGAAGCTTCGCGGGGAAAACCCGGACATCTATCCAATGTTCTGATGGTTGTCTGGAATAGCTTTCAACGCCGACACAAGAATTGGGTGACGCTGAATGATTGAATTTGCATCCATATTTTGGCTTTTGTTCTACCTCCACCCGGCTCTGTTGCACAAATCGGGTGACAGGCGGATTTCTCCTTCCCCCGGACGGACTCATCCCATGGCTTCAGTGACGGGGATGCCGGGCGCGGTGAAGCC
>JAYSQA010000258.1:0-9304 GCA_043721775.1 Rhodobacterales bacterium
GGCTTCACCGCGCCCGGCATCCCCGTCACTGAAGCCATGGGATGAGTCCGTCCGGGGGAAGGAGAAATCCGCCTGTCACCCGATTTGTGCAACAGAGCCAGGTGGATTGGTCAAAATAGCTGCGCCCGATGAAATAGGGGCCGCGCTTGCCCTTCATCTCAAACGCCTTGTCGATGCTGGCTTTCAGGATCGGCTTCTTGGTGATCACCAGCCCGGACGACGGTTTGCCCGGTGCCAGCACAAAGTGCCAGGCGGTGTCGACGGTCAACTGCCGCACCTTGACCAGTGCCTTGCCCAGCGAGTTGTCCTCGTTGTCTTCATCCGTGTCATCCTTGGCCTTCAGCCGCACTGCCAGCTTTTGCTGTTCGGTCTTGGCGGCGCAGATTGTCTTGGTCAGGAAATCAACGATCATCTTCTTGTCTTTCTGCGCCGTCTTCACGTCATTCGCCTTCTCGACGACCCGTTCCAGCGCCGAAACCATCTTGCCGATGTCGTCTTTCTTTTTGGCCGAGGCATAGTCGTCAAGTCTTTCCGAGATGCCGGTTTTCTTGATCGTCTTGTTGTCTTTCAGGTCAAGAACAGATTTCCAATCTTTTGTGGCGAGGAAATCAGGCATCTGCGTCTCCATTTCCGGATGGGGCCAAGGGGCGGATGAGGCGAAGCTTAGAAAATCATCGCAGTTGCGCCTAGCCAGAATGTCAGGGCGCATTGGTTTTTTTCAGCCCATCGCAATTTTTGGCCGTCGCAATTTTGGGCGCACGGGGTGGTGATTGGTCTGTGGCCGAAAGGCGGTCTATACTTCGACCAGAGCGAAGCGTCAGAGGTTGCAATGCGGTTGGGTTGGTGGGTGGCGGCGATCTGGCTGGCGGGTTCTGCCGGTGCGTACAGTCTGCCGGGGTTGATCGAGCCTGCGTTGCGGTTGCCGCCCAGCCCGCCGGGGGTGACGCGCGTGGCGCTGACCTTTGACGCCTGCGACGGCCATGTCGACCGCCGCATTCTCAATTCGCTGGAGGCGGGCAACATTCCGGCCACGATCTTTGTCAGCGGCAAATGGCTGGCGCGCAACCCTGACACTTTTGCCGAGCTTCTGGCGCGGCCCGACCTTTTTGAACTTGAGGATCACGGTGCCCGGCATGTGCCTGCCGTGGCCTATCCGGCGCGGATTTATGGCTTGGTGGCCGCAGGTTCGGTTGCGGCGGTGCAGGCCGAGGTGGCCGGGGGCGCGCAGGCCATCCTGGACAGTGGCGGCGTGGCACCCCGGTGGTTTCGCGGTGCTGCGGCCGAGTATGACGCCGCCGCCATGGCAGTCATTCAGGGCATGGGTTATGACATCGCAGGGTTTTCGCGCAACGGCGATGGCGGGTCGCTGCTGTCGGAACGTCAGACGGCGAAGGTGATCGGTGCGGCGCAGGATGGCGACGTGATATTGTCGCACATCAACCAGCCGCGTCATGCCGCGGGCGCGGGCGTGGTTGAAGGGCTTGCCGCGTTGCAGGCCAGGGGTGTTGTCTTCGTGCGGCTGGAGGATGTCTTTCCGCACCGGCGCGGGCCGTCCTGAACCTTTTGCCGCAGCAGCCGTCTGCCGGGGGTGACCAATGTCATCAACGGATCTGACCTTCGGACTGCGTCCGAGGGTCAGATGCCTTGTTCCATCACCTTGATTTCACAGAATTTCATCGACCCGCCGAAGAGTGCAGCACCAATGATCGCCACGATAGCGATCGTCACGCTGTCAGCCTGGAAAAACCGCGCGGTGCTGCCAAAGGTCAGAAACCACCAGATGATCAGCAGATAGTGCCGTCGGGTCGCGTAAGGCAACCCGCCCAAGGCGCCTGCTGACCAAGGCGCCTGCTGACCAAGGCACTTGCTGACCAAGACGCCTGCGGAAAGAAAACCCACCACCAGCGACAAAAGCAAGTGACCGTAGATAAACACTTAAAACGCTTGGCTAAGGAGGAATGTCGCCAGAAACCACTCGATCCCGACGAAGATCATGGTCGGTTTCTTTGAAACGCTGACCCGGTTCATGCCGTCTGCCATTTCCGTCGTGCGAAGGATGAAGTCATCTTCAGCCATAGCCGCAGCCGCCATTCCAATATTCCAAGGCGTCCGTCAGGACGGTTCAATCGCGGTGCAAGTCCCGAATTCCTTGCGGGATTTCAAAGCCCTTGCCCCCTCTAACCTGCTGTGCCCGCGCGACGGGGTTTTGTTCCCATTCCGGCTTTTTTCGTGGCGGGGAAAGCTGTCGGAAGTTGCTTTGGACTGCGGCGGGTCCGGATCAGGGCGGTTCTTGTGGAATTGCCGCGCCCTTGCTGAGGGTGAAGGTGGCGGCGCGTGCCAAACGGCTGCGGCTGGCCACCTTGGTTTGTCAGTTGCCGCTGCGGGATATGCGGGTCTGGGTTGGCGAGGTCATTCAGGCGCAGGCGTCGACGTTGTGCGATGGGCTGCGAGGATGGCTGGAGTGAATCCTGCGGCAAGGAAGGCGGGTGGGCGGATGGGGTGAAGCTGGTGGCCCCTTGGCTTTCTGGCTGGTCTGACGCAGAAGGGCCATGCTGATGGAGGGTCACATGTCGACACGCTTTGCATTTGATATCCACGCCACCGACGGGCGCGCGCGGACCGGGGTAATCTTCACCCCCCGGGGCGATATTCGCACGCCGGCGTTCATGCCGGTGGGGACGGCGGCGACGGTCAAGGCGATGCTGCCGGAAAGCGTGCGGGCCACTGGCGCGGATATTCTGCTGGGCAACACCTATCATCTGATGCTGCGCCCTGGGGCCGAGCGGATTGCGCGGTTGGGCGGCCTGCACAAGTTCATGAACTGGCAGCGGCCGATCTTGACGGACTCGGGCGGGTTTCAGGTGATGAGCCTGTCGGCCTTGCGCAAGATGTCTGAGGAGGGGGTGACGTTCTCCAGCCATATCGACGGGTCAAAGCATATGCTTTCGCCCGAGCGGAGCATGGAGATACAGAAGCTGTTGGGGTCCGACATTGTCATGTGCTTTGACGAATGCCCGGCCCTGCCTGCGACGGATGAGGCGGTGGCCAAGTCGATGCGGCTGTCGATGCGCTGGGCGGAAAGGTCAAAGGATGCCTTTGGCGACAGGCCGGGGCATGCGCTGTTCGGCATTCAGCAGGGCGGGGTCAATCAGGACTTGCGCGGCGAAAGTGCGGCGGCGCTGCGGGCGATTGGCTTTGATGGCTATGCGGTGGGCGGGTTGGCGGTGGGCGAGGGGCAGGAGGCGATGTTCTCGGTGCTGGATTATGCGCCGGGGATGCTGCCCAACGACAAGCCGCGCTATCTGATGGGCGTCGGCAAACCGGATGATATTGTCGGCGCGGTAGAGCGTGGGATTGACATGATGGACTGCGTTCTGCCCTCACGCTCTGGCCGGACGGGGCAGGTCTGGACCAGGCGCGGTCCGGTGACGATCAAGAACGCGCGGCATCAGGATGACCCAAGGCCGATTGACGAGGCCTGCACCTGTCCGTGTTGCCGGGGTTATAGCCGGGCCTATCTGCATCATGTGTTCAAGGCCGAAGAGATTATCGCATCCATGTTGATGACATGGCACAACCTGCACTACTTTCAGCAGCTGATGCAGGGCTTGCGCGAGGCGATTGCGGCGGGCAGCTTGGCAGCTTTTGTGGCGGCGTTTCATGCGCTGCGGGCTGAGGGGGATATTGAACCGATATGATTGCAAGGGGTGTCCTGACTGTCTTGCTGACGGCGAACGGTGTGATGGCTGCGGATTTTTGCAAGCTGCCGATGGATAAGGTCATGGCGCTTCCGGCCGCTTTGGCGGGTGATTGGCAGATGGCGATGCGCGGTGGGATTGGCGTGGTGGATGGCAAGCTAAAGGCGATGCCGACAGATGGCGCGCCTGATGAAGCGACCTTCACCGCCGATGGCAGCGATCTGACTTTGGACGACGACGGCTTCTTTCCCGCCACGCCGCTGAAGCATTTCGTCATTGAAAAGATGTTCCAGCCGGATATGGCTCTTCCGGGGGAATCGCCGCTGAACGCGGTAGAGCTGCTTGCGCCCGAGATCACGGACAATGGGTTGCCCTGCGACCCCAAGACCCTGCCGCAATTCGCCGGAGCGGTCGCTGTGGACGGCGATGCGACCTCGACCTTGCGGGTCTATGCCTTTGGCCCGGATACAATGGTGCTGGTGATCAAGGGCGAAAGCGGCGGTCAGGCGGCGCGGGCGGTGTTCGATCTGACGCGCGGGGTGGCGAAATAGGTGTGCCACAACCAGGCCTGCCATGTGGCGTGCCACAGATTGATTTGCCATGTGGCGTGCCACAGATTGATTTGCCATGTGGCTTGCCACCGATTGACTTGCCATGTGGCGTGCCACCATCAAGCCTGCCATATGTGCGGCAAAGCGATCAACCTTTTGCAATCGCTTTACCTTGACCTGATGCTTTGCTTGCGGAAGCCAAATCATCGTCGCATGATGCCGCTTATTGTGATGATGTCCCATGGTTGACTTGGGGGCGCAGCACTACCAGATACTGTGGACGAACAGGGGAAGGCCCCAAAAGTTGCCGACGCTCGGGACTGCGGCCTTCCTGCCAGAAAGGAACCAAGATGACGGACAAGTTGTCACAAAGCTACCCGGTGTTGCCGCTGCGCGACATCGTGGTGTTTCCGCATATGATTGTCCCCTTGTTCGTGGGCCGCGAAAAGTCGGTCCGCGCGCTGGAAGAGGTCATGGCGGACGACAAGCAGATTTTGCTGTCTTCACAGATCGACCCTTCGGTTGACGATCCGGGGACGGATGGGATTTACCGCGTTGGCGTCTTGGCCAACGTGCTGCAACTGCTGAAATTGCCCGATGGCACCGTGAAGGTGCTGGTTGAGGGCAAGGGCCGCGTCAAGATCACGGAATTCGTGGCCAACCCAAGCTTCTTTGAGGCCAAGGCCGAACGGTTGCATGAAGTGCCCGGCGACAAGATCGCGGCCGAGGCGATGGTGCGTTCGGTGACGGACGAGTTTGAACGCTACGCCAAGATCAAGAAGAACATCCCCGAAGAAGCCTTGCAGGCGGTGTCTGATACGCATGAGCCGGCCCGTTTGGCTGACTTGGTCGCGGGGCATCTGGGGGCTGAGGTTTCTTTGAAGCAGGAAATCCTTGAAACATTAGACGTGGCGGAACGGCTTGAGAAGATTTTCGGCCATATGCAGGGCGAAATGTCTGTCTTGCAGGTTGAGAAGAAGATCAAAACCCGCGTGAAAAGCCAGATGGAGAAAACCCAGCGCGAGTACTATTTGAATGAGCAGATGAAAGCCATTCAGAAGGAACTTGGCGATGGCGAGGACGGCCAGAACGAAGTGGCCGAACTGGAAGAGCGCATCTTCAAGACCAAGTTCAGCAAGGAAGCCGGTGAAAAGGCCCAAGCTGAGTTGAAGAAGCTGAAGTCGATGTCGCCGATGAGCGCTGAGGCTACGGTGGTGCGCAACTATCTGGATTGGCTGCTGTCGGTTCCGTGGGGCACCAAAAGCCGCGTGAAAAAGGACCTGAACGAGGCGCAGAAGGTCTTGGATCTGGACCATTACGGTCTGGACAAGGTCAAAGAACGCATCGTCGAATATCTGGCTGTGCAGGCGCGTTCGGCCAAGCTGAAGGGGCCGATCCTGTGCCTTGTTGGTCCTCCGGGTGTTGGCAAGACGTCTTTGGGGCGGTCTGTGGCCAAGGCTACCGGGCGTGAGTTCATCCGGATTTCCTTGGGTGGTGTACGGGATGAATCTGAAATCCGTGGCCATAGGCGCACCTATATCGGCTCGATGCCCGGCAAGATAATTCAGGCGCTGAAGAAGGCGAAGACCACCAACCCGCTGATCCTGCTTGATGAAATTGACAAGATGGGGCAGGATTTCCGGGGCGACCCGGCTTCAGCGATGCTGGAGGTGCTGGACCCGGAACAAAACGCCACCTTCACCGACCACTATCTGGAAGTGGAATACGATCTGTCTAACGTGATGTTCATCACCACGGCCAACTCGTACAACATGCCCGGACCGCTGTTGGACCGGATGGAGATCATTCCGCTGTCGGGCTATACGGAAGATGAGAAGCTTGAGATTGCAAAGGGCCACTTGCTGCCCAAGCAGATCAAGGCGAACGGGTTGAAGAAGAACGAATTCGCCGTCTCGGATGCCGCTTTGACCCATGTGATCCGGTATTACACCCGGGAAGCTGGCGTGCGGAATCTGGAGCGGGAAATCGCCAAGCTGGGCCGCAAGGCCATCACGGATATTCTGAAGGCCAAGACCAAATCGGTTGATGTCGATGTGGCCAAGGTTGAAGAATATCTGGGCGTGCAGCGCTTCCGTCATGGTCTGGCGGAGAAAGAAGATCAGGTTGGTGTCGTGACCGGCCTCGCCTGGACCTCGGTTGGTGGGGAAATCCTGCAAATTGAGGCGCTGAAACTGCCCGGCAAGGGTCGCATGAAGACAACCGGGAAACTGGGCGACGTCATGAAAGAGTCGATCGAGGCTGCTTCAAGCTATGTTCGCTCGGTCAGTCCGGCGCTTGGGGTGAAGCCGCCGAAGTTCGAGACGATGGACATTCACGTTCACGTGCCGGAGGGGGCGACGCCGAAGGATGGGCCCTCTGCGGGTCTGGCGATGGTGACCTCGATCGTGTCGGTGATCACCGGCATTCCGGTCCGCAAGGATGTGGCGATGACCGGGGAAGTGACGCTGCGCGGGAATGCCCTGCCGATTGGTGGCTTGAAGGAAAAGCTGCTGGCCGCACTGCGGGCCGGTATGACGACTGTGCTGATCCCGGAAGAAAACGCCAAGGATCTGGTGGATATTCCGGAGAACGTGAAACAGGGGTTGAAGATCATCCCGGTCAGCCACGTCCGCGAAGTGCTGAAGATCGCGCTGGTGCGGGACCCGGTGCCGGTTGAGTGGGACGAGGTGGCCGAAGAGGCCGCCGCAGCCGCTCGGCAAGCGAAACGGGATGAAGTGGCTAGCCCGACGGCGCATTGACAGGAAAAGGCGTCCTTCGGGGCGCCTTTTTTCTGACCGGTGCCGGGGAACGACGGCGCGTGTCGTGGAAAATCTTTTGAAGAACCTGTAAAAACCTTCTGGCGTGCTGCTTCATGCCTCATAGTGATCAAAGTTTAGCGCTATGCTCGTCCATCGTCGCGTTAACATATTGGAATGGTTCACATGCCCATCAAGCCCGCCTCGCCCAAATCCGCCTCGCCGAAGTCAATCGCCGCCAAGGCGGCTCGTGCCGCAAAACCCGCAGCGGCCGGCAAATCGCCCAAATCGCCGATGGCCAAGTCGGCAGGTCCGAAATCCGCCGCCGTGACGGCGGCACCGATGGATGACATGTCGACCGGTGAGGCCGATGCCCCGATGGGTCAGGCCGAGGCTGACATGGGCAAGAAGGGCGCAACCGTGGTGCGGCTGAAAGACCTGATTGATCAGGTCGCTACCGCGTGTGGCAGCAAAAGGCAGGATGTCAAAGCCATCGTCGAGGCCACTCTGGCCCAGATTGGTGGCGCGCTTGGCCGGGGCGAAAGCATGAGCCTGCAAGGCTTTGGCAATTTCCGCGTGGTCCGCGCCGCGACCGAGGAAAACCCGGTGATCCGGCTGAAGCTGCGTCTGACGGATGGCAGCAAATCCAAGGCGGCCTCTGTCCCAGCCTCTGTCGAGGAAGAGTGAAAAGCACCCTTGCGGCGGGTTTCGATCAAGGCTAATACCCCGCCACCGAATTGAAATTTCGGGCGATTAGCTCAGCGGTAGAGCGCATCGTTCACATCGATGATGTCAGGGGTTCAAATCCCTTATCGCCCACCATGTTTTGCAACGGGCGCGTGTTTCACGCGCCCGTTGGCATTTTCGCGACCCGGTGTTATCAGCCGGGGTCAGCTTTTCACCTTTGGTCCGCAGCGCGCCCCGTTCGTGCCGGGCGGATCGGCTTTACCCCCATGTACACCGGATGTGCTTGCACAAGCGGGCATCCTTGGCTAAACGGCGGGTCATGGGTCGTTAGCTCAGATGGTAGAGCGTCTCGTTTACACCGAGAATGTCGGCGGTTCGATCCCGTCACGACCCACCACTCCCCCCCACCCGGTGCCACGCCACCCCTGTTCTGGCAAACAGCATCTGTGCGATTTCGGGCCTGAGACTGGCGCGAAATTGCCCTATGTTTGCAGCAACCCGATGGAGGCGCTGATGAGCTGGAACCCTGCCCTTGACCCCGTTCTGCCGCTTGGCGATGCGGTGGATGCGATTGAATGCGTCATTATCCCGCGCGCCCGCGATCTGGGCGGGTTCGAGGTGCGCCGCGCCTTGCCCTCGGTTCAGCGCCAGATGGTGGGGCCGTTCATCTTCTTTGACCAGATGGGCCCGGCCGAGTTTCTGACCGGGCAAGGCATTGACGTGCGCCCGCACCCACATATCGGGCTGGCGACGGTGACATACCTGATGAAAGGGCGCATTCACCACAGGGACTCGCTGGGGACCGACAGCTGGATCACGCCGGGTTCGGTCAACCTGATGCTGGCCGGGCAGGGGATTACCCATTCGGAACGCACCGATGGTCCGGCACGGCAGGCGCCGCTTAGCCTGTTCGGCTTGCAGACCTGGCTGGCGCTGCCTTTGGACCACGAGGATGATCCGGCAGCCTTCGCCCATGCGCCAGAAGCAGATCTGCCGGTGCTGGAGGGCGAGGGCAAACTGGTGCGGCTGATCCTGGGTGAGGCCTGGGGGGCGAAAGCTGCGGTCGCCACACCGTCCGAGACGATCTATGCCGATGCCACGCTGGCAGCCGGTGCCGTGCTGCCCTTGCCTGACAACCACGAGGACCGTGGGGTTTACGTGCTGTCGGGCGAGGTGTCCGTCGGCGGTCAGACCCACGGCGCGGGTGAGATGCTGGTGTTCCGCCCCGGTGACCGGCTGGGCATCAAGGCGGGGCCCTTGGGGGCTCGGGTGATGGTCTTGGGCGGGGCCACGATGGAAGGCCCGCGCCACCTTTGGTGGAACTTCGTCGCCTCATCGAAAGAGCGGATCGAGGCGGCCAAAGAGGCGTGGAGGGCGGGCGACTGGCAGCATGGGCGGTTCCAGCTTCCGCCCGGCGATGCGGCGGAATTCATCCCGGCACCGGAACGGTAGGGCCACAGCGCAGGCCGCAAAGGCGGGCGATGCCTTGCCGCAGCACGCGGGCGGCAAGGCGACTAATACCAACGGCCCGGTGATCTGACTCTGGGGATTCCCAAGCGTCGAGAACTCTGATTCTATGTGCTTCCAACATGGGAGGCTACGATGTCTGGGA
>JAYSQA010000259.1:0-3830 GCA_043721775.1 Rhodobacterales bacterium
TCAGCCAGAAAAGCTCGCTCATGATCCCTCCCAAATTGGGAAACTTGAATCATGCCGACAGCCGTCGCTCAAGTGAAATTATAGGTCCTGACCCTAGGCTGTTTCGCTATGATCGTCTGCTCGCCTCCTTTATCGCACAATCCCCATACTCCGGCGCAAATGTCCGGGTACAGCCACGGACAAATCCCAAATGACAGTGATGGGCCTCTCGCCCTCCCAGCCATCGAAGCGGGGATTGCCGCAGTAGAGAAACGGGGCTGCCTTGCCGTTCCTAAGTTTTCCGTTTCGGACGAACAAGTGGACCCGATAGCCTGCTTCGACGCCACTTAGGATTCGCCCCACAAGGCTGTCGCACGTGGTCTGGTTCTGGCTTTGCCATTGCATGCGGGTTGGCGAGAGGAAGGCGTCCTCGTAGTGGCCGCCGACGCTGAGATTGCCCTTTTGCAACGTGGTGAGCAGGATCAGATCCCGGTCGAGCCGCACTATGCCGGTGTTCCAGTTGCCTGGATTGAATGCCGCGCCAAACAATGGCGGGATGTCTTCGCGCATGTACTCGCGCCAAAGGGTCGGCGCTTCTTGGAACTTGGCAGCACCCTCTGCCGCCGCCAGTATGGGTGCGCGCAGCGTTGCGAGCCGCCAGTCTGCCAACTCTTCGACCATGTCTGGCAACGCACCCGTCGTGTCCGGCCGTGTAAGCACAAGCCGATCCTTTTCGCGCCGGAAGAAGGGCGATAGGGCCCAAGCGTCTAGGCCTTCAGGGGAAGCGGCTCGACCGTTCAGGCTTGCAACCACGGCCGATAGGGCAGGGGCGGTAAGCGCTGCGTCGCGCTCGATTTGGCGCAGCAGGGGGCCATGCGCGGTCAGTACGTTGGGCTCGACGGGATCGCCCATGTCGCGCACGAAGTCGAACCAGCCGCCATGACCGTTGCGCGCGGGATCGAAGCCCATGCGCCCGATTTCCGCTGCCGTTGGCCGGGTGCCGTGGCGTAGGCGAAAGTCACGATACTGCGCCTCTAGATCGTCACTGGCGGCTTTGGGGCGCAGAAGGTCGCGCAGGATCTCGATCACCTTCAGATCATAGATAATCGAGCATCCGGCAGGTAAGGGCAGTGTTCCGTCGATGATCTGGTCGAGCTTCAGGGCCAGTGATCGATCTCCGGGCCCTGCAGTCAAAAGGGCGCGCAGTTTGGTCAGGAAGATGCGGTGATTGCCGATATAGTCGATGACTCTCAGCACCTTGCCTTCGATCCGGCGCAAACCGCGGCCAAGCTGCTGCAGCCAGATGATCGCACTCTCGGTGGGGCGCAGCATCACGACGGTGCCGATCTGCGGCACGTCTACGCCCTCGTTGAACATGTCCACGGCGAAAAGAATATCGATTTCGCCGCGGCCAAGCTGCTCAAGCGAGGTTGATCGTGGCGCGGAATCCGGTCCGGAGTGAACAGCCACCGCCCGCAAACCGCGCGCGCTGAAATACTGCGCCATGAAGTCCGCGTGGCGTAGCGAACAGCAGAAACCGATGGCTGGCCCTTCACGATGGCGGTTGAATTGATCCAGCGCATTGGCGGCCCGGCTCTCAGTGGCAAGAGCGGCTTCCAGTGCATCCGGGTCGAAGCGGGACGAACGCCACGGGATTTGCTCATAATCTACGTCATCCGGCACACCGAGATAACGGAACGGCGACAGCAGGCGATCGTCGATGCCTTCGAACAGGTCGCACTGGTAAACGAGGTTCTCGCCGCACAGCGCGAGCAGGTCGGCGCCGTCACTGCGATCCGGCGTGGCGGTCAGGCCCAATAGGAACTGCGGGGTGAAATGCTCCAGCAGCCCGCGGTAACTTGCGGCGGCGGCGTGGTGGAATTCGTCCACCACGATGTAATCGAAGGCATCTGGCGCGAAGCGACGCAGATGCCCCTCGCGCCCCAGCGTCTGGATCGAGGCGAACAGGATATCGGCGCTGCCGTCCTTTTCGGTGCCATCGTAACGGCCGAACCGCGCTTCTGGGCGGATGCGACGAAACGAGGCCATAGCCTGCGTCAGAATTTCTTCACGGTGTGCTACGAAAAGAACTCGCGCAAAGCTGCGGCTGTCAAACGCCGCCAGCCAGGTTTTGCCGAGCCCGGTCGCCAGTACGACCAGCCCAGCCTCATGCCCTTCGGCACGAGTCTTTCGCAGAGCGGCGAGGGCTGCATTTTGAATGTGGTGCGGCTCGGGCGGCAGCTGTGGCGCCTCATCAGCCACAACCCACTGGGCGAAGTCGGGCAGCGGCGTCGATCTGCGTCGGGCGAGGTAGCGGGCAATCCAGTCCGGCGTCAAAGGCTTGGTTTGCGGATGCGCGAGCAAAGCCTCGAACGCGATCTCGACTTCATCCGCGGCGCTTTCGGAATGCAGGTTCCATTCGACGCCAGAGGTCAGGGCGGTGGCCGAAAGGTTGGAACTGCCGACAATTGCCGCCCCAGATCTGTCCGCCGCGCGAAACAGCCAGGCCTTCGGGTGGAAGCTTCCTGCGCCGGTTTCAAAAACCCTCACGGTGGCGCCATCTAGGTCCGACAGACGCCACAACGCTGCAGGTTCGGTGACATCCATGTAATCGCCCACCACCAGCCGCAGCTGACCACCCCGGGCCAGCAGGTCACGAAGCCACGGTTCAATCAGGCGCACACCGGAGTCCATCGCAAAGGCGACCGCCAGATCGACCCGTGCGGCCCCGTCAATGCGACGAGCCAGCAGTGGGAACAGCGGATCACCGCCGCCTGTGGTCAGGTTGGCGTTATCGTCGAGGGAAGGTGCTCGGAGATGGAAATGTCCGTGCTCGGCGCTGGCAAGAAATCCCGGCGCGCCCGTGGCCAGCGCTTCCCCCATTCGGGCAAGTACGCCAAACTGCTCCGCAACGGTCAGATCATTCCACGCCCCGACATGACGCGGTGCGGCGATGGTATCGCCTGGATCGACGCAAAGAGGGCAGACATCAGGCAATGATTTGATCCGGACCAAAGGGAGTGGCCAGGGTAACGATCACGTCCGACTTGTCCAGGTGCGTCGGTTCAGGTTCGCAAGTGCGGGTCCGAATTTGGCTTTGGATATCAGGGCTAAGCTATTGACACGCGGCTACTTTGGACGGCCAGCAATTTTGCGGGTCAACAATGGGTCAACCTGTCTAACTACTTTGTTCCCCGTTTGGACCCGTCCGCTGCGGCTGGCTGCGGCAAGATGCGGTTAGAAAACGTCGCCAGTTCAATGGGTTATCTCGTAACCTATTGAAATCAAAGGACAGCCATTCTTCCGGCAGATGACCCTCATAACCTGAAGGTCACAGGTTCAAATCCTGTCCCCGCAACCAAATCTAACAAACATATCAGATAGATAGAGCCTGGCCTAAACAGTCGGGTTTTGGCCTGCGCATTTTGTGTCAACGCCATGTCAACGTTTGAAGAGACACGCTGAAAACCGCGGGGATTTTGGTGTTTAAAAGGTATGGCCTGCTTTCAGTTGGCAGAGCCTTCGAACGCCTCATTGACGATGCCTTCAGCTTGTTCAACCTCATCGTCGGTAAGTTTGGCAAATTCGCGATCCCGCCGCTTGCGCCCTAGCTTGCCCCCATTTTGCTGAATGAATGTGATCAGGCTCGCGGCAAGACGGTCTGGCATCTCGATGGCATTCATAATCGCACGCATGGCCGCATCATGGGCCTTCAGGTATTCAATCTCTCTCGGCAGATCTTCTTCGACCGTCTTTCTGACGCATTCGTAAAGGAATTCTGCCGCGGCTGTGCAATCAAAGAAACGGTAGAGGTCACGCGTGTCGTTTGTCACATCTACGTTGCCATTTGG
>JAYSQA010000260.1:0-13666 GCA_043721775.1 Rhodobacterales bacterium
GCTTCACAGCACTCGGAACCCCGCAAACGCAGCGCGTGCGATGAACCTGTCCAAGGGAAGGCGATACTCAGCCTCAAGCTGATTTGCGCAACAGAGCCGGAGGTAGCTCAGTGACTCAGATTCCATAAACACGACTAAACTTACCGTTATTTTTTGCTTGCTAATATCTATAAATTCTGTCGTGATATGCGTGTAAAGCGAAACACCACGCGAGTTCAGGAGAAGACCATGTTCAGGACCATAACCATCGCCGGAACCATCCAGGCCCAGGGCACTTTCGTGCGTGACCACAGCGACGGCCGGATAACGATCAACACCGGCGCGAACCTGCTGACCGGCTGGCCGGTCAAGCGGATGATCAAGGGTGCGCTGGCGGCGTTTGTGCTGGGCCTGGGCTTTGTCGCAAGTCAACCCCAGGCGGCCAGCGCACAGGTGTTGTTGAACGTCAGCTATGACCCAACGCGGGAGTTGTACGAAGACATCAACAAGGCTTTCACCGACTACTGGGTCGCCCAAGGCAACGCGGCGCCGGAAATTCAGGCCTCGCACGGCGGGTCGGGCGCGCAAGCCCGCGCGGTGATCGAGGGCTTGGATGCGCAGGTCGTCACGCTGGCTTTGGCATCTGACATCGACAAGATCGCAGCACAGGGCAAGCTTCCTGCCGATTGGCAGGGCAAACTGCCGCACAATTCATCGCCCTACACATCGACGATCGTGTTTCTGGTGCGCCACGGCAACCCCAAGGGCATCAAGGATTGGGGCGATCTGGTGAAGGACGGCATCGAGGTCATCACGCCGAACCCCAAAACCTCGGGCGGGGCGCGCTGGAACTATCTGGGCGCCTGGGCCTGGGCGGAAAAGAACGGACAAGACCCGGTTGCCTTTGAAAAGGCGCTGTATTCCCATGTGCCGGTTCTGGACAAAGGTGCGCGCGACGCGTCCACCACCTTCACCCAGCGTGAAATCGGCGACGTTCTCTTGGCTTGGGAGAACGAGGCCTATCTTGCCCAGAAGGAACTGGGTGCCGATCAGTATGACATCATCGTGCCGTCCATCTCGGTTCTGGCCGAGCCGCCGGTGGCTGTGGTCGATGCCAACCTGCATGACGACGCGCAAAAGAAGCTGGCAGAGGCTTACCTGAACTTCCTGTATACACCGGAAGCGCAAGCCATCATCTTCAAGGACTTCTATCGCGGCTGGGACACCTCCAAGGCCGATCCTGCCGATGTGGCGCGCTTCACCAAGCTTGACCTGGTTGACATCGCCCATTTCGGCGGCTGGGCCAAGGTTCAGAAAGAGCAGTTTGCCGATGGCGGCGTGTTCGACCAGATCTACACGGCCAAGTGAGTATCTGATTGATGGGCAAACCCTTCGTTCACAAATCCCCGATCCCCGGCTTTGGACTCTCGGCCGGGATTACCCTTGCGATGTTGGGCCTGATGGTGCTGCTGCCCATCGCGGCCTTGCTGGTGAAGGGCCTGTCGCCCGGCTTGCCTGCACTGTTTGCCACAGTGAACACGCCAAGAACCTGGGCCGCGCTGTTCCTGTCATTCCGGCTGGCGCTGGTGGCGGCGGTCTTCAACCTGATCTTCGGCGTGGTGCTGGCTTGGGTTCTGGTCCGCTACCGCTTTCCCATGCGCAAGCTTCTGGATGCGGCGGTGGACCTGCCTTTCGCTTTGCCAACTGCCGTCGCGGGTATTGCGCTGACGGCGCTGTACGCCCCCAACGGGGCCTTCGGTCAGATCGCCAAGGATTGGGGCTTCAAGATTGCCTATACGCAATGGGGCATCCTGATTGCGCTGATCTTTGTCGGGCTGCCCTTCGTGACCCGCACTGTGCAACCGGTCATCGAAGAGATTGAACGCGAGGTCGAGGAAGCTTCCGCCACCCTCGGCGCCACCCGCGCTTATACCCTGCGCCGGGTGATCCTGCCGATGCTGGCGCCCGCCGCCTTGACCGGCTTTGCGCTGTCACTGGCAAGGGCGGTCGGGGAATACGGTTCGGTCATCTTCATCGCGGGGAATATCCCCCTGAAGACCGAGATTGCCCCCCTGCTGATCGTCATCAAGCTGGAAGAATATAACGATGCCGGAGCGGCGGCCATTGGCATCGCCATGCTGCTGATCTCGTTCGGGATGCTGTTTGTCATCAACGCGGTGCAAGTGATCGGCCGCAGAAGGATGGGTCATGTCTGATATTCCCGTAACCTATGCCCCAAAAGCCTACAAACCGGTTGCAACCGAGGTGCCATGGCTGCGCTGGCTGCTGATTGCCGTGGTGTTCGCCGTGCTGGCCGTTCTGTTGTTCGCCCCGCTGATCACCGTGTTTTATGAGGCGCTGCGGGAAGGCTTCGGTGCCGCGATCGCCAGCCTGTCCGACCCGGAATCGCTGTCGGCCATTCGTCTGACCCTGATGGTTGCGGCCTTCGCGGTGCCGCTGAATGCGGTCTTCGGGGTGGCTGCGGCCTGGCTGATCACCAAGTTCAGCTTTCGCGGCAAGGCGGTGCTGATCACGCTGATCGACATCCCCTTTTCGGTCTCGCCGGTCGTGGCGGGCCTGTGCATCATCCTGACCTTCGGGGCGAATTCCTGGGCCGGGTCATGGCTGGTCGCACACGGGTTGCCGGTGGTCTTTGCGGTGCCGGGGATCGTGATGGCCTCGATGTTCGTGACCTTCCCTTTTGTCGCCCGCGAGTTGATCCCGGTGATGACCGAACAGGGCAAGGCCGAGGAGGAAGCCGCACTGACCCTTGGTGCCACCGGCTGGCGGGTGTTCTTCACCGTGACGCTGCCCAATATCCGCTGGGCCCTGCTGTACGGGGTACTTCTGTGCAATGCCCGGGCCATGGGCGAGTTTGGCGCGGTTGCGGTGGTCTCTGGCAAGATCCGGGGACTTACCGCCACCATGCCGATCACCATCGAGATGCTGTATAACGAGTATTCCTCGGTTGCGGCCTTCACCCTTGCCGCCGTTCTGGCCCTGCTGGCCCTTGTGACGCTGGCCCTGAAAACCCTGCTGGAATGGCGCTATGCTGACCAGTTGGCCGCACAACACCGCCATTGAGGAGGCACCAGATGCAGATCGAAATCGACGAGATTTCCAAAGAGTTCGGCTCCACCGCCGCCCTGACGCCGGTGTCCTTGTCGCTGCCCTCGGGCGCGCTGGTGGCTTTGCTCGGGCCGTCAGGGTCGGGCAAGACGACGCTGCTGCGCATTCTGGGGGGGTTGGAGTTCCCCACCTCGGGCCGTGTGCTGTTTGACGGCGCGGATGCGACAGCGTTGACGGTGCAGGAACGGCGGGCGGGCTTCGTGTTTCAAAGTTACGCGCTGTTCCGCCATATGACGGTGTTTGAAAACATCGCTTACGGGTTGCGCGCAAGGCCCCGCGCCACCCGCCCGCCGGAAGCCGAAATTGCGCGCCGGGTGACCAAACTGCTGGACCTGATCCAGCTGCCACAGATAGGCGCGCGTTACCCGACGCAGCTGTCGGGCGGCCAGCGACAGCGAGTGGCGCTGGCGCGGGCTCTGGCGATTGAACCCCGGATGCTGCTGCTGGATGAGCCCTTCGGTGCGCTGGATGCCAAGGTGCGCAAGGAACTGCGGCAAGGCTTGCGCGACATTCACGACTCCACCGGCCTTACCACGGTGTTTGTGACGCACGATCAGGAGGAGGCGATGGAGCTGGCGGATCTGGTCGTCGTGATGTCGCAGACGCCTGCGGGCGGGCGGATCGAGCAGGTCGGCCGCCCGCAAGACATTCGCGCCAAGCCCGCCACGGCCTTCGTGCGCGACTTCATCTCAGCCTGAAGGGGCAACGGGACCATGGACCAGATTGACCGGCGTATCCTGACAGAGTTGCAGTGCGATGCCACGCTGCCCATCGTGGAATTGGCAACCGGGTCGGGCTGTCAGCCTCGCCCTGCTGGAAGCGGGTGCAAAAGCTGGAGCGGACCGGTGTGATCATTGACCGCGTGGCGCGGGTGGATGCGCACAAGCAGGGGCTTGGTCTGACCGTTCTGGCGGAAGTGACCGCGATGGACCATTCGGCCCCATGGCGCGAGGCGTTTCTGAACGCGGTGCGCGCGTCGCCCGCGGTGATGGAAGTGCTGCGGCTGGGCGGCTTGTCCGATTACCTGTTCAGGGTCACGGTGCCCGATACGCCGTGCTATGACGCATTTTACCGCAGGTTCACGGCGGCGGTTCCGCTGCGGGCGGTGCGGTCAAGCTTCGTGATGAAGACGGTGCATGTGAAAGCCAGCCTGCGCTTGCCGGATGTGGCCTGACGCTGCCCAAGGATGGGCGAATCGCCCATCCTACCTTGTACCCGCGGGGGCGTCTGAGGCTTTGGCCGGAGGTGCCGGTGCCTGGGCTTGCAAGGGTCTGCTTGCAAGGGCCTGCGCGGGCCGGGCAATAGCGGCGCTTCGCCCGGCCGTCGGTGCGGCCCCTTGAGGGTTCATCAGCAGGCCGGAGGAACACCCGTCAAGGGGCATGGTTGGGTCAGGCTGCCCATGACATCGAAGGCGTGCGGGGTCCTTCGGCGTCTGGGCTGCGCAATCATTGCAGGAATGGGCGCGGCAGGTGGCGGCGTTCAACCGCCCGGCGGATAGGGTGGGGGACCGGGTGATGTGCGGCACCCGTCGCCGGGTTCCCTCGACTTGATGGGGGATTGGGGGGCAGAAGATGGAAGGGCCGCTGTCCGGCCTGATCGCCCATCCGGTCGCCCGACAGGCATTCGGGGTGGCTTCGGCGCAGCTTGAACCGCCTGTGTTTGCGCAGGCTTGCGGCCGACCTTTGGACGCGTGGTGAAGCGTGCCGGTCTGCAAGACATCGTCCTTAACCCAAGCGCCTCGGTCAGGACTTGGCGGGGTCGTGGACCGGGCCGCAAGCGGGCAGGTTTGCCGGGGCAGAAGGCCGTGCGCCGCCCCAAACCTTCCGGCCGAACCTGCGGCTATGGCGAAAGCTGAAAACCGCTGCGAGAGGCGGTCCGCAACCCGGAGAGAAGGTCAGACGCGGAGGGCGGCGGGTAACATAACCCAGCAGACGGCTCCTTGCGATGCCGTTGCCTGACCAGTCCTGGACGCCCGGCACTGCCCCGCGACACATGCGGGGCTTGCGCCGGGGATAGGGGCCCAGGATATGGGTCCGGGATATGGGTCCGGGATGCAAATCTTGCGTCGGACTTGCCCGGCGCGCCGCGGCTTTACACTTTGGCTGACGTGCGATCAGCCCCGAAGGTCGGCGGGCAGCAGGGCGTCGGGCAGGTTCTGATAGGCCACCGGCCGCAGCCAGCGCCGGATCGACAGCGTGCCGACGGATGTGGCGCCGAAGTTGGTTGAGGCGGGGTAGGGGCCGCCATGCACCTGGGCATCCACCACCTCCACCCCGGTCGGGAAGCCATTGGCCAGCACCCGGCCCGCCTTGCGTTCCAACACCGGCATCAGGGTCTGGCCAAGCGCGGTGTCAGCGTCATCAAGATGCAGGGTGCAGGTCAGCTGGCCTTCAAGGCATTGCGCCACGGCGAGCATCTGGCTGGCATCCCTGACCCGGACGATCAGGCCGAGGGGGCCGAACACCTCTTCGGACAGGGCATGGTTGCCCAGCCAGTCATCGCCCGAAACCTCATACAGATAGGGCGTCGCGTGGCGCATGTCGCAGACCGAGGTGAGCACGGCCTGCACGCCGGTCTGAGCGGCTACCCGGTCGCGACCGGCGCGGTAGGCGGCTGCAATGCCATCGGTCAGCATGGTTTGGGCTGCAACCGGAGCAAGCGCCGCTTTCGTGGCGGCGATGAAGGCTTGCGCCGCAGGCCCGTCAATCAGCACGGCGATGCCGGGGTTGGTGCAGAACTGGCCAGCACCCATGGTAAGGGACCCGGCCCAGCCCTTGGCAATCGCCTCGCCCCTGGCCGCCACGGCGGCGGGCAGCAGGAACATCGGGTTCACTGAACCCAGTTCGCCAAAGAACGGGATCGGTTCGGGGCGGCGGGTGCACAGGTCATAAAGCGCGCGTCCACCGCCCAGCGAGCCGGTGAAGCCCACGGCCTTGATCAGGGGGTGCTGAACCAGCGCCTCGCCCACATCGCGCTTGCCGCCTTGCACCAGCGAGAAGACGCCGGGATGCAGACCGCAGGCCAGAATTGCAGTTTCAATCGCCTGCGCCACGATTTCCGCCGTGCCGGGATGGGCCGAGTGCCCCTTCACCACCACCGGGCAACCCGCCGCCAAAGCCGAAGCCGTATCGCCACCGGCGGTGGAGAAGGCCAGCGGGAAGTTTGACGCACCAAAGACCGCGACCGGACCAATCGGGCGTTGCACCATCTTCATGTCGGGGCGCGGGGCGGGCTTGCGGTCGGGCAGCGCCGCGTCATGGCGGCGGTCAAGGTAGTCACCCTTGCGGATATGCGACGCAAACAGGCGCAGCTGGCCCATGGTGCGACCCCGCTCGCCTTCCAGCCGGGCTACGGGCAGGCCAGTTTCCGAGGTGCCGATGGCGGTGATTTCAACGCCCCGCGCCTCGATTTCATCGGCGATGCGGTCAAGGAAGGTGGCGCGCTGCTCGCGGCTGAGCGCTGCATAGCTGGGAAAGGCGGCCTCGGCGGCCTGAACGGCGGCGTCGACATGGGCGGGGGTGCCTATGGAGAAGGTCATGGCCTCGCCCGTGGCGGGGGAGGATTGGAAGCTGGCTTCCCCCGCGATCCATTGGCCCGCGATCAGGTGTTTTCCGGTCAGCATCTTGGTCTCCTTGATCAGGCAGCCGGGGGTTTCGCACACCCGGACCCCTGTGGGATATTTAGGAACAAATGAATGTCAAAGGAAGTAGGCAGGCACAGTCAATCTGCGCCCCAGCGTCAAAGCGTCCGCCACATGGGTCATGGGGGCGAGGTCGACTTCGCTTTGTTCTTTGGCCACGAGGTCGGCCATCCGGGCGTAAAGGGCGGGATATTCGCCCATGATGGAGTTTTCGCCGGCGATTTCGGTGCCGTTGATTTCAAGCCGGTTGCCGCCCATGCGCAAAGCGAGGGTGCCTGCGGTCGTCTCAAGGTCGATGTCCCAGGTTTGCGGGCCCTGTTGGCGCCAGTCGAAATCTGCCGTGATGCCGCCGGTGAAGGTGAGGGAGGCTGCAATGGGGGTCTGGCAGTTTTCAGGGTATGTCAGGGTGGCGGCGGTCAGGTGGACCGGTTTGGGCAGGATCTCGGTCAGGATCGACAGGGCGTTGATGCCGGGGTCGAAGACGCCCATGCCGCCAGGTTCGAAGACCCAGTTCTGGCCGGGATGCCAGCGCCGGACATCCTCGGCCCAGGTGATGTGGGCTTTGGTGACGGTTTTGCCTGCCAGCCAGGCCTTGGCCGGGGCTACCGCATAGGCCATGCGGCTGTGCCAGGTGGTGTAGAGGGTCAGGCCTTTTTCGGCGGCCAGGGCGGTCAGCGCGTGAACCTCGGCCAGCGTGGCACCGGGCGGCTTTTCCAGCATGACGTGGCGGCCTGCGTTCAGCGCCGCCTCGGCATAGGCAAAGCGCGGCATCGGGGGCATGCAGAGGGACACCACCGTTACATCGGGGCGGGCGGCAAGGAAGGTGGCGAAGTCGGTGAAGGCTTCGACACCCTTCACCGTGCCCTTGCGGCTGACGGTGGCGGCCAATTCCCAGTCTGATGAGGCGGTTATCGCCGGAACATGCTGATCCAGCGCGATCTTGCCAATCCCAACCAGTGCAATCCTGGTCTTCATGCCCGCGCCCCCGTCTTTTCCATACTGGCACGCGGAGTTGCCGCTGTCTGCAGGTTGCGCGCCTTGTTTGCGTTCCTCAATGCGAGTTCTTTCCGACCTTGGCGCCCCGGAAGCCGTTCAGGAAGTCAAAGTCCGCCCCGGTGTCCGCCCCCTGCACATGGTTGTGGTGCAGCAAAGCATAGCCAGAGGCGGGCGGCTGAATGCGGTTTTCCCACTTGGCCAGCCGTTCCGCAAGCACCTCATCCGACACTTCCAGATGCAGGCGGCGGTTCGGCACGTCCAGCTCGATGAAATCGCCGTTCTGCACCACGGCCAAGGGGCCACCCGCTGCCGCCTCGGGCGAGGTGTGCAGGACCACAGTGCCGTAAGCCGTGCCCGACATGCGCGCATCGGAAATCCGCACCATATCGGTGATGCCCTTGCGCAGCACCTTGGGGGGCAGGCCCATGTTGCCAACCTCTGCCATGCCCGGATAGCCCTTCGGCCCACAGTTCTTCAGAACCATGATGCAGGTTTCGTCGATGTCCAAAGCCTCGTCGTTGATCTTGGCCTTGTAGTCGTCGATATCTTCAAACACCACGGCGCGGCCCCGGTGCGTCAGCAGGGCAGGGGTGGCGGCCGAGGGCTTCAGGACCGCGCCCTTGGGTGCCAGATTGCCCTTCACCACCACGACACCACCCGACTGGGTCAGCGCCTTTTCCACCGGCAGGATCACGTCGTCATTGTGGTTGACCACGTCCTTGACCTGATCCCATGCCGTCTGTCCCGACACGGTCAGGGCGTCCTTGTGCAAGACGCCAGCCTCGCCCAGCCGCTTGATCACCACGGGCAGACCACCGGCGTAGAAGAATTCCTCCATCAGGTACTTGCCCGACGGCATCAGGTTCACGATGGTCGGCACATCGCGCCCGCAACGGTCCCAGTCCTCCAGCGTCAGGTCAACGCCAACCCGGCCTGCAATCGCCAAGAGGTGAATTACGGCATTGGTTGAGCCGCCAATCGCGGCATTGGTGCGGATGGCGTTTTCAAACGCCTCTTTCTTCATGATATCCGACGGCTTCAGGTCATCCTTGACCATCTGCACAATCCGCCGCCCGGTCAGCTGCGCCATCACGCGCCTGCGGCTATCCACCGCCGGAATGGCTGCATTGCCCGAGAGCGCCATCCCCAAAGCCTCTGCCATGCTTGCCATCGTCGAGGCCGTGCCCATCGTATTGCACGACCCCGGGCTGCGGCTCATCGACTGTTCGGCCTCCTGGAATTCCTCGATCGTCATGGTCCCGGCTTTCACTGCTTCCGAGAATTTCCACAGATGGGTGCCCGAGCCCACCCGTTCGTTCTTGTAATAGCCGTTCAGCATCGGCCCGCCGGTCACGATGATCGACGGCAGATCCGTCGACGCCGCAGCCATCAGCAAGGATGGCGTTGTCTTGTCACAGCCCACCATCAGCACGCAGCCATCCATCGGCAGCCCGCGCATCTGTTCCTCTACTGCCATCGCGGCGAGGTTGCGGAACATCATCGCCGTAGGGCGCAACGCCGACTCGGATGTGGAAAACACCGGCACTTCCACAGGAAAGCCGCCCGCCTCGAAGATGCCGTGCTTCACCCGCTGGGCCAGATCGTTCAAGTGCGCGTTGCACGGCGTCATCTCGGACCAGGTGTTCAGGATGCCAATCACCGGGCGGCCATCGAACATATCGGCCGGGTGGCCCTGGTTCTTCATCCAGGCCCGGTAATAGATATTGTCCTTCGAGGTGCCGCCGAACCATTCCTGCGAGCGCAGTTTGCGGGGCCAAGGGGCGGGGGAGAATGTCATCTTACAGGGCTTTCACAGTTGTAGCACCACTTTGCGCGGTGGCGAAGGCAAGGGGGTTGGTCAGCGGCAGGCCGAAGTCAGCCGCTTCAATTTCAAAGACATCGCCGGCTTGGGTCTTGATGCCATCGGCAAAGGACAAGGTCGCCGTGCCGAAGAAATGCACATGCAGATCGCCGGGCTGGCAGAAGATGTCATACTTGAAGTGGTGATGTTCCAAGTTGGCGATGGTGTGGGACATGTTCGCCTCACCTGACAGGAAGGGCTTCTCCCAGATCACAGCCCCATTCCGGCGGATGCGAGAGGTGCCGCGGATGTCGGCGGGCAAGTCGCCCACCAGAATCTCAGGCCCATAAGACGCCACCCGCAGCTTGGAATGCGCCAGCCACAGGTAATTCACCCGCTCTGTCACATGATCCGAGAATTCATTGCCCAAGGCCCAGCCAATCCGGTGCACCGTGCCATCCGGGCCCACAATATAGACACCGGCAATCTCCGGCTCTTCGCCACCATCCTCGGCAAAGCCTGGTGCCAGCAAAGCAGCCCCGGGGGCGACGGCGGCAAAGCCATTGCCCTTGTAAAACCATTCCGGCTGCGCGCCAACGTCGCCCGCCGCCGGACGCCCGGTCTCCAGCCCCATCCGGAACATCTTCATGCTGTCAGTCAGCGTCTCGGCACCCAACTTGACATGCATGGCATCCCGCGCGAAAGCCGATCCCAGATGCGTCAAGCCCGTGCCCGTCAGATGCAGATGCGCCGGATCGGGATGCGCCACCGGCAGCGCCAGCCGCCCCTCGGCAGCCGCCTGCGCAAGGTCCACCACCTCACCCAAGCCCCGCACGGCCACTTCCTCAGCCAGCCCACGCCCCGCCACAATCGCGGACAAGGCCAGATCATAGACCGAGGCCACACCCGTCACGACCCGCGCCTCAGCGCTGTCACGCGCCACAACAAGGGTGCCTTGCGCGCCCTTCACCTGCGACAGATGCATCGCGTTCCTCCCCGAACTATCTGAACCTTAGCTGGCCTGCGACACGTTGTCCCCGTCTTTCGCGGCATCTTTGTCGGCGCACAGTTGCAATGCCGCCGCATATCAGTCAAATGATGATTAAGCATAGAAACATGTCGTAAACGGTATGATGCACACCCACCGCTCGGATGCGCTCCTTCGCAAGGGCCTCAAACTCAGCCACCTGCGCCTGTTGGCGGCTTTGGCCGAAGCTGAACACCTGACCCAGGCCGCCTCAGCCATCGGGGTGACCCAACCCGCCGCCTCCCGCCTGATCGCGGAAATCGAGCGCATCATTGCAGCCCCGGTCCACGAACGCACCGGGCGCGGCATCGGCCTGACCGCACTTGGCCGCGCACTGGCCCTGCGCGCCCAACGCATAAGGCTGGAACTTGATGACGCCGCCCGCGACCTCGCCGAAATTGCCGTAGGCGGCGTCGGCGATGTGCGCATCGGCGCCGTCTCCGGCCCCGCACTTGACCGCGTCCTGCCCGCCTTGCAAAGCGAACGCCTTCTACACCCGAATGTCTCGGTCGAGGTTGACGTCTCCCCCTCCGACATCCTGTGCGAACATCTCCTCGCCGGAAGGCTCGATTTCGCAGTAGGCCGCCTGCCCGAAGGCCCAAGGGCGGAACCCCTCAGCTTCCTGCCCATCGCAACCGAGCCCGTCGTCCTGATCGCCCGCCGCGGCCACCCCCTCCTGCAACGCCCAGACTCTCTGAAAACTGCCCCCCTGCAACCCGCCGAGACGCTCGCCTACGACTGGGTCATGCCCGGCCCCGCCTCGCTTCTGACCCGCACCGTCACCGCCCGCCTGCAAGCCCTTGGCCTGCCGCGCCCAACCCAGCGCCTGCTCACCGCCTCGTTCCTTCTGACCATCGCCGTCCTGCAAAAGTCTGACGCCATCGCCGCCGTCTCCCGCGCCAGCGCTGAACAATTTGCCACCGGCGACGGCGCCGCCTTCGACCTCCTGCCGGTTGACCTGGCAATCGAAGTCGAACCCTTCGGCCTCATCACCCGCGAACGCGTCTCCCTGACCCCCGCCTCCCAGCGACTGGCGGACCTGATCCTGAACGCAGCAGATTAGATCGGGAGACACGGGCTCGGATGGGCCTCTGCCCATACTGAATCAAAGCTTCTGTTTGGCAGATTTGTCGCGGGACAAATCTGCCCGCGCCTGCCTGCCCTCGGGCAGGCGCGATAGACGCGCCCACCCCAGTCAGGCGCGGGCAGATTGAAGTGGTCCGGTTGCTGCACCACACCCCTTGCCTGACGCCTTGCGGCTTTTGGCAAGTAACTGATAGAGGCTCCGTGGAGAGCCTCCAGCAGACGGTCTCAAGTGGCACCTTGAACCAGCGGACGGGCAGTTCCGTCAAGCGCCATCATCCTATCGCCATGCTTCCGCAGCCCACTACCGAAACCGCGCCGGCGACAACTGCGCCACCAACCCCGCCTCAATCTCCGGCACCCGCCCCATGATCAGATCCGCCACCAACTGGCTCGCCGCAGGCGAGCTCTGGAACCCATAGCCGCCTTGCCCCGCCACCCAGACAAAGCTCTCATCGCCCGGATCACGCCCGATCACCAGCGACCGGTCCGGTGAGAAGGTCCGCAACCCCGCCCATGAGGTGATCAGCCGCGTCACAGGCTCCGTCACCATCTCTTCATACCGGGCCAGCCCCTCGGCCAGCACCATGTCGTCGGCCCAGGCATCATGCGGTGCCATCGGATGCTCCTCCGCTGGCGAGACAATCAGCGCCCCCGCATCGGGCTTGGCATACCATGTCTCGCCACAGCCAAAGATCATCGGCCACCCCGACACATCATGCCCGCCCGGTGCCGGTATCCGCGCCATCGACCGACGGAATGGCTGAAACCCGATAGGCTGGACCCCCGCCAGCTTGGCCACCTCATCCACCCAGGCCCCGGCCGCGTTGATCAACAGCGGTGCCGTGATATCCACCCCGCCCGCCGTCACCCGCCAACCGCCCGCAACCTTGGCAACACCCGTAACCTTCGCCCCCAGCCGAAACTGCGCCCCCTGCGCCTTCGCTGCCCGTGCGAACCCCTGCAACAGCACGTTCGTATCAATATCCCAGGCATGCTCTGCCCAGGCGGCAAAGGCCACCATCTGCGGGTTCAGGACCGGCACCATCGTCACCGCCTCCGCCACTGAAATCGCATCGACCCCCAAAGCCCTGGCCTCCGCCGCAAACGCCTCCGCCTGATTGGAGCGCCCCAGCACCATCAGCCCACGCGGGCTCAAAACCCCCGCCGCCGCGCGGAAATATTCGCCCGAGGCCATCGACAACCCCACCACCGGCGGCAATCCGTAGCGTGGCTCGTACAAAGCGGCAGACCGCCCCGAGGCATGATGCGCCAAGGCCGTCTCCGCCTCCACCAGCACCACCCGGCCAAAGGGCGCCAACCGGGCCGCTGCCGAAACCCCGGCAATCCCACCCCCAATGATCAGGAAATCCGCATCCATCGAAGCCTCCGTTTTCCAGGGAACTTTCCACGGTTTGATCAAAGGCACAAGGCGATTGACATGTTAAAAAATACATAAGAATGTATATACATGTTTTCACATATAGGCCTCATCCCCCTGCTGTCCGACCCCACACGCCTTGACATCATCACCGCCCTCAAAGGCGGCGAGGCCTCGGTCACCGTCATCACCCAATCCACAGGCATTGCCCAATCCGGCGTCTCGCGCCACCTCGCCCTCCTGCACCGGGCCGGCGTGGTCAAAGTCCGGGCCGAGGGTCAGCGCCGCCTCTACGCCCTCAACCCCGAACCCTTCCTCTCGCTCGAAACATGGCTTGCCAGCTTCCACACGCTCTGGTCCGCAAGGCTTGACCGCCCCGTCGAAGCCCTGACTGAACGCCAGATGAAAGGCCGTCCTCATGACTGACCAACCCGAAGCCGCCCCCGAAGCCGCTCTCCAATCCGCCGTCATCGAGCGCCGCTACACGACCTTGCTCTCCGACGTTTGGGAGCTCTGGACCACCCCGGCAGGCCCTCCGTGCCAACAAGAGTGAGACATTCTACTGTCTGAAGTTTACACTCGGGGGCGCGGGAGAACGGTCTGATGGTACTGCCCGAACGTCTGCCCAGG
>JAYSQA010000261.1:0-6406 GCA_043721775.1 Rhodobacterales bacterium
CGATCAAACTGAAGCGCGCCGGGTGGAGTGATGCGTTTCTTCTCAGCCTTCTCAATCAGTTAGCCAACCCTTAGGCCAAACGCGATTGCCCTGCGGCCACGCGATCAACACCGGATTTCTCATGCAGCGTCATGCCGACGCACCTCGCTGCACAAAGCCGAGGAAGGCCGCGCGGTCGTGGGGGCCGAGGGCTGCGAAACAGGCCAGGATATAGGCCTTCAGCTCATCCCGACATGCCAGCGCCGCCCAAGCCTTCGCCTCATCCATCAGCCCCAGAAATGGAGCGCCAGGCATCCCGGCCCGAAGATCCTCAAGCGCCGCCGACATGATCACCAAGGCGTCTTGCGGGTGGCAATCGCCAATCGCCAGGCAAAGCGCGGTCGCAGCATCAGCCGCGGGTTTCAGGTGGGCAGGGCCAGTAAACCGGATGTTATCAAGTTCACCATGCGTTCCCGAATTGTCTTGCCAACCATTTTTGGGGAATGCATTGATTTTGAACGGAATGCTTTCGTCTTTGCAATCCGGTACGTAACCTCTCCGCCAACTCGCCGCCTCAAGGTTTGGAAGTCATAGCGCCAGTCGCAGGGCATGGCAAGGCCCTGCGGCACGACGTTTCCCCTGCTCTCAGTCCAGACTGAACTCTGGCCCTGCGATGTGCACCGCCAGAAGGCAGCCGTTCGGGGTGTATGAGTTGTGTTCGGACCCGTCGCGGTAGAACACCAGATCGCCGGCCTTCAGAATGGTGCCATCGGGCTCGTGCAACTCGCCTTCAAGGATCAGGAATTGTTCGTGGCCGTTGTGGCGGTGGCCAAGCGTCGTCATGCCGGCGGGCATGCGGTAGACGTGAAAGCCGGTGCCCAGGGGCTGATCAGTGTCCAGTTGCAGGACCGCGTCGCCAAGGGCCGTGCCATCGGGATAGACGAAGGGCACAAAGGCCGCGGTGTGGATATTGGCAACCTTGCGGTCGCTTTCGGTGATGTCGCGCATGAGGGCTCTTTCTGGCAGTCTGGGCGCTTGCCATGTGGGGTGAGGATGGTCTGTTTGGGTGGCTAAGATAAGTCGGGACGGCAGGTCATTGTCCGAAACGAAACTCCGGCAAGCTGGGCAATCGGACCGCTATAGGGATATCGACGTTGATCCGACGCCCGTCAGCGGTCATTCTGGCATTACCCTTGGGAGATTTCTGATGTGGCCTGACAGCATGACATGGTTCAATCCGCCCGCCTTGGTGACCCGCGATGCGCGGTCGATGCAGGTGGTGACGGGCGACAAGGGCGATTTCTGGCGCGACACCTACTACGGCTTTCGCCATGACGACGGCCACGCCTGTCTTGCCCCAACCGAAGGAGAGTTCTCTGTCGAAGTGGTGTTTTCCGCCGACTATCAGGCGCAATACGATCAGGCGGGCCTGATGATCCGTGCCGATGCGGCGCATTGGATCAAGGCGGGGGTCGAGTATGTGGGCGGCAGGCCCTATTTGGCCACCGTCGTCACGGTGGGCAAATCGGATTGGTCGCAGATGCCTTTGGAGGGGTTCTCGGGCCAACTTGGCCTGCGGATATCCAGGGTGGGCGATGCGGTCTGGGTGCAGTACCGGTTGGATCAGGCCCGGCTGGATCAGCATTGGGTGATGTTCCGGCTGGCGTATTTCCCGCCCGATCTGGCCGTACAGGCTGGCCCCGCAACCTGCTCGCCCTCGCGCGCCGGGCTGGCGGTGAAGTTTACCGAGTTCTACCTCGGCCCGCCCCGGTCGCGGCAGGCGTACTGAGATTGCTTGGTTTATGGAGTTAACCAAGACGCAACGCCTCCAGTTCGGCCCAATCCTCGGCGGGGATGACCACCGCCGCCTCTGTCACATCTGCCGTCCAGCCGAACAGGGCAAGGAAGGGCACCGGCCCCACCTTGGTCATATGGGGCCGGTGCGGGTCGTTCCAGACCGGCATATGGGCAGGTTTCACGATCAGGGGCGTAGCGGGCCCGAAACGCCAGCCGTGCGGGCCGGTCAGGGGGGCATAAAGCTCGGGGGCGGCGTGATGGTGGTCGCGGTACAAAAGGTGCGGGGCGATCAGGAAGATGCCAAGGTCAAAGTCCTTGGCCGGAATGGTGGCAGTCTCGCCGATCAGCGAGGCATAGGCTTGGCCATTGGCGAAAGCCTCGCCGATGTCCGCGATGGGGTAGGAATCGTAAGGATGCCACGTCAGGTACGGCGCTGCTGCGGCAATCGCCTGCGCCAGCGCCAGATGGGTTTGCGCCAAAGCCGCCAAAGCATCGCCCAAGTGGGCCGCGATCACGGCATTTGGTCGCGGCAATAGCGTTACGGGGCCACCCCGCCACTGGTTCAGCCTGACGCGCACCTCTGCGACACCGGGGCCGGGCAGGGTGGCAAGGTAGCGGTCGGCCTCCTCGATCAGACGGCGGAAGATATCCTCGCCAGTGGCAGGGTCTGCCACCGCGCCAAGGCCCGGTTCGGCCAGCATCGGCTCGGGGTCCTGCCCATCCAAAGCCGAGGCGATGCGGTAAATCTCCAGCACCTGCGGGCTGATCTTTCCCGACTGGTACAGGTCCATCGCCGCAGCATAGCGCGCCCGGCCCGAGCCTTTGGCGCCGAGGGGAAGGGAGATATTGCTCATTCGTTCGCCCTGTAAGCCATGCGCCTGTCCCTTTCGCGCTTGATCTCTGCCCGGTTCATCAACACGCCGGCCGCCAGCACGCAAACCCCCACCGTCAGCACGATCAGGGTGGCCAAAGCGTTGATGTCCGGCGTGACGCCAAGTTTAACCTTCGACCAGATCAGGATCGGCAGCGTCGTCGTTCCCGGCCCGGTGATGAAGTTGGTGATCACCACATCATCCATCGAAATGGTGAAGGCCAGCAACCACCCCGACATGATGGCGGGCGATATCACCGGCAGCGTCATATCCTTCATCACCTGCCAAGGGCGACTGCCAAGGTCCATCGCCGCCTCTTCAATCGCCCGGTCGGCGGACAGCATCCGGCTTTGAACAATGGTCGTGACGAACACCATGGAAAAGGTGATATGCGCCAAGGTCACCGTGGTGAACCCGCGCGAGGCTGGCCAGCCGACATACGGCAGCCCGATGATCATGTCAGACCAGCCGCGACGGTTGAACCAACGCCCCATCGCCTACTCCGTCAACAAGATAGCAGAGGCGGGGGCAAAGGTCAGCCAGACCTTGTCATACCAATCGGCCAGCCGCTGATCCTCGGCCCCAGGATCGGCGTTGACGGCGTGCACGGATACCAACTGGCCCGAAGGCAGGGCGATGCGGTAAAGACTGTCCTTGCCGAAATAGGCCAGATTCTTCACCTCACCGGCGATGATATTCAAGCCCTCCATGGGCTCGCGGTGAATGGTGATCTTCTCGGGCCGCAGCGCCACCGACAGGCTTTGCCCCACCTCCAGCCCCGGCACCACCCGCGCCTGCACCTGCTGGCCCAAGGCGGGCACAACCACCGTGATCACATCGGCAATCGAGGCGACTTTCGCCTCCCACGCATTGATCGACCCCAGGAAATTCGCCACGAAGCGCGAGTTGGGGAATTCGCAGGCCGACCCCGGCTTGCCGACCTGCCTGACCACGCCATACTCCATCACGGCGATGCGGTCCGACAGGGTCATAGCCTCTTCCTGATCATGGGTGACGACGATGAAGGTAACGCCGGTGCGTTCCTGAATGGACATCAATTCAAACTGCGTATGTTCGCGCAGTTTCTTGTCCAAAGCCGCCAAAGGCTCGTCAAGCAATAATAATTTCGGTTGCCGGGCCAAGGCGCGGGCCAAGGCCACCCGCTGGCGCTGGCCACCGGAGATCTGGTGCGGCTTCCTTGTCGCAAACGGCGTCAGTTGCACCAGGTCAAGCATCGCGCGGACCCGGTCCTGCCGCTTCATAGCTGTCATCTTCTCATGCTTCAGCCCGTAGCCCACGTTCTTTTCCACCGACATATGCGGGAACAGGGCGTAGCTTTGGAACATCATATGGACGGGCCTTTCCCACGGCGGCACCACGCCCATATCCACCCCGTCAATGAAGATCCTCCCCGAAGTTGGCACCCGAACCCCGCCAGCATCCGCAGAAGCGTGGTCTTGCCACAACCCGACCCACCTAAAAGCGAGAATATCTCGCCCTTGGCCACCTCAAGGCTGACGTTCTTGACGGCCTGAAACGTCCCGAAAAACTTCGAGACGCCCTCGATGCGAACCAGCGGTTCGGTCACTTCAACCTGCCTTGATTTCGGCCCAGGCCCGGGTCAGGTAGCGTTCCTGCTCTTCGGTCTGGGGTTTCGGAGTGTACATGCGCTTCAAGGTTTCAGCGTCGGGATAAATCGCCGGGTCGCCGGAAATTGCGGGGTCAACCAGCGCCGTGGCGGCCTTGTTGGCATTGGCATAGCCGGTGGCGTCAGAGCATTTGGCAATCACCTCGGGCCGCAGCATGTAGTCAAGGAACTCGTAAGCGTTGTCGACATTCTGCGCATCCGTTGGCAAGCACCACAGGTCAATCCAGGCCGGAACCCCGGTCTTGGGCACGAAATACTTCAGGTTCAGATCAATCCCGGCATCCTTGGCGCGCGCCTTGGCCACCCCGTAATCGCCTGACCAGGTATTTGCCGCGCACAGTTCCTTGTTGGGCAAGGCTGTCAGGTAATTTGAATTGTCGAAGGTCGAGACATATTGCCGGATCGGCTTGAACGCTGCGACCATCTTCGCATAATCATCCGGCCCGGCAGTGTCCGGGCTGATCCGCAGCATCGACAGCACCATGAAGCCGATGTCCGTCGGGCTATCCAGCAGCGAAATCCCGCAATCGGCCAGTTTGGCGGCATTCTCGGGTTTGAAAATCACATCCATCGAGGACAGGTCCACACCCGGAAGACGCTGTTGCACCATATCCATGTTGTAGGTGAACCCGACCGAGCCCCACATATATGGCACACCGTATTGATTGCCGGGATCAAACCCATCGACAATCTTCAGGATGGCCGGGTCAAGATTGCCATAGTTCTTGAACTTGGTGTGGTCGAGTTTCTGATATATCCCCGCCTTGATGAACTGCGGCAGCGCCATGCCGGAATGGATCACCAGATCATAGCCGGTTGACCCCGCCAGCATCTTGGCCTGCATTTCCTCGGCAGAGACATAAAGGTCATAGACCGCGCTGATCCCGGTTTCGCTTTGGAAGTCGTCAATCGTCGTCTCGCCGACATAATCGGACCAGTTGTAGATGTTGAGGTTGCCCGAACTGGCATAAGACGGCCTGACCCAAGGGGTGGCCAAGCCTGCGCCAAGGCCAGCCAGAAGTCGGCGGCGTGTTAGTGATATGACAGTCTCCCCGTTGGTTGGCCTTTGGCCTCATTTTGTCCAAGCCTGCGATATCGCGCCACCGCTGCCAAGCATTTCCTTGTTGATCCCGGCGATTTGCTGTTCTGGCGGGGCATTGGGCAACGTCATGACCGGCAGAAGGCTGCGCAAGGCGTCGTGGTGGCGGCGCACGCCGTATTCAAGGTCGGACAGGTGGAAGCCTTCATAGGCGGAAGACTTCATCGACTCGTTCGATCAGATCGAAAGCTGCTGATCCTCGGCTGAGGTTTCGCGGTCAATCCGGTAGGCCAGATAGCGGGCAACGCGCTGCTGGCGGGTTTTCTTGCGGGCGGCGGTGCCGCCGCCCAGTCACCCGGGTCTTGCCGGGGCCGATGAGGATTTCCTGATAGAACTGAATGGCTTCCGGGGTGAAAGCAAACACCGCGTTGGGCCAAAGGCCATAATAGCTCCACGCCTTTTGCAGATGCGGCGGCAGATGGGGTGCCTCTGGCGACCATTTGATATAGTGTTTCACCGACCACAACCGCCCCGGCACATCGCCGAAATAGCCCAAAGACACCGCCAGCCCGCCGTCCAGCGTATGGTCCCGGTAGGCGCGGCCATACAGGTCCTGCAAACCCGGATGCGCCATCGGCACATGATAGCGCTCGTTGTCGACATCGCGCACCGATTTCCAGTTGACCGGCAAGTCAGTCGACCAGTTCGGCACATCCACCGGCAGCATGTTCGCCGCCTGATAGCCCGCAAAATCGCTGTCATAAGCGGCCAGCAGGGTGGCCACGGCAGCCTGCGGTCCGGGCGAAAACCGCAGGAAGACAAATCCGTTAAATACTTCCATTTCCATCTGTTGCAGCCCGAACTTCGCGCGGTCCATCGGCCCGAAACTATCGGGCACCGCAGCCCCGCGTAACGTGCCATCCAGATTATAAACCCAGCCATGAAACGGGCAGACCACCGCGCCCTTGCAATGGCTCTGTTGCACAAATCATTCAGAGGTCGAATTTCCCCTTTCCCCGAACGGATTCATCCCACGCGCTGCGTGATCGGGGTTCCGAGTTCTGTGAAGCG
>JAYSQA010000262.1:0-5867 GCA_043721775.1 Rhodobacterales bacterium
GACAGGCCCGTCCGATCCCCGTTCGGGCCATGCCGACCTGCAGGACAGGAGCACGACGCAAGTGCCGACATTTTCGACAACACTCGAGCAAGCCATCCATGGCGCCTTGGCGCTGGCCAATGCCCGCCGCCACGAACTCGCCACGCTGGAGCATCTGCTGCTGGCGCTGACCGATGAGCCCGACGCTTCGCGCGTGATGAAGGCCTGTTCGGTGGATCTGGACGCCTTGAAGAAAACCCTGACCAATTTCATTGATGATGACCTGTCAACGCTGGTCACTGATGTGGAAGGGTCCGAAGCGGTGCCGACTGCCGCTTTCCAACGCGTGATCCAGCGCGCGGCGATCCATGTGCAGTCGTCAGGCCGCACCGAAGTGACCGGGGCCAACGTTCTGGTCGCCATCTTCGCCGAGCGCGAATCGAATGCCGCCTATTTCCTGCAAGAACAGGACATGACCCGTTACGACGCGGTCAACTACATTGCGCACGGCGTGGCCAAGAACCCCGCTTTTGGCGAAGCCCGGCCCGTCACGGGGGCCGAAGAAAACCACGAAACTCCGAAAGCCGAGGCTGGGGATGCCAAGGAATCTGCCCTGTCAAAATATTGCGTTGATCTGAACGTCAAGGCGATCAAGGGCGAGGTTGACCCGTTGATCGGCCGCGATGCCGAGGTTGAACGCTGCATTCAGGTGCTGTGCCGTAGGCGGAAGAACAACCCATTGCTGGTGGGCGACCCCGGTGTGGGCAAAACCGCCATCGCCGAAGGGCTGGCGCTGAAGATCGTCCGTGGCGAGACGCCGGAAATCTTGGCGGGCGCCACGATTTTCAGCCTTGATATGGGCGCTTTGCTGGCCGGAACCCGCTATCGCGGCGACTTTGAGGAACGCCTGAAAGCCGTGGTCAAGGAAATGGAGGATCACCCCGACGCGATTCTGTTCATTGATGAAATCCACACCATAATCGGCGCCGGAGCGACCTCGGGCGGCGCTATGGACGCCTCCAACCTGTTGAAACCGGCGTTGCAGGGCGGCAAGTTGCGCTGCATGGGCTCCACCACCTACAAGGAGTTCCGTCAGCACTTTGAGAAAGACCGGGCTCTGTCGCGCCGCTTCCAGAAGATTGACGTGAACGAGCCGAACATCGAAGACAGCATCAAGATCCTGATGGGTCTGAAGCCCTATTTCGAAGAGCATCACGACCTGCGCTATACCCACGACGCCATCAAGGCGGCGGTGGAACTGTCGGCCCGCTACATCCATGATCGCAAACTGCCCGACAAGGCGATTGATGTCATTGATGAGGCAGGGGCGGCGCAACATCTGCTGACCGAATCCAAGCGGCGCAAGACCATTGGCATCAAGGAGATTGAGGCTGTTGTGGCCAAGATTGCCCGTATTCCTGCCAAGTCGGTCAGCAAGGACGATGCCGAAGTGCTGCGCGATCTGGAAAAGAACCTCAAGCGCGTGGTGTTCGGCCAGAACAAGGCGATTGAGGCTTTGACTTCCGCCATCAAACTGGCCCGCGCTGGCCTTCGTGAACCCGAAAAGCCCATCGGCAACTATCTGTTCGCAGGGCCAACGGGCGTGGGCAAGACCGAGGTGGCCAAGCAACTGGCCTCGATCCTTGGTGTGGAATTGCTGCGCTTCGATATGTCGGAGTATATGGAGAAGCACGCAGTTTCCCGTCTGATCGGCGCGCCTCCGGGTTATGTCGGCTTTGATCAGGGCGGTATGCTGACCGATGGCATCGACCAGCATCCGCATTGCGTGCTGCTGCTGGACGAGATCGAAAAGGCCCACCCGGACGTCTACAACATTCTTCTGCAAGTCATGGACCACGGCAAGCTGACCGACCACAACGGCCGGCAGGTTGATTTCCGCAACGTGGTGCTGATCATGACGACCAATGCCGGGGCATCCGATGCCGCCAAAGAGGCTATCGGCTTCAACCGCGCCAAGCGAACGGGTGAAGACACGGCGGCGGTGGAACGAACCTTCACGCCCGAATTCCGCAACCGTCTGGACGCGGTGATCCCCTTTGCCAGCTTGGGCAAAGAGGTCATCCACCGTGTCGTTGAAAAGTTCGTCATGCAGTTGGAAGCCCAGCTTCTGGACCGTGGCGTTCACATAGACCTGTCGCCCGCAGCCGCCGATTGGCTGGGCGAACGGGGCTATGACGAAAAGATGGGGGCGCGTCCCTTGGGCCGGGTCATCCAGGAACACATCAAGAAGCCGCTGGCCGAGGAACTGCTGTTCGGCAAGCTGACCAAGGGCGGCCTCGTCCATGTCGGCGTGAAGGATGACGCGATCTTCCTGACCTATGAAGAACCCGCCAAGCCGCGCCTGACCGGCACCAAGCCGCCGCTTCTGACGGCGGAATGATCGGTTATATGATCCGGGGCTTACTTCTGACTTTGGCCCTCGCCTCTCCGGCGGGGGCCTTTGTTTTGGCCCCGTTCAAACTGAATTGGCCCATGGACTGCACCCTGGGCGAGACCTGCTACATCCAGCACTACGTCGACCGCGACCCTGGTCCCGGGACCAGGGATTTTACCTGCGGTACGCTGACCTATGACGGCCACGACGGCACCGACATCGCCCTGCCCAATGCGGCGGCGATGGCGCAGGGCGTGAATGTGCTGGCAGCGGCCCCCGGCACGGTTCTGGGCACCCGCGACGGCATTGCTGATTTTGTGCCTATGGTTCCGGGCAAGGAATGTGGCAACGGAGTGATCGTCGATGACAGCGGTGGCTGGCAAACCCAATATTGCCATATGAAACAAGGCTCTGTCGCCGTGCGCAAGGGTGACAAGGTGAATACCGGCACCCCCTTGGGCCAGGTCGGCCAATCGGGTGCTGCCGAATTCCCTCACCTGCACCTGACCGTGCGCCACAATGGCCAGCCCGTTGACCCTTTCGCGCCGGATCAAACCACCTGCGGCCCCACCGCATCCCCCGGCCTGTGGGCCACCGCCCTGCCGTATGAGGCTGGCGGATTTCTCGCCGCAGGCTTTGCGACCGAGGTTCCGACTTTTGACGCCATCCGTGCGGGCCTGCCAACCCCGACCATCCAGCCCGACGCTCCGGCCCTTGTAATCTGGGCAGAGGTTTTCGGCGGGCGGGCGGGCGATTCCCTGACGTTCTCAGCTACAGCGCCGGATGGGTCCGTGATGATTGAGGGCAACGCTGACCTGACCCGCACGCAAGACCAGCTGTTCCGCGCCCTTGGCAAGAAACTCCACGCCGCCTTGTCATCCGGAGCCTACGTCGGCACTGTCACGCTTATGCGGAACGGCGCGGCGGTGGACAAGATCAGCACGCAGGTCACCGTCCCTTAACTCGCCAGATGCCGCAGGCCTTGCGTCACATCGGTGCGAACGGCCAGCCGCAGCCCCGGTTCGTCGCCTGCCCGCAGCGCAGCCAGTATAAGCCGGTGGTGATGTGGCACATCCCGCCTGCGCAACTTGTCGTACAAAGCCCGCATCGTCGGCCCCAGTTGCAGCCAGACCGTCTCACAAATTGCCAACATCGCCGGGGTCTGGGCGCGCAGGTACAGGGTGCGGTGAAACTCCAGATTGGTGCGGACATAGGCGATGGCGTTGTGGTTCAGCACCGCCTCCTGGTTCAGCGCGTTGATCGCGGTCAGCCGGTCGATCAGGGCGAAGTGGGCGCGGGGCAAGGCACGCGAGGCCATCTCGGGTTCAATCAGCGCCCGTATCGCCGCCAACTCCTCGATCCGTTCCGGCGTCAGTTCCGGCGTTGATATGCGACCTGATGAGGAAATCGTCAGCGCTCCCTCCGCCGCCAAGCGCCGCACGGCTTCACGTGCCGGGGTCATCGACATGTCGTGCTGGGCCGCCAACCCGCGCAACGTCATCGGCAAACCGGGGGCCAGTTCGCCGTGCATGATCTGTTGGCGCAGCAGGCGATACAGCCGTTCATGCGCGGGCGCAGAGGGGTCGGCCAGTCGAAGGCTTGCGGGGCGGGGGCTTGTGGTCATCCGCTGACCCAAACAGGCGGCAGTCGCCCCGTCAAGTCTCGGGGTCGTCCAGGGCGTCGAAGCGGTAGCTGTGCAGGCGCTGGCCATGGGTGTGCAGCCAGCCACGCTGGGTCTGCCAGCCGGGGTAAATCCGCTCCACCACCGCCCAATAGGCCTGCGAGTGGTTCATTTCCACCAGATGCGCGCATTCATGGGCGGCGACATAGGCCAGAACCGCGGGCGGCGCCATGATCAGCCGCCACGAATACATCAAGGCACCCTCATGGCTGCACGATCCCCAGCGCGATCTTGTGTCGCGCAGGGTAATGCGGGCGACCTTGCGCCCCAACAGGCCCGCGTAGTGATCGGATGCCGCAGCCAGCCTGTCGCGCGCCATGGCCCGCAGCCAGGCAGCGGCACGCGCACCCGCCTGCGCGTGGCCCCCTGGCAACAGAAGCGAATCACCCTCCAGCCGGGCAGCGCGGCCAGAACCCTGCGCCAGCGTCACTTCGCGCCCCTCAAACAAGATCATGGTTCCAAAGCCGATGGATGAGGGCCTTGTCTGCTTGGCCAGCGCCTTGCGCAGCCAGTCCTCATGGCTGCGGGCGAAGTCCATCGCCTCGGATTCGCGGGCGCGGGCGGGCAAGGACAGCGTCACCCGCCCATCAAGTGCCGAGACTCGCAAGGAAAACCGCCGCGCCCGGGTTGATCGGCGCAGCGTAACCTCAATGGGCGGTAGGCCGGAAAGGACGGGCATGGCACCTCTTGCAAAGGCTGTGCAGAATAGCCAAATCAGCCGCAGCCACAACTGCCGGAACGTCTCGCGAAAAGCCTTTGACAGTGGGGCCGCCCTATGGCAAGCGAACGTTTCTCTGGCACATAGCCTAGCAAGGAATACCATGCCCAAAGCCGAATGGGGCACGAAGCGGATCTGCCCGACCACGGGTAAGCGCTTTTATGACCTGAACCGCATGCCGATCATCAGCCCCTACACGGGCGAAGTCGTCGATATCGAAATCGCGCGTCGCAAGATGGCCGCTTCGGTCATTGCACGCGTCGCACCCGAGAAAGACGATGACGTTCTGGTGGATGATCTGGACGCCGATGATGATCTGCTGACGCCCGGCGTCGCCGATGACGCGGAACTGGACGATGAACTGCTGGAAGAAGACGCCGACGACAATGTGTCGCTTGACGATCTGACCGAAGTTCCCGGCGACGAAGAAGAAGTCTAAACAAAGGGTTGGGGGCGAATTTCCGGGATGTGCATTTTTCCTCTTGCACCCCCCGCCGCCCCCGCCTAATAAGCCGCCATGACACGCCCAGTGTCGCCAGTCTTCGGATTGGACGGTTGCAGGACCGGATCGGTTGAAATGGGGTCATAGCTCAGATGGGAGAGCGCTTGAATGGCATTCAAGAGGTCGACGGTTCGATCCCGTCTGGCTCCACCAACCAAAACAAAGACTTAACAGAAAATGGCTTCGCTCTTGCGAGGTTTTTTTCTTTTCGGGTAACGTTTTGGGTAACAGATCGCCCTACGTCTCTGTAGGGAAACGCGCCAGGTAGCTGATGCTTTCTGAACACTCCTTTCGTACGTGCTTCTGAGCGCACGTCTGATGATTTCGCTGGCTTTGACCTGCTAGACTTAGAAATCTGGGGAGAGGCGAAAATGAGAAGGCTATTGCTAGCTGTGCTGCTGCTGCCAACGCCAGCCGCTGCCGCTGCCGCTGACGACTTCCGGTTGGACGTTTCGCCGGAGCAATTCCGAAAGTGGCAGAAGGTGATTGTTCTCTCCGCCCGGGATATTCATCGAATCCCTCTCCGAGAGGGGCTCCGGTCGGTTTCGAAGCCCGCGATGGACTTTTTCCGGGTCTGTGAGCGGCCATCGGT
>JAYSQA010000263.1:0-29039 GCA_043721775.1 Rhodobacterales bacterium
CCCGGCCAAGGCTACAGCCCCGGCCGGGTCAGGGTAGTTACTTCGTCAGCGAGGCGGCACGGAAGATGTTGTTGCCAAGCGGGATCTGGATGAACCCGACGACCTTCTTGCTCAACGCGACCGGATAGGGCGATTCGTAAAGATAGACCATCGGTCCTTCCGCATTGGCAATCTCTTGAATCCGCGCATATTGCGCCGCGCGCTTGGCCGGGTCACGCTCGGCCTGCGAGGCTTCGAACAGCTTGTCGGCCTCTTCGCTCTTCCAGCTTGAATGCTGCGATTCGATGGTGGGCGAATAGGTGAAATACGAGGTGATCTCGCTCGGGTCGGCGATGTCATCCGTCCAGGTCGAGGTTTGCATCAGGAAATGGCCGTTGCGGTACAGATCTGTCCGGGTGGCATTGTCGACCTGCTTCAGCTCCAGTTTGACGCCGATGGCGGCCCACATCTGCTGCACGGCGGTGCCGATGCCAAGGTCATCCTGATTGCCGGCCAAAACCAGAAGGCTGGTCGAGAAGCCGTCGGGGAAGCCCGCTTCCGCCATCAGCGCCTTGGCCTTTTCAAGGTCATAGGGGTAAAGCGGCCCGGTGCCCGAATTCAGCGGCGTGGCCGAAGACATGAAGGATTTCATCGGCGACCCGACCCCCATCGTCACGATCTGGATGATCGCGTCCTTGTTGGTCGCATAGTTCAGCGCCTGGCGCACTTTGGGGTTTGACAGCGGATTGTCCACGCCATCAACCTGCGGGCGCACGTTCATCGACAGGTAAACGATCTTGGTCGAGGGGAAGAGTTCCATGTTCAGATTGTCAGCCGTCTTCAACTCGGCCACGCGGGCGTAGGGGATGAATTCGGCTCCGTCCAGGTCGCCTGATTGCAGCTTGAGGATGCGGGTGGCATCATCGGGGATCACCTCGAATGTGACGCCGTCCAGATAGGGCAGCGGTTTGCCGTCATCACCCATCGCCCAATAGTAGGGGTTCTTGACCAACTTCATGGTGGCGCCGCGTTCCCACGAGTCAAACATGAAGGCACCAGAACCTACCGGATGTTCCGCAAAGGCCTTGGCCTTGTCGGCATCGGTGGCACCCGGCATCGCTTCGAACAGCTTCTGCGGCATGATGGCGGTGTTGAACACGGTCAGCGCCGGAATGATCGACGGGTCCGGACGGTTCAGCGTGATCACCACGGTGCCGTCATCAGACCCGGTGACGTCCTTGATGGCACTGACCAGAAAGCCCCAGATGCCGTTATCAGGCGTAGCCGCGCGCTTCAGCGACCACACCACATCAGACGGCAGAATCGGCGAGCCGTCTGAGAACTTGATGCCTTGGCGCAGCTTCAGGGTAACGCTCATCCCGTCATCCGACACTTTCCAGTCTGTCGCGAGGCCGGCCTGAACGCCTTGGCCATTGTCGGTCGGCAGCAAAAGCGTATCATAAATGTTGGATAGCACCCAGATATCGATGTTCGCATCGTTCAGCACCGGGTCAAGGAACATGCTGTCGGCGTAGCGACCATAGGTCATCACCCCGCCCCGATCCGTTGCTTGCGCTGCAATACTTCCGCCGACAAGAAGCGCCGCCGCAAGTGCGGCAAGTGACACCATCTTCATGTGAACATCCTCCGGGTTTCTTGTTAGTGTTCTACTGTGACGCAAAGTCCCACGGGAACAAAACTCTGTCAACAATACAGTTTTCGCTTATTCTTGTTGATAAACCCTACCAACTGTTGAATTATAGGGCAGATAACGGCGAAAGCGTGCTACATATATGTATCGCCCGGAGATTGCCTTGAAGGTTCAGATAGATCGAAAACTAGGCATATCGCTGCGTCAGCAGTTGAAAGGCGCTATCGAGCATGGAATCTGCTTTGGCGAACTACCGATCGGCGCTAGCTTGCCGTCCGTCCGCGACATGGCCGTTCAAGCCGATGTGGCCCCGATGACGGTTGCCAAGGTTTATGCGGAACTCAAAACCGCCGGGCTGATCGAAGCGCGTTCAGGCTCTGGCACGTCGGTCGCTGATTCGGCGCAGGCGCGTCTGGCATCCGGGCCTGCCATGGCGCGGTTTCGCATGGCGATTGATCAGGTGACTGACCTTGCGCTGGGCATGGGTGCCGCTGCACCCGATATCCCCGGGCTGATCAATGCCAGAGTGTCGGCCAGACTGGCGCAGGGACGGCGCAAGTTCATCGTCATGGTTGGGCTTTTCGCTGATGCGACGGCCAGCTATGCCGAGCGTGTTGCAGGGCAGGTAGGTGATTACGCCGTGGTCGAGGCCACAACGCTGGACCTGATCGCAGCCAATCCTGAACACGCCAAGCGGCTGCGCGGGGCCGATCTGGTGCTGACCTTTGCCAACCTGCAAGCGACGGTCACCCAAGCCCTTCAGGGCGTGCCTATCCTGTCGATCCGCTTCATCCCGTCCGAGGCAACCCGGATGGTGTTGGCCTCGATTGACCCGATGGCGCGCGTCGGTGTCGTGTCACGCTTTGCCGATTTTCTGCCGGTGCTGACGCTGGGGGTGCGGCGCTTTGCTCCGCATGTCCGGGATATCGTGGCCGCCAATCTGGATGATACCGGCATCGCCACCTTGCTGGCTGATTGCGACGTGGTCGTGCTGGCAACCGGCGCGAATGTGGCTGCTGCCATGGCCAAACCCGGTGCCGCCCGCATTGAATACCGCCACATCCCGGACCCGGGCGACATTGAACGGCTTGTGATGCCGCTGCTGCGCCCCTCGGTCCTACGGCAAGACCTTGCCGCAGATGGCCTTGCATTGACCCTTCCAAGAAAGGAAGCTTCATGAAAATCTCGGAAATGAGCTGGCAACAGGTCGAGGATTACCTCAAGACCGACGATCTGGCCGTGTTGCCGTTGGGCAGCACCGAACAGCACGCCCATCTGTCGCTTTCGGTGGACTCGATCCTTGCTGAACGGGTGGCGCTTGAGGCGGCAGCGCCCTTGGGGGCACCAGTTTTCCCGGTGCTGGCCTATGGTGTGACGCCCTACTTTCTGGCCTATCCCGGATCGGTCAGCATTCGGGTGGAAACCTATGTCCGCATCATCCGTGACATTCTTGACAGCCTGAAGGTGCAGGGCTTCCGGCGGATATTTATGGTCAACGGCCATGGCGGCAATTCCCCGGCAGGCAGCCTTGCGATTGAATGGATGGCGGACAACCCTGAATGTTCGGTGAAATTCCACAACTGGTGGAACGCGCCGTTGACGCTGAAAGCGGTGCAGGAAACCGACCCGGTCGCCTCGCACGCCTCGTGGATGGAGAATTTTCCCTGGACGCGCCTGCCCGGTGTCATCCAGCCCAGCCAGCAAAAGCCGATGGTGGATTTTGAACGGATGCGGGCGATGAACCCCAAAGCCACCCGCGCACTGCTGGGTGACGGCAACTTCGGCGGCTATTACGAACGCCCGGATGACGAGATGCAGGCGATCTGGGATATCGCCATCGCTGAAACCCGCGCGCTGATGGAGGGTCCGTGGTCTTGACCTTGCCCATTGTCATCTGGGGAGCCGGGGCGATTGGCGGCACGCTGGGGGCTGCGTTCTTGCGCGCCGGGCATCAGGTGACTTTTGTTGATAGCGTGACGGCGCATGTGGATGCAATCAACAGCCTTGGCCTGAAAATTGCCGGGCCGATTTTTGAAGATGTGGTGCAGGCTTCGGCCCTGTTGCCGGAACAGGTCAAAGGCCAGCACAAGCTGATCTTCCTGTGCGTGAAGGCCCAGCACACCGAAGCCGCCATCGCCGCCATCGCCCCCCATCTGGCGCAGGATGGCGTGGTCGTCTCGGCCCAGAACGGTTTGAACGAACTGACCATCGCCAAGGCCATCGGGGCCGACCGCACCATCGGCTGCTTCGTGAACTTTGGCGCCGATTATCTGGAGCCCGGTGTTGTCCACTACTCGGGCCACGGCGCGGTGGTGATTGGCGAGTTGGATGGTGTCATCACGCCGCGCATTCAAGTGCTGCACCGCTTGATGCAGGACTTTGAACCCAATGCCATTCTGACGCCGAACATCTGGGGCTATCTGTGGGGCAAGCTGGTCTACGGCGCGCTGCTGTTTGCCACGGCCGTGACCGATGACAGCATTGCCGACGTTCTGGCCAACCCCGAAGTGCGCCCGGTGTTGACGCGTCTGGGGCAGGAAACTGGCGCGGTGGCAGCTGCTGAAGGCATCCGGACTGAGGCATTCAACGGCTTTGACCCAGGCGCGTTTCAGCCCGATTCCCCGCAAGTGTTGATCGACGCCTCGTTCGCCGACATGGTGGCGCACAACCGCAAATCCGCCAAATCGCATTCCGGCATCTGGCGCGATCTGGCCGTGCGCAAGCGCAAGACCGAGGTGGTGGCCCAGCTTGGCCCGATTGTCGCGGCGGCGGCCCGGCATGGCATTCCCGTGCCGTTGACGGGCAGGCTGATCCGCCTGGTTGAAGACATCGAAAACGGCCAGAGCGAGTTGACGCTGGGCAACCTCGCCATGCTGGCCGCTGCGGAAAGGGATGCCTGACATGAACATCACCTTCAACGACCGCACCGTCATCATCACCGGTGCGGCTCACGGCTTTGGCCGCTCGATGGCGCAAGCCTTTACCGCAAGGGGGGCGCATGTCGTAGCACTTGATGTCAATGCCGAGGGTCTGGCCGAGACGCAGCGCCTGTGCGGTCCGTCGTGCCAGACGGCAGAGGTTGACGTGGGCGACCGTGACGCCGTTCAGGCCGCTGTGGCTGCGATTGCTGGCAAGCGGTCAGGCATTGACATTCTGGTGAACAACGCTGGCGGCGTGCGTGGCCAGAAGGGTCGCCCAATTGAAGAGATTTCGGCGGCGGACTGGCAGGATATCTTTGACGTCAACTTGTCCGGCGCTTTCTTCATGGCGCAAGCCGTGGCCCCGGTTATGAAGCGGCAGGGCAGCGGACGGATCATCAACATCTCGTCCGGGGCGGGGCGGACGATCAGCCTGACCGGCATTCAGGCCTATGCCAGCGCCAAAGCCGGCCAGATCGGCCTGACCCGGCAGCTGGCGCATGAACTGGGGCCGTTTGGCATTACAGTGAACTGCGTGGCCCCGGGCTTTGTACGGTCCAACCCCAGCACCGAAAAGCAGTGGGATGCGATGGGGGCAGAGGGACAAGCGGCTTTGATCGGGCAGATCGCCATGCGCCGGTTGGGCACGCCGGACGACATCGCCCACGCGGTGATGTTCTTCGCCTCTGACCTTGCAGGCTGGATCACCGGTGAAGTTCTGGGCGTGGACGGCGGGAAATGAGCGCGGTTGAAGACTGGCTTGCCACGCATCAGGCGCAGGCGCTGGAAACGTTGATCCAGTTCTGCCGCATTCCCAGCGTCAGCACTGATCCGGCCTATGCGGCTGGCATTGCCCAGGCGGCGGACTTCGTGGCGGGCCAGTTGCGCGAGGCAGGCTTTCCGACCGTCGAAATTGTTGCAACGCAGGGCCATCCTTGCGTGCTGGCCGAATGGTGTCAGGTTCCGGGCGCGCCGACGATCCTCGTTTATGGCCATTATGACGTGCAACCCCCTGATCCGTTGGACAAATGGCTGACCCCGCCGTTTGAACCCACGGTGCGCGACGGCAAGCTTTATGCCCGGGGCGTGTCGGATGACAAAGGCCCGCTGCTGATCCCGATTCTGGTCGCCAAGGCCTACAAGGCGGTAACGGGTGGGCTGCCGCTGAACCTGAAAGTGCTGATCGAGGGCGAAGAGGAATGCGGTAGCCCCAGCTTTGACCCCACGGTAGTGCTGCTGAAACACCGGCTGGCCTGCGATCTGGTGGTGTCTGCGGATGGTGCGATGTGGCGGGCCGATCTGCCCTCGGTCACCGTGGCAAGCCGGGGACTGGCCGCGTTGGAGGTGATGGTGGAGGGCGCAGGCAAAGACCTGCATTCCGGCCGCCACGGCGGGTCCGCCCCAAACCCGATCCGCGCCCTGACCCGAATTCTGGCGAGTTTGCATGATGCGGACGGCAACGTGCAGATCGCGGGCTTTGCCGATGCTGCGCTGCCGCCTGATCCTTTGATCGAAACGGCGATCCGCGATGTGGGCTTTGATCCGGCGGGCTATTTCGCCGACATCGGTGCATTGCTGCCTGTGCCGCTGCCGTCCGGTGCCAGTCTGCTGACCCGGCAATGGCTGCGCCCGACGCTGGAGTTCAACGGCATCAGCGGCGGATATGCGGGCGCAGGAACCAAGACGGTGATCCCCGCCATTGCCTCGGCCAAGATCACCTGTCGGCTGGTTGCGGGTCAGGTGCCTGATGATGTCGTGGCCTTGATCCGGCAGCATTTGCAGGCGGCGCTGCCCACCGGCTTTCGCCTGACGGTGACGCAGCAAGGCCCCGGCACACCAGCCTTTGCGCTTGACCCGGACTTGCCCGCCCTGAAGATCGCCGAAACCATCCTGACCGAGGTGCTGGGCAGCCCGCCTTTGCGCGTGGCGATGGGGGCGACGATCCCGATTGGTGAGGTCTTTGCCCGCAACCTGTGCGTCGGCACGATCTTCTTTTCCTTCTCCACCTCGGACGAGGATTATCACGCGCCCAACGAGCACTTCCGGCTATCCAGCTTCCGGACTGGCCAGATTGCCTGGGCGCGTTTCTTTGACCGGCTTGGAAAGCAGACCTGACATGGACACCGCATTTCTCAGCGTCACGGAACTGGGTGCCGGGTACAGGCAGGGCAGCTTCACGCCGGTTGAGGTGGTGGAACAGGCCCTGGAACGGCAGGCAAGGATGGAACCTGCCCTGAACGCCTTCGCCAGCTTGATGCCGGATGTGGTGCGGGCGCAGGCCCGGCAGGCCACGATAGACCTTGCAGCCGGTCGCGACCTTGGCCCTTTGCACGGCATCCCCGTCGCCATCAAGGATCTGATCGAAGTCGCCGGGATGCCGACCGGCTATGGCTCAAAAGTCCAGCTGCCCCGCATGGCCACGCAGGATGCCGCGCTGGTTGCCCGGTTGCGGGCAGCGGGGGCGGTTATCTTTGGCAAGACCAACCTGCTGGAATATGCCTACGGCATTGCGCATCCCGAAATCGGCCAGACCAACAACCCGCACGACCCGACCCGCACCGCCGGCGGATCAAGCGGCGGCTCGGCGGCGGCGGTGGCTGCGGGCATCGTGCCCTTGGCCATCGGCACTGATACCGGCGGGTCGATCCGCATTCCGGCGGCCTATTGCGGCATTGTGGGCCTGAAACCCAGCTACGGTCTGGTGCCCCTGGACGGCGTCTTCCCCCTGTCGCAGAGCCTGGATCACGCAGGCCCCCTTGCCCGCAGCGTTATGGATGCAGCGATTGCCCTGGCTTGCCTTTCCGGCCTGCCGATGCCGCTGGCCAGGGATCATGCGCCTTTGCGGATCGGCCTGATCATGGGCCAGTTTTCGCAAACCCCAATCGGAAAGCCGGTCACCGACCTTGTGCAGACCTGCCTGCGCCGCCTGCAACGCGATGGAGCAATGCTTGTCGAATTGGATTGCCCCGGATTGAACCGCGCCAATGCCACCCTGATGACCATTCTTGGCCCCGAAGCCGCGCTGATCCACACCCCGCTGATGGCGCTCAATTCCGCAGGCTATGCGCCCGGCACCCGCGCGCAAATCGAGGATGGCGGCGCTGGGCGGGCCACCGACTATATCGCAGCCCGGCGCTTTCAGGCGGACCTCAGCCGCCGCGTTGAAGGGTTGTTCAGCCAGGTTGATGTCCTGTTAGCCCCCAGCGTGTCCTTCGTGGCCCCGCATGAAGACCCGGTGATAGTCGACGATCAGGACAGCGAGATGCTGTCGAGCGGGTTTGCCAATGTCACCGGACACCCCTCGCTAAGCCTGCCCTGCGGAAAGATTGACGGGCTACCCGTTGGCCTGCAACTGACCGGTGCCTTGGGGCAAGACCAACGCCTGCTGTCTTTTGCAGCGCAGATTGCCCGGGTGCTGCATGTTTGACCTGTGCCCATCGTGCATAGCACCAAACCGGCCCCGCCCGATCAAGACCGATATCCCGGAACTGCCCACTATTTCGGCGCAAGATCACGCACATCTGGCGAATGCACGTATACTCCCGGTAAATTTTCTTGACTATCAAGGCATCCACGCCACCGTTAATCTCAACCAAGGCCGCAGAGCCTTCGACCACAGGGGGTCACATGGAAACGACGTTGCAACAGGTTGAGGGGCGCGCGCCTTTCGGCCCATACGAAACGTGGTATCGCATCACCGGCGATCTGCACTCGGGTAAGCCGCCGATCTTTCTGCTGCATGGCGGACCCGGCGTGGCGCACAACTACATCGACAGCTACAAGCTTCTGGCGCGTGATGGCCGGGCGGTGATCCACTATGACCAGATCGGTTGCGGGTTATCGACCCACCTGCCGGAAAAGGGCGGTGACTTCTGGGTGCCGCAGCTGTTCGTGGATGAGTTGGAGAACCTGATTGACCATCTGGGCCAACGGGCAGGCTTTCATGTCCTTGGCCAAAGCTGGGGCGGGATGCTGGGGGCGGAATACGGCGTGCGCCAACCCAAGGGGCTGAAATCGCTGGTGATCGCCAACTCTCCGGCCTCGATGGACCTGTGGTGCTCCGAGGCGCTGCGTCAGCGTTCCCTGATGCCGCAGGACATTCAGGACGCGCTGAACAAGCACGAGGCGTTGGGCGATTATGACAACCCGGACTACAAGGCCGCGACCGATTGGGTCTATGCCCGCCATGTCTGCCGCGTGGTGCCCAACCCGCCGGAAGTTGTGGCCAGCTTTACCCAGACAGCTGCCGACCCGACCGTTTATCACACGATGAACGGCCCCAACGAATTCTTCGTCGTGGGCACGTTGAAGAACTGGGACATCACGCCGAACCTGCACAAGATCAACGTGCCGACCCTGCTGATCTCGGGCCGCCATGACGAGGCGACCCCGGCCACCGTCCAGCCCTTCAAAGACCTGATCAAGGGTGCTTCGTGGATGATCTTCGAAGACAGCAGCCACATGCCCCATGTCGAAGAAACCGAATTCTGCATGGGTGTCGTCGGCGGCTTTCTGAACATGCACGACTGAAACCACAAAAAGACCTCAAAAAACCAACCGGGAGAGTTCAATGAAAAAGCTTCTATTGGCCACCGCCACCGCCGGTTTGATCGCCGGGGCGATGGCTCCGGCCCATGCCGAATACCAGACGGCGCACCGGGGCGGCACGATGCGGATCGTGGCGCACTCGGCTGCGGGCACCGTTGATCCGATGATCAACTATACGCTGCAATACTGGCAGATTTATCAGGGGCTTTACGACGGGCTGATGGCCTTCAAGAAGGCTCCGGGGGCCGACGGCTTCAGCAAAGTCCCTGACCTGGCCGAGGCCGCACCAGAGATCACCAATGACGGCAAGACCTATACATTCAAGCTGCGCAAGGGAGTCAATTTCTCGACCGGGGCAGAGGTTACGGTCAAGGACGTGGTGGCCAGCTTCCAGCGCATCTTCAAGGTCTCCTCGCCGACCGCTGGCGGCTTTTATTCGGTGATCGTGGGCGCGGATAAGTGTCTGGCCGAGGCGGCCACCTGCACGCTGGACGGCGGCGTTGTGGGCGATGAGGCCTCTGGCACCGTAACCATCAACCTGACGCGACCTGATGCCGAATTCCTGGACAAGCTGGCGCTGCCCCATGCTGTGATCCTGCCTGCGGATGCGCCGACGGCAGACGTGGGCTCTGCGCCCCTTCCCGGGACGGGTGCCTACATGATCTCGGCCTATGACCCCAACAAGGGCATGACCATGGTGCGCAACCCCAACTTCAAGGTATGGAGCGAGGAAGCCCAGCCCGATGGCTATCCCGACACTATCCAGTACGACTTCGGCCTGACCGACGAGGCGCAGGTGACAGCCGTTGAAAACGGCGAGGCCGACTGGATGTTTGACCAGCCGCCGACCGACCGCCTCGGAGAGATCGGCACGCAGTACCAGCAACAGGTTTTCCTGACCCCGCTGACCGCGTGGTGGTATGCGCCGATGAACACCAACATTGCCCCCTTCGACAACATCAAGGCACGCCAAGCAGTGAACTTCGCCCTTGACCGCAACGCCATGGTCAACCTGTTCGGCGGCCCGGTTCTGGCCTCCCCCATCTGCCAGGTTCTGCCGCCGGGCTTCCCCGGACACGTGGACTACTGCCCCTATACCAAGGACCCCGGTGCCAAATGGTCAGCCCCTGATCTGGAAAAGGCCAAGCAACTGGTCGAAGAATCCGGCACCAAGGGCCAGAAGGTCACCATCATCGCGGATGATACCGCCGTGTCGAAAGCCATCGGTACCTATATGCAATCGGTGCTGACCGACATTGGCTATGACGTTGACGTCAAGCCGATCTCGTCGAACATCCAGTTCACCTATATCCAGAACACCAACAACAAGGTGCAGATCAGCATCAGCCAATGGTATCAGGACTATCCGGCGGCCTCGGACTTCCTGAACATCCTGTTCGGCTGCGCCAGCTTTACCCCCGGTTCGGACAGCTCGGTCAACATCGCGGGCTTTTGTGACAAGGGCATTCAGGCCAAGATGGATAAAGCGCTTGCTTTGGGCGTGACCGATCCTGACGGGGCCAACAAGCTGTGGTCCGAGGTTGACAAGGAAGTGACAGACTCCTCTGCCGCCGCTGCCCTGTTTACCCCCAAGCACATCGACTTCGTGGCCAAGCGCGTCGGCAACTTCCAATTCAACAGCCAGTTCTACTGGATGGTGTCGCAATCATGGGTTCAGTGAAAGCTTGGGGTCCAGTGGAAGCGTGGGGTCCAGTCCCACTGTGACAAGCCCTGAAAACGTCAGCCGTGGCCCTTGGGCCACGGCGCTGAACCGCCTCAGCCACGACAGCACCGCCTTGATCGCGTTGGCGGTGTTTGTGCTGATCGTCGCGTCTTGCCTGTCGGCCCCGATCTATGCGTGGTGGGCAGGGGTGGACCCGTTCAAATCAACACTGGACGCCGTCATCACCCTCGACGGCGTGCAAAAGCCGGTGATGGAGGTGCCGACGACCGGCCTTGCCTTGGGCTATACGCCCATCGGACCGACCTGGCGCTTGGGCAACTACTTCCTTGGTGCTGATAATCAGGGCCGCGACGTCATGGCGCGGCTGCTGTATGGCGGGATGAATTCGATTGTCATCGCAGTGGCTGCGACCGTCTTCACGCTGATCTTCGCCACGGTCTTCGGCCTGTTGGCGGGCTTCTTCGGCGGCATTGTGGATATGGTGATCAGCCGCATCCTTGACGTGCTTTGGGCCTTTCCGGTTTACCTTCTGGCCATTTCGCTTTCCATCGTACTGATGACCCAAGGCATCAGCATCGGGCCTTGGGTGATTGACTCAAGCAGTCTGATGCTGCCGATCTTCATCATCGGGGTTATCTATATTCCCTATGTCGCAAGGCCGGTCCGGGGTCAGGTCATGTCGCTGCGCCAAAGTGATTTCGTCATGGCGGCGATTGGGCTTGGGGCACCTTCGGGGCGCATCCTGTGGAAGGACATATTGCCCAACGTCTCTACCACGCTGATCGTGTTCATCCCGATCATGATGGCGCTGAACATGCTGACCGAAAGCGCTTTGTCGTTCCTGAGCATCGGGGTTCAGCCGCCAGATGCAAGCTGGGGTACGATCATTCAGGATGGGCAGGGCCTTTTGTACACCCGCCCCGCCGTGGCCTTGGCACCGGGCTTCATGATCGTGATTTCAGTGCTGTCGCTGAACGTTTTTGGCGACGGCCTGCGTGATGCGCTGGACCCAAGGTCCAAGATCAAACTGGGGCGCGGCTGATGATTTACGCCATCCTGCAACGCTTCGCACAGATGCTGTTCGTGATGTTCGGCATCAGCCTGCTGGTCTTCCTGATCTTCTTCGGCACGCCCGGCGTTGATCCGGCGGCCCGCATCGCCGGACGCAACGCCTCACCCGAGGTGCTGGCGGCAGTCCGCAAAAGCTTCGGTTTCGACCAGCCGTTTTACGTCCAATATCTGACGATGATGAAGAAGATCTTCGTCACCGGAGACCTGACCTCTTTCGTCAACCGGGGCTGGAAAGTGGTGCCTGCGGTTCTGGACACCGTGCCCGTCACCTTGTCGCTGGTCATAGGCGCGGCGATCCTGTGGGTGGTCTTTTCCCTGATCATCGGCGTCACCGCCGCCGCCTACCGCGACCGCTGGCCCGACAAGCTGTTGATGATCATCGGACTGATTGGCGTGTCGATGCCAGTTTACTGGCTGGGTGAGGTGATGAACCTGATCACGCAAAGCCGCTTCCATGACTCGTGGCTGTTCTCATGGGTGCCACCCTTGGGCTACAAGAACTTCAGCGATGATCCGAAGGGTTGGTTCCTGACCCTCGTGATCCCGTGGATCACTCTGTCGATCCTGTACATCGGCCTTTATGGTCGCGTCCTGCGCGCTTCAATCACCGAGGCTTTGCAGGAAGACTACATCCGCACCGCCCGCGCCAAGGGCCTGTCCGAGACGCGTATCCTGCTGCGCCACGCCCTGCGCACCTCGTTGATTGCCTTTGTGACGCTGTTTGGCCTGGATTTCGGCGCTTTGGTTGGGGGTTCGGCCCTGCTGACCGAGGTGGTCTTTGGCCTGCAAGGGGTGGGGAAGCTTACCTTCGACGCCCTGCAAAACCTTGACCTGCCGGTCATCATGACAACCGTGCTTTACGCCAGCTTCTTCGTCGTTCTGGCCAATGCCGTGGTCGATGTCATCTACATCCTGCTGGACCCGCGAGTGCGCACGTCATGATCCTGGAAGTCACCAATCTGCGCGTATCCTTCCGCAGCGAAAGGGGTTTGGTCCGGGTGCTGGACGGGGTTTCTTTCACGGTGGAGGAGGGCGAGGTTCTGGGCATTGTGGGTGAGTCAGGGTCAGGCAAGACCATGACCGTGCTGGCGGTCATGGGGCTGATCACCGACCCGAATGCCTTGATCGAGGGCTCTATCAAGTTCCGTGGCCGCGAACTTGTCGGCATGAAGCCGCGCGACATGCGCCAGCTGCGCGGCAAGGACATCGCGATGATCTTTCAGGACCCGATGACGGCCCTGACCCCGGTTTATACCATCGGCTGGCAGATCGCGGAACAGATACTGACGCACCAGAAGGTGTCCAAGAAACAAGCGTGGGCGCGGGCCATAAACCTGCTGGCCGAGGTGGGCATTCCCAAGCCCGAGGAGGCCGTTCACCGCTATCCGCACCAACTGTCCGGCGGGATGCGGCAACGCGCCGTGATCGCCATGGCCCTGACCTGCAACCCCGCCCTTCTGGTGGCGGATGAACCGACGACGGCCCTCGATGTCACCGTACAGGCGCAAATCCTTGATCTGCTGCGCAAGTTGCAAAAAACCCATGGTTCCGCGATCATCTTCATCACGCATGACCTTGGCGTCATGGCGGAATTGGCCGACCGCATCATGGTGATGTACGCGGGCCGCATCGTCGAACGCGCTACCCGCGACGCCCTGTTTGCCGATCCGCAGCATCCTTACACGCTGGCGCTGCTGAACTCGATCCCGCCGCTGGAGGGCGAACGTCCACACCGCTTGCAAACCATCGCCGGCGCGCCGCCTTCGCTGACGAACCTGCCGCAGGGCTGCGCCTTTGGCCCGCGCTGTGTCCGCAGATTCGCCGCATGTGAGGAGCGGCCAGCCCTGACCCAACTGCCCCATGAAACCGCCTGCTTCCTGATCGGTGCCAAATGACCGCGCTGTATGAGATTACCAACCTGTCCAAGCGCTTTACCATTGGCAGCCGCTTCTCCCGGCAGGGCAAACGGGTGGTGCAGGCAGTAGATGGCGTGTCGCTGTCCATTCAGCCGGGTGAAACCCTGGGGCTGGTGGGGGAATCGGGCTGCGGCAAGTCTACGCTCGGCCGATGCCTGTCACGGCTGTACGAGATTTCGGATGGTAAGCTGGTGTTTGACGGCACCGATATCTCTACCCTTTCCACCGCGCAGATGCGCCCGTTGCGCCGCAAGATGCAGATGGTGTTCCAAGACCCCTATGCCTCGCTTAACCCGCGCCGCCGGGTGTTTGACCTGATCGCCGAACCCCTGCGCATTCACCTTGCTTTGCCAGAGGCCGAGGTCAAAGCCCGTGTCGCCGGTCTGCTGGAACAGGTTGGCCTGTTGCCCGACCACGCGCAACGCTATCCGCACGAATTTTCAGGCGGGCAACGCCAGCGCATCGGCATCGCCCGGGCGATTGCACTGGAACCCAAGCTGGTCATTCTGGATGAGCCTGTGTCAGCGCTGGATGTCTCGGTTCAGGCGCAGATCGTCAACCTGCTGGCCGACCTGCAAGAGCGGTTGAAGCTGACGTACGTGTTCGTCGCCCATGATTTAAGCGTGGTGCGGCAGGTGTCGACCCGTATTGCGGTGATGTATCTTGGCTCCATCGTCGAGATCGGCAATGCCGACAGCATCTTCGGCCACCCCGCCCATCCCTACACCCAAGCGTTGATTTCCGCCGTGCCGAAGCCGGTGAATTCGGCAGGTCGACAGCGTATCATCCTGACCGGTGATGTTCCCAGCCCGATCAACCCGCCAAACGGCTGCCGCTTCCATCCGCGCTGCCCGGTGGTGCAAGACAAATGCCGCGTCGAACGCCCAGCGCTGACCGTCGCCAATGGCCGCACGGTGGCCTGCCATTTCCCAATTGGCTGAACCGCAGCCAGCTGATGAAAATGGCCAGCCCGTGTCATCGGGCTGGCCATATTCATCTGTCGATTTGACTATTCGGTGAAGCCGATATTCTCCATATGCAGGCTCAGGGTCGGGGTGATGGCAGACCCTGTGACATTCTTGTTCATCAGATAGTTCAGCGTCTCATAATGCGTAAACACCAAAGGCGCGTCGGTGCTGAACAGGGTACGGACTTGGGCGTAAAGCCCCTTGCGCGCCGCATCGTCGGCACTGGCCGCTGCCTGATCAATCAGCGCATCCACCGCCGGGTTGGTATATCCAGAAGTGTTGATCGGCCCGCCTGAACGGATCACCAGAGAATAGAAGTTGTCCGGGTCAATCGTCCGTTCCTGATAGGCGCTGGTGATCTGAAAGTTGCCCGACACGAAAGCGTCATACCAGACAGACACGTCCACCGCCTTGATCGTCATGTCGATGCCGACGGCCTTCAGTTGCTCGCGCACCACCTGACCGGTCTTCAACAGTTCGGGGTATTGCGACAGGCCAAGATATTCGACCGTCAGGCCGTTCGGATAACCCGCCTCTGCCAGCAGCTTTTTGGCCGCCGCGATATCCTGCGTAGCACCAAACACGCCGGTCGCGTCGTACCAGACAGACCCCGTCGGCATTTCGGTCAGGCCCGGTTCGCCAGTGCCCATATATGCCACCTTCTTGATATCATCCCGGTTGATCGCCAGCGCGATGGCTTGGCGCACCTTGACGTTGTCAAAGGGGGCGACCTTGGTGTTCAACGTCAGGAAATCAGGGATGCCTGCGACCGGGCTGGTGACATAGGTGAAGCGGTCATCAGTCGCCAGCGCGGTCACCTGTTGCAGCGGGATGGCATCCGCCCAATCAAGTTCACCCGCCGAAAGCGAGTCAATCCGGCTTTGATCGACCGACAGGAATTTGAAGGTGACCGAGTCCAAGTGCGGCAGGCCCGCCTTGAAATAGGTCGGGTTTTTCTTGATGGTGATATGGTCACCCTGCACCCATTCGACGAACTGGAACGGCCCGGTGCCAACCGGGTTGCGGGCCGGGTCGCCGCTTTCGATGGCCTTTTGGTTCACGATCTCGCCATTGGTGGCAAGATTGGTCAGGAACGGCCCGAAGGCGGATTTCAGGTGGAACACGGCCACGGTCGGATCAGTGGCATCAATCGAGTCAATCTGGCTGTACAGGCCCGCGTAGGCGCTGGCGGTCTTGGGGTCCAGGATGCGCGCGAAGGTGTATTTCACATCCGCCGAGGTGAACTTCTCGCCGTTGTGGAAGGTGGCATTGGTAACCAGCTTGAAGGTCCAGGTTTTGGGATCGGTCTGGGTCCATTCCGTCGCCAGATCGGGCACGAATTTGCCTTTGGCGTCGATGTCGACCAACTTGCTGAAGATACCCTCGTAAACCTGCGCGCCAGTATAAATCGACGAGGTCGCGGGGTCCAGGACATCCGGCTCGCCGGTCAAAGCTGCGCGCAGGTCGCCGCCGTCCTTGATGGTTTGCGTAAAGGCCGCGCTGCTGAATGCGAGGGTCGCTGACAGCAGCGTTGCGGCTAGCAATCGCAGGGCACCCGTCGGGCGCTGGCGGGACTGTGGGGTCTGCATTTTGCGTGGCTCCTGGGTTAACGGGATTGGCTGCGGACGTAGTTGATGAAGGTGGTGTTGAACGGCTCGGGGCTTTCCCACAGGCAGGCGTGGCCGCCGGGAACCGTGGCCCAGGCGGCACCGGGGATCGCCTGTTGCAGTTTCTTTGACAGGCGGACCGGGATCAGGATGTCTTCTTCACCAACCAGAACCAGCGTTGGCACTTTGATCTGGGCCAGCCGGTCGGTCGCGTCATGCGCCTGAATGACCGCCAGTTGTGACAGATACGCTTCAAGTGACATCGGCAAGGCGGCCATGGCGGCGGCGAATTCGGCGGCATCTTCGGGGCGCTCTTCGAAGAACGGGCCGGTGAAGGCCCACAGCGCCACATCGCGCATGACGAAGGGCACGCTGGTCAGCTTGGCCAGATCGGCCCACATGGCGAACATGGTCTGGCAGAAGGCATCTGCCTTGCCATAAGTGCAGGCGAGGGTCAGCGACTTCAGATCGCCCGGATAGGCTGCGGCATATTCCTGGCTGATCATGCCCCCCATCGAAACGCCCATCAGGTGGAAATCCTTTATCCCCAAAAGGTCCACCAGCGCCTTGGCATCATCCGCCATCTGACGCGAGGAATAAGCCCCCACAGGCGCATCGCTTTTGCCGATGCCCCGGTTGTCAAAGCGCAGCACGCGCAAGCCCGCCTCGACCAGCGCGGGGATCTGGAAACCCCAGCTTTCAAGGTCATCGGCAAGGCCGTTGATCAGGACGATGGTTTCGGCGGCGGTGTCTGGCCCGTCGATCTGGTAGTTCAGGGTGATGCCGTTAAGCTGTGCGGTGGGCATGGGGCTCTCCAGTGGCGAGGGTGGGATTGGCGGCAAGCAGGGTGCGGGTATAGGCGTGGCTTGGGTGGAGCATGACCTGTTCTGTCGGGCCAAGTTCGACCAGCGCGCCACAGCTTAGAACGGCGATGTCGTCGCTGACGTGGTTCACCACGCCAAGATCATGGGTGATGAAGAGGCAGGCCACGCCAAGGTCGGCCTGCAAGCTCATGAACAGGTTAAGGATTTGTGCCTGAACGCTCATGTCCAGGGCGCTGACCGGTTCGTCGGCGATGATCAGATCAGGCTCACTCGCCAGCGCCGCTGCAATCGCCACCCGTTGGCGTTGCCCACCTGACAGGGCAGAGGGCAGGCGATCTGCCAACGCAGGGTTCAGCCCGACGCGGTGGAACAGGTCCAGCACGCGGGCCTGCCGGTCCGTGGGGGTGCCGATGCGGTAACAATCCAAAGCCTCGCGCACCGAGCGGCCCACCGGCCAGCGCGGGTCAAGACTGCCGAAGGGATCCTGAAACACCGGCTGCACCCTTCGGCGGAAGTCTGACAGGGCGCGGCCTGACAGGCCGGTAACCGGCGTTCCGTCAAAGATCACCTGCCCACTGGAGGGCGTGGTCAAGCCCAGAATGCACCGTCCAAGCGTGCTTTTTCCGCTGCCGGATTCGCCCACCAGCCCCAGCGTCTTGCCTCGCTGCACCGACAGGCTGATCCCATCCAGCGCTGTCAGATGGCGGCGGTTCCACGGCGGGCCGCCAGTAGCATAGGTCTTGCAAAGGTTCTCTACCCGCAGAAGGTCAGCCATTGCCAGCCTCCGCCGCTTGCAGACTTTCCACACTCCATTCGGCGGGGATCACCGGAAGACGGCTGCCGCGTGGCGCCAAGGCCGGATTGGCGGCCAGAAGGGCACGGGTGTAGGGATGCGAGGGGCGGGAGAACAGGTCGCGGGTCGTGGCAACCTCCAGCAGCTTGCCGCCATACATCACGCCAACCCGGTCACAGACCTGCGAGACGACGCCAAGGTCATGGGTGATCAGCAGAACCGTCGTTCCGTGGCTGCGGCGCACGCGGTCGATCAGCGCCAGCACCTGCGCCTGAAGGGTGACATCCAGCGCCGTCGTCGGCTCATCCGCGATCAGCAGTTTGGGATTGTTAGCCAAGGCCGCCGCGATGACGATGCGCTGCCGCATCCCGCCGGAAAAGCGATGCGGTACGTCACGGTAGCGGCTGGCAGGGTCGGGGATGCCAACTTCGGCCATCAGGGCAATCGCGCGGGCCCTGGCATCAGCCCGGCTGGCAGGCCCATGCGCCCGGATCGTCTCGGCAATCTGGTCGCCCACGGACCATGTCGGGTCAAGGCTGGCCGAGGCGTCCTGAAAGATCATCGCCACTTCGGCCCCCCGCATCTGGCGCAGGGCGGGTTCATCCAGGCCCAGCACGTGTCGCCCGTTCACCGCGATGCTTCCTGAAACCGAGGCGCTACCCGGCAACAGCCCCATCACCGCATTGGCCAAGGTGCTTTTGCCGCTGCCGCTTTCGCCAACGATGCCGAAGATCTCGCCGGCCTGAATATCCAGCGACACACCGTCTACCGCAGGCTTGTCACCGCCAAACCGCACGCTGACCGATGTGAAGGACAGCATGCTCATGCCGCCACCCCGCGCGGATCAAATACGCGCCGCAGACCCTCGCCCAAAAGGGTGAAGGCCAGCACTGCGATGACAATCGCCAGACCGGGAAAAATCTCGACCCATGGTGCCTGGATCAGAACGTCGCGCCCATCGGCCAGCATTCCGCCTAAAGACGGAGTAGGCGGCTGCGTGCCAAGGCCCAGAAAGCTCAACCCCGCTTCAAGCTGCAAGGCAAAGGCGCTTAGGACGGAGGCCTGCACCACCACCGGACCAAGGGCATTGGGTGCCACATGGCTGACCAGCACCCGCAGATGACTTGCCCCGCGTGCCCGTGACCCTGCAACATAGTCGTGCCCCGTCACCACCAGCGTGCTTGTCCGCATCACCCGCGCCAGAATGGGCAGGTAGATCAATGCGATGGCCAAAGTCGCCACCGCACTTCCCGGCCCCAGAATGGCGATCAGCGTTATGGCCATCAGCATGGCGGGCAGCACCAGCATCATATCAAGCGCCCGCGAAATCGCGGTATCGACCCAGCGCCCGAAATACCCGGCCAGCAGACCCAAGGGCACCGCCAGCACAGTCGCCACCGCCACCGCCGAAACTGACACCAGCAGGCTGACCCGCAGGGCATATATCACCCGGCTCAGCACATCGCGGCCCAGGACATCAAGACCAAAGGGATGCGCAAGGCTGGGGGGCCCCAAAACGCCCATCACATCCAAAGCCTCGGGATCGAACGGCGCAATCCACGGGGCGGCAATCGCAACCAACCCAAGGCCCGCCAGCACCGCCAGCCCCGCAAGGATCAAACCGTTTGCGCTGCGAGTGGCCTTCATGTTCCGGCCCCATCCGCCACACGCGGGTCAAGTGCGCCCACGATCAGGTCAGTGATCAACGAGACGACGATGAAGATCGTCGCGATCGCCAGAACACCCACCTGAACCGTCGGATAATTGCGCTGATTGATGCCGGTGACAACCAGGCGGCCCACGCCGGGCAAGGCAAACAACGTCTCCACGATGATTGCCCCACCCAGCAGAACGCCGACCTGAATGCCAATCACGGTGACAATCGAAGGCCCGGCATTGCGCAGCACATGGCCGAACAGGATGCGGCGCGGGCTGATGCCCTTGGCGCGCAGGAAGGTCACGAAGGGGCGGCCCAGAACCACTTTCACAGCACCCCTCGTGGTGCGCAGAATATACGCGGCCTCGCCTGCCGCCAGTGTCAGCACGGGCAGCAGCATGTAGCGCAGGTTGGCCAAGGGGTTCTTCAAGAACGGCGTATAGCCCGACGGTGGCAGGATGCCGAGAAGGCCGGTAAAAACCAGCACCAGCATGATGCCCAGCCAGAAATCCGGGATGGCAATGCCGAAAACCACAAAACCCTCGGTCAGCCGGTTGACCCACTTTCCACCATTGGCAGCCCAGACGCCCAACGGCACGCCGACGGCAACCGCCAGCAGCATCGACAGGCCGGTCAGTTCAAACGTCACCGGCAGACGTTGCGCCAGCAGTTCAGACAGGGGGGCGTGGCTGACGATATCCTTGCCCAGATCGCCATGCAGCAGGTTGCCGATCCAGACCACGTATTGCGTCAACAGGCTTTGATCGAGGCCCAGTTGCTTTCGCAGCTCGGCCACATTGGCATCGGTTGCCCGGAAGCCCAGCATGGTGCGCACCGGATCGCCCGGCACCAGCCGGATGATCAGAAAGACCACCACGCTCATCACGAACAGCGTGGGAATGGTCAGCATCACTCGGCGGAGGATGAAGCCGATCTGCCCGCTCATTTCGGCAGACCCTCGGCACGTTCGACCAGCGCGCGGATCAGGTTCTCGGACAGGGTGAAATGTACAGCAGCAATCGCAGCAGCCTCATCCGCCCGGCCTTCAATCACAGCGGCGGCGAGGTCCTGATGCTGGCGCATGGCGATGCGGCGGACCTCGTCGGTATAGGGCTCGGCCCCCAGATTGAGGCTGATCTTGGTGCGCAGATCGACCGATATGCCGACAAGGATGCCGTTCTGCGTCGCCGTGGCAATCGCCAGATGCAGGCTGCCATCGGCCCGGCGTGAGGCGTCATGGTCGGACGCGTCAAGATAGGCCTTCAGGGCTGCGGAAATCGCCTTCACGTCGTCGGGTGTTCGGCGCAGGGCGGCAGAGCGGGCGATCAGGGGTTCAATCAGGGTGCGGGCGTCGAAGATCTGCTCGAACTCGGTCCAGTTGGCCACCAGATGGCGCCGCACCCGCTCGGCCGAAGTCGGGCCCCAGTCGGCCAGCACGAAATACCCGCCGTTCCGCCCCCGCCGCACCGCCAGATAGCCCGATGCGGTCAGCTGTTGCAGCGCCTCTCGCACCGAACTGCGCGAGACGGCCAGCATGGCGGCCAAGTCCCGCTCGGTCGGCAATTGCTGGTTGGGGACGTACAGGCCAAGCGCCACAGCGGTGACAAGGCGGTCGACGACATCATCGGCGACATGGCGGCTGACGATGGGCGTGCCCCATGCTGGGGTTGGCTTGGCTTCGGTCACGATGGCACCTCAAACCGCATCAGCAGAAAACGGGCGAGGGTGCGGGCGGCGTCGACGATGCTTTGCAGGTCAACGGATTCGTCGATGCCGTGCAGGTCGTGACCGATGGCCCCGTAACAGACGGCGGGCACCTCGAAATCGTTGACATAAAACCGCGCGTCCGTGGTGCTGCCGACGGTATAGACCGGCGGCGGCGTGCCGTGGGCCTGAACATGCGCTGCGCTCAGATCCCGGATCAGGGGCGAGGACGCCTGCAGCAGATAACCCCTGGCGCGCAGACCGGACAGCGTCACCATGGGCGGCGAGGGAAAGCCGCCATCGGCAACCACGAAGTCGGCGATGGCCTTGCGAACCTGCTGCTCGGCCTGTGCGAGGGTCCAAGACCGGGGAAAGCCCACCCGCACGCCGAACAGCGCAACCGACGGCGCAGTCGAGGTCCAGTCGCCGGATTGCACCTTGCCCAGATTCACGTTATAGGGGCTTTGATCGCTGGCCATGCTTGGCTCTGGCTCTGCCAGGGTCACTTCGGCAGCCCATTGGCGCATGCCGCCAACCAGCCGCATCCCCAGATCAATCGCATTGGCATGGGTGTCAGCGGCAAAGGCATGGCCAGAATGGGCGATGATGCGGATGTCCAGCCACAGAACACCCACGCCGCCCGCCATCAACCCCAGATCCGAGGGTTCCAGCACCAAAACCTCAGCCGCCGTCACCCCCTGTTCAGCGATGGAGCGCAGCGTGCCGTTGCCGGTGCATTCTTCTTCCACAACGGCGAGAAACCCAAGGCGACGTTCGGCAAACAGATTGGGCACGACGTCTTTCAATGCACGCAGGGCCAGCATGCCAACCGCAAACCCGCTTTTCATATCCGCAGCGCCGCGCCCATACAGGCGACCGTTGCGTCGTACCGGCTGAAAGGGCGGATTGGTCCACAGCTCTGGGGTTTCGGCGGGAACCACATCCAGATGGCCGTTCAACAGGACCGTCAAGTCACCCACTCCGGGCGTGGTGGCCAGCACCTGATAGCGGTCAGGGCCAAGATGGGCCGCGGTCTGCATGACCCCGGCGCGCGGGTCAGCGCAGGGCGCATTCGAAAACGGCAAGCGGGCGATGGTCAGGCCCAAAGATTGCGCCTCGGCAGCGAACACCTGCATCGCGGCTTGCTCTTGGCCTAGCGTGCTGGGGGCGGCCACCAAAGCCTCCAGAAAGGCAAAAGCCGCCTCGGCATGGTGCGCGATGGCAAGGTCAAGCGCTTTGGGAAGGCGATCTGCGGGCACGGGCAAGCCTTTTGGTTTATTGTTCGGACCTTATGCCAAAAATATCAGGCGGCAAGAGGAAATGACCGACAGATCGAAATCCAGGGGGCACAAATGATCTGTGCCACATAAATGGGCTTTGCGGTTGTGGGCCAGAAAAGGTATCGGGCCAGAAAAGCACCTGACGCTGGACCCTGTTTTACGCCGAAAAGCTGGGCCGGAACCAGGTTAGGCAAGCGTCGCTCTCGCGTGATCGTATCGAGTGTTTCAGACATGCCCTCGATCCTTGCGGCCTTGATCAGCAAGGGGCGGGCGCGTTCATCCTGAACCGCGCTGGCAGGGATGACCGCCAGCCCGGCACCGTTGCACGCCAGCGTCGCCATGGCCCCGACCCGCAAAAGCCGCCGCGCCTGACCGGTCTTGCGCAGCGGGACGGTCCGGTTAACAGCGGTACGCAAAGTCGCCTCGGTATGGCGCAGACGCTTTTCCCTTATGGCAGATACACCCTTCAGCGGCAGGGCTGCGGGTGTATCTGGTTGTGAATGCGGCCTTCCGGCACTGATAATGGGACCGTCTTCAGACCCAAGCTTGGCCGGGGGAGCGCGCTTTTCAGTCGCGTCAGGGCAAGGGGCTGGCTGATCCGGCCGGCCGCGCTTCAGGGCTTCACTATCGCCATGTGCTTGCGCCAGTCGGCCATCGGTTCGCGCGCCAACCGCCGGAAGAACAGCTTGAACGCGAGGTGGGATTTGCCAGCGCCACCCAAGCGCCCGTGGGCGTCGGGCCGTGCGCGGCCCGGACTCTGACTGACACCGGCAGGCCCGTCCTTGCAGCCGGCCGCGATCTGGATAAATCGCTGGTTTGCGGGGTGCTAGAGGCTGTACTGTCACCTGATGAAGTGCGCGGAGCCGTAGCTTTGGCCTGATCGGGCCGGAAGACTACGGCAAAGGCTCCGCAAGATTGAAGGCAGAGGGCATGGTTCCGGCAAAGAAGTTGAACCAGACACAAAGGAGCACGCAGGTGGCGACGAAAATACGGTGGGGCATTCTGGCGACGGGCTGGATTGCCGAGTTGTTTGTGAAGGATCTTCTGTTGGCCGGGCATGTCGTGACGGCCGTTGGGTCGCGAACCCAAACCAGTGCCGACCGATTCGCTGCGCAATTCGGCATCGCCACTGCGCATGGAAGCTATGAAGCCCTGGCGGCCGACCCCAACGTCGACATCATCTACATAGCCACCCCACACCCTCAGCATGTTTCCGCCGCCAGGCTGGCCCTTCATGCGGGCAAGCACATCCTTGTTGAAAAGGCTTTTACCCTCAACGCCCGTGAGGCTGCCGAAATTGTGGATCTTGCCAGGGCCAAGGGTCTGGTCGTGCTGGAAGCGATGTGGACGCGCTTTTTGCCACATATGCGGCGCATCCGTGCGATTGTTGCCGAGGGTTTGATTGGAGAGGTGCGTTCGATTACGGCAGACCACCGCCAGAAACTGCCCGACGATCCCAAACACCGACTGAATGCACTGGACCTGGGCGGCGGGGCGTTGCTGGATCTGGGGATTTATCCGATCTCTTTCACGTGGGATATTCTGGGCAAACCCGCTGAAATCAGGGCCTCTGCGACGTTTCGCGACACGGGGGCAGATGCGCAGGTCGCCACGATCTTCCATTATGCATCCGGCGCAATGGCCACCACCCTGTCCTCCAGCGACAGTGCGGGGCCGAACCGGGCCAGTGTGGTTGGCACCAAGGGGCGGATCGAAATCGACAGGGTCTGGTATTGCCCGACCACCTTGCGGGTCTATGACACGGCAAACACCCTGATCGAAACTTTCGACGGCGCGGTTGAGGGGCGCGGCATGCAGTTTCAGGCCGCCGAGGCAGAGCGGTTGATCGCAGGCGGGCTGACGGCGGGCGAGATCATGCCACCCGCTCAATCGGTGGCAATCATGGCGACGCTGGACGAGGTGCGCGCGCAGATCGGCCTGAGGTATCCCGGCGAGGATTGATAAAATCTGAAACTGCCAATGCGGGCGGGGGGCCGGATGTTGGTCCTCCCGCCAAGGTTGTTCTGATCTTGCGTGGATCTCTTTCCCACCCGCCGGTCCGGCCTGAAAATGGCAGCTTTGACCGATCATCTGGCAGCATTCCGCCCCATTCAGGTCCGTAGACGTGGGGTAACGTTCTTGTTAGAATTTAATTTGAATGAACTTCGGCTGGCAGGTTGTCCTGCACCCCTTCCGGCTCGCCACTTCCCGGCCCGAAAGCAACGAAGCCAGAATTTGAGGACGTCGGGTCAGCGCAACGGTCTTGAGTGAAGGGTATCGTCGTGATCATTCGCTGGCCCGGGCAAAGTTGTCCAGACTTTCGCACTGCGGTTCAGGCTGGCCTCTTGCCGGGGGGCGCATGGCTGGGGGTTCGCCTTCGTTTCAGACATATCCCCGGCGCGCAGGCGATCCGTGCCTGCCCGCTTCAGCGCCTGCCCGGCAAGGACTGCGCATGAACTTAGGAGCAAACCATGTTCGCCCCAGCTTTGCAGGCGCATCGCAGGCTTTTGCTGGCAGCTTTGCTGTCTGCCGCCCTGTTCCCCTGGCTCAATCCGGCCCCGGCAAATGCAAGCACGCCCATGCCTGCGGATGAAATCATCGCGGGGGAGTTTCTGGGCCCGGGCGTAACCTGCCCGCAACTGCGCCTGAACAGCGGAGAGCAGATCAGCCTGAGCGGAGGGGATTTCCGGCAGACTGCCCAAGGCACCCGGCTGAAACTTGGCGGCAGCTTTGTCAGGATGTCGCAATGCATGCAGGGCTGCAGCTTTGTGGTCACCGCCTTCGAACCAGAGGGTGCGCTGTCCGGAAACTGACCCCAACCAAACGCACCTTCCAAAGCTACAACACCCATTTTCACTTTAGAATTTAGGGCTGACAGGACAACTCCAACCGATCCACTTTACGCCAGCCAATGGCATTTCGGACTTATTGGCGATATTGAACGCATCTGGGATGAATACAGCGGCGCCGGTGTCCATGTCGGCGTCTATGGCAGCGGCGTCGACTATAACCATGAGGATCTGGCGGCGAATTACGATGCCTCGCGTCATGTTGTCGACGGGTCGAACGTCATGGTCGATCCGTTCCCGATCAACACGTCCACGGATGGCCACGGCACGTCTTGCGCCGGGCTTATCGGCGCGGCAATGAATGGCGTCAGCGGTGTTGGTGTTGCTTGGGGGGGTGTCGCTGACCGGCGTGAACATAGACTTCAACAACACCGGGCTTTACGGAGATATCAACGCGGCCGACCCGACCTCGTTCTTCGACGTCGTCAAACAGGCGTCAACCCGGTTCGACGTCATGTCGAACAGCTGAGGCGCCTTCCCGGGGTTCTTTGCGGAAAATGGGATGGGGGGCAGTTTTGGCGGCGGTGCAGATGCCGCTTTTGCCTACATCGCAGACAACGGGCGTGGCGGCCTTGGGACAAACATCGTCAAGGCTGCCGGCAACGACAATCAGGATTCCAATGGCGACGGGCTGAACGCCACACGCTACACCATCTCGGTCTCGGCAACGACGCAGAACGGTTTTATCGCCTCATACTCCAACTTTGGCGCGGATATTCTGATTGCGGCCCCTGCGGCTGCGGTGACGACCGACATCACCGGTGCCGGCGGCTATAGCCCGGCAACTACACCACCACTTTCAACGGCACCTCGGCTGCAACGCCGGTTGTCTCGGGCGTGGTGGCGCTGATGTTGCAGGCCAATGCGGGTCGTGGCTGGCGCGACGTGCAGAACATCCTTGCCAATTCGGCCACGCTGACCGGCAACGCCTTCAATGCCGTTTCAGCCGCAACCAATGAAGACGGTCTGTGGCAATCCAACCATTCGGGCAACTGGAATGGGGGCGGCAACCACATTCACACCGACTATGGCTTTGGCATGCTCAACGCCTACAACGCCGTCCGCATGGCCAAGTTCTGGACCCTGTTTGCCGCGGCGGCCACCAGTGCCAACGAGGCGCATGCGACCAGCGTGAATGACTTTGCCGACGTCACACTGCCCGACAACAACGCCACCGGTTTCACCACCACCTTCACCATCGGTGACAACCTTGACATTGATCACGTCGATCTGACCATCGCCCTGACGTCGCAAGAGGTACAGGACCTGAACATCACGCTGACATCGGCGGATGGCACGGTCATCCATGTGGCGGACAGCCCACGAGTCTATCTGAACCGTTCACCGGGGCCTGGGTCTGGGGCCTGGGTCTGGGGCATCGACGGGCTGCGGGGCGAGCTTTCGGCCGGCACCTGGACGCTGCATGTGGCCGACATCCACACCAGCTATGCCACCACCTTGCAAAGTGCCTCGCTGGACATTTATGGCTCTGCCGCCGGCATCAACAACACTTATCACCTGACCAGCGAATATCTGACGATGCTTGGCTTCGACGTCGCACGCGCGGTGATCAGCGACACCAATGGCGGCACCGATTGGCTGGATATGGCGGCGGTTTCTGGCAATGTGACGCTTGGCATGACTGACGGCGATTTCATTCAGGTCAATGGCACAGGCTGAGCCCAGTTGAGCGGCGCTTTCGAGAATGTCGTGACCGGCGACGGCAACGACACCATTTTCGACAACGCCCTTGATAATGTCATCTACAGGATGCGGGTGGGTGATCTGATTTACGGCGGCTACATCTCCACCTATGGCGGCGCGGGAGACACGCTGTATGGCGGGGCCGGGAATGACACGTTATCCGGCGATTCCAACAAGGATGATGCCTGTGGCGGCAGCGGCAACGATGTCTTCGTCGAGTATGCCAGCTACTATGCTGACAACGTCTATGGCGGCAGCGGCACGGATACGATTGATCTGTCTGATGCGCCTGCGGCAGGTTCCTATCTTGTGGACCTGTCCTGGCACAGCTATGATTATGTGCCCGACTTGGCCGGGTCCGACGGCACCTACGATCTTCTTGATGTCGAGAATGTTCTGGGATCGTCAGAAGCCGACACGATCATCGGTGATGCTGGCGCGAACGTGCTAAGCGGCAATGACGGCAACGACCTGCTTAATGGCGGCGCGGGGAATGACACGCTGACCGGCGGGACGGGTTTTGACTCGCTGATCGGCGGAGCCGATAACGATTGGTACTTCGTTGACAGCGCCAATGACGTGATCGACGAAACGGCGGGCCATGGCACGGCTGACCGGGTTCTTGCCTCGGTCAGCTTCACGCTGGCTTCGGATGACGATATCGAACTGCTGACGACGAAACAGGCTGTCGGCACCAAGCTATCAACCTGGTCGGCAATAGCATGGCGCAGACGAGCACCGGCAATGCGGGCATCAACTCTTTGAATGGCGCTGGCGGCAATGACACGCTGATAGGCCTTGCCGGGGCCGATACGTTGAACGGCGGCACCGGAGTAAACTCGTTGATTGGTGGGGCGGACAATGACTGGTATGTCGTTGACAACGCAGGCGACATCATAGTTGAAACTGCGGGTGGCGGCACGGGTCCTTGCCACTGTCAGCTTCCCATTGGCTGCCGATGATGACATCGAGCAGCTTTCGACCACCCTGGCCTCTGGCCTGACGGCGATCAACCTGACCGGCAATGCCCTGGCGCAACGCATTACGGGCAACGCTGGCGGCAACAACCTTGGCGGTGGGTTGGGCAACGATACCCTGACCGGCGGTCTGGGGGCGGACCAGTTCATCTTCAACACCGCGCTGGGTGCTACCAGCTTTGACAGGATCACCGATTTCTCGGTCGCCGATGATACAATCGTGCTGGGCAGTGCCGTCTTCACCGGCCTTGGCGCAAGCCTTGCGCCCGGTGATTTTGAGGCGAACACGACCGGTATCGCAACGCTTGCCGCCTCTCGCATCATCTATGACAGCAACACGGGCAAGCTGTTCTTCGGCGTCGACGGTTTGGGAGGCGTGGCCGGGCAACAGTTCGCCGTGATCACATCCCACCTTTCAGGCTTTGGCGCAGGAGATTTCGCCATCATCTGACTCGCAGAAAGACGCAAACCACATGGCCCTGCCCGCGCGCTGCGTCTGGCAGGGCCATGGAGGGGCCAAGGTTCCAGAGGGTCAGGGCAAAGCGCGGACCCGCAAAAGCAAAAGCCGCGCAACCCCAAGGGATTGCGCGGCTTTTCCTGCGAGAACTGGTGCCCGGAAGAGGAACTCCCCTACTCTCTTACCCATCGATTTCAAAGGGATAGTAGCGTGTCCTTTGGCTTTTGTGTAGGAAAACGCGGGCGGCGCTGGGCGGGTTGGCTCCTTGGGTCCGGAATTTTGGATACGGGCAGAGGTGCCAGACTCCACCCCATCCCCCTCTCAACCTGCGCTGGGCTTGCCCTGTGACCGCCCGTAGCGGGTTGCGACCCGGCGCCCGTCCTTGAGCCTGCCGAACATGATCTCGATGCGGTTGCGTCGCTTATAGCGGCGGCGGTCGAAGCGGATCTTCT
>JAYSQA010000264.1:0-2495 GCA_043721775.1 Rhodobacterales bacterium
CGGTTTGCCGGTGCAGGGCGGCGTAAAGCGCATCTTCGGTCACCAGCGACTGGTCAAGCAGGATGTCGATCAGCTTGCCATCCGGGCGGTCTGACAGGCGCGTCAGGGCTTGCAGCAGGGCATGGGGCGCAAGGACTCCGTCGCGCAAGAGGCGGATGGCGAGACCCTGCTCCTCTTCCGGCAGGGGCGGGGCGGCGACCGGGTAGGATTGCGGATGATAGGGATGCAGAATGCGCTGGCCCGGCACATAGGCCGCATCAGCGGGCAGCAGGACGAATTTGCGCGAGACGACTGACATCCATTCCCCTGAGGCCACGACATGGCCAACACGGGCAGGATCGCCGGGGAAAGGTTAAGGTCGGCTTAACGGATCGTCGCGAATGAGAATTGAATTGGCTAGGGGCGCGACAATGGTGTGGATAAGTCGGATTGCGTGGAGAGACCAGGGGCGCGCCCCGACCTGCGGGTATGTGCCAGTCGTGGCACCCGCCGACTTGCGGGTATGTGATGTGGGGGGCGGGCCCAAGATCTGCGGGTCAGGTGGCGCGGCGGGCGCGGATGGCTGCGGCGAAACGCTCGAACAGGTAGAAGCTGTCTTGCGGGCCGGGCGAGGCCTCGGGGTGGTACTGGACCGAGAAGATCGGTTTGCCGTCGACGGCTATGCCGCAGTTGGACCCGTCAAACAGGCTGATGTGGGTTTCCGAGACGCCTTTCGGCAGGGTCTGGCTGTCAACGGTGAAGCCATGATTCATCGAAGTGATCTCAACCTTGCCGGTGGTCAGGTCCTTGACCGGGTGGTTGGCGCCGTGGTGGCCGTGGTTCATCTTGACGGTGGTGGCCCCCAAAGCCAAGGCCAGCATCTGGTGGCCAAGGCAGATGCCGAACAGCGGCAGGTTGGCCTTCAGCACGCCCTGGATCATCGGCACGGCATAGGCGCCGGTGGCCGCCGGGTCGCCGGGGCCGTTGGACAGAAAGATGCCTTCGGGGTTCAGGGCCAGCACGTCTTCGGCAGTGGCGGTGGCGGGCAGGACGGTGACTTCGCACCCGACAGAGGCAAGGCAGCGCAGGATGTTGCGCTTGGCGCCGAAGTCAACGGCGACAACGCGCAGGCCGGGGCCCTCGCGCTTGGTATAACCCTCGGGCCAGGCCCAGCGCATTTCGTCCCAGCGGTAGGATTGCGTGCAGGAGACGTCCTTGGCGAGGTCAAGCCCGACGAGACCCTTCCAGGCGCGCGCTTTGGCCACCAGACGGCCGATGTCGAAATTGCCGGAAGGATCATGCGCCAACGCCACATGCGGCGCGCCTTGCCGGCGGATGGCGCGGGTCAGGCGGCGGGTGTCAAGGCCGCCGATGCCGATACGGCCCTTGGCCCGCATCCAATCAAGAAGATCGCCGGTGGCACGCCAGTTCGACGGCTCTGTCGGGTCCCATTTCACTACCATGCCGGCGGCGACGGGGGTGGCGGTCTCGTCATCTTCAACCGTGGTGCCGGTGTTGCCGATATGGGGGAAGGTGAAGGTCACGACCTGGCCCGCATAGGACGGGTCGGTCATTATTTCCTGATATCCGGTCATTGCGGTGTTGAAGACCAGTTCGGCCACCGTCTCTCCGGTTGCCCCAAAGCCGCGCCCGAAGAACAGCGTGCCATCGGCGAGCGCCAAGCAGGCAGTGGGCTTTTCGGTGGGCTTTTCAGTGGGCTTTTCGGTGAGATTGGACATGGGGCTACTCCCTTAAGGCCTCGGTGGCGGCAAACGGGCAGAACCTAAGGGTTGGGGGGGGCGGGGTCAAGGGACGGATTTTTTGGTAATATCCGGGTATTTCAAGGACTTGAAATTTGGCGCCTTGGTTGCGTGACACAGGGATGACGGATATGGTCGTTTCAGCTGGAAAAAGGGGATGGAAATGACACTGCGCGACAACCTGATGGCGAAAATCAAGGACGCGATGCGGGCCAAGGCGGCGGACCGGCTGTCGGCGTTGCGGCTGATCCTGAACGGGTTGAAAGAACGCGAGATTGCCCTGCGTGGCGATGGGGTTGCGATCTCGGACGCGGATGAGCTGGCGGTGCTGGCCAAGATGGTCAAGCAGCGGCAGGAGTCGGTGAAAGTCTATCTTGAAGGTGCCCGTCAAGATCTTGCCGACAAGGAAGCCGCCGAGATCAAGGTGATCGAAGAGTTCCTGCCCAAGCAGTTGACTGGCGCTGAAGTTGAAGCCGCGATTGCCGCCGCCATTGCCGAGGTAGGTGCCGCCTCGGTCAAGGACATGGGGCGCGTGATGGCGGTCCTCAAGGCCAAATACACCGGCAGCATGGATTTCGGCGCGGTGGGCGGGCTGATCAAGGTCAGACTGGGTTGAACCGGTCAGGACACCGCCCTGCCAGACCTACAGTCTGCTGACCCTAGAGGTGGTTCCGGAAATCCGAACAGCCGGGATAGGTGGATTTTCCGCGCAACAGCAGGAAGATGCTGCGAGCGAGGAGATGACCATGACGAGAC
>JAYSQA010000265.1:0-3831 GCA_043721775.1 Rhodobacterales bacterium
CAGGGTCTTGCAGGCCGGCGTGTTCGGTCCGCTCATCCACCCCAGCTATCACGCTGGATTCACAAGATGAATCCCTAACAGGATTTGTGCAGCAGAGCCTCTACAAGGTGATCCTGCTGAACGACGACTTCACGCCACGCGACTTTGTCGTCACCGTCCTCAAGGCGGTCTTCCGAATGAACGAAAGTGAAGCCTTGGGTGTGATGCTCACGGCACACCGCAGGGGCGCCTGCGTGGTCGCGGTCTATACCAAGGTAGTGGCCGAGACCAAAGCCACCGAGGCCACCCAACGCGGGCGTCAGATGGGCTATCCGCTGACCTTCACGACTGAGAAGGAAGAATAGAGCTCTGCACCGAGGCGACCTGCCGGCGCGAAGCGTTATGTGTGAATGGTCAATGGCGGCCTGATTGCGTTCCGACCCGGGCAATGGCTCGACCTTGCGATACCTCCGACTGGCGCGCCCTTCCGTTTCTGCGCTCCTTGGCGCAAGGTGTGCGCAATTCCCTACCGATGTCGTACGGCCCTCCTTTCAATGGCAGAACACCCGATGAGCACACAATTCCAAACAGATGCACTGGATCTGGCGGCTCGGATCGCGAGGCGCGACCTTTCCGTCCGCGAGGCGACAGATGCTGCGATCGGCAGCATCGAACGGCAAAATCCGACGCTGAATGCGGTCGTTGCCGACCGGTTCGATGCGGCACGGGCCGAAGCGGACAAGATGGACCAGAACCGTCCCGATCAGCCGGGGCCGCTTTGGGGTGTGCCATTCCTGTTGAAGGACGTAAACCTGTACTCATCCTTGTTGCCTACCCGGTTCGCCTCGCGCTTTTTCGCGACGGCGCAGCCGAGAGGCGACAGCACGATGGTCCGCCGTTGGCGCGAGGGTGGGCTTGTCGTTTTGGGCACGACGAACACTCCGGAGTTCGCCGGGGACTTCACCACGGAACCCCTGGCGTACGGGCCATGCCGGAATCCATGGAACGCAGGGGTGACGGTCGGTGGGTCCAGCGGCGGCGCTGCGGCTGCCGTTGCCAGCGGAATGGTCCCTTTGGCACACGGCACCGATCTGGGCGGTTCGATCCGCATCCCTGCCGCGTGCTGCGGAGTGTTCGGCTTCAAACCCTCGGTCGGGCTCAATCCTTTGGGGCCATGGTGGGACGAAATCGCCAGCGGTTTGGATTCCGATCACGTCCTGACCCGGTCGGTGCGTGACAGTGCTGCGGCACTCGATTTGACAGCGGGTCCGGACTGCGGGACGCGGAACGGGCGGCCGGCACCGACGGGTGGCTTTCTGAGGGGATTGGACACGGCAACCGGGCCTTTGCGTATCGGACTGGCGACGAAGAATGCTTACCGGCAGTCCGCCGGTGCCGCCCAAGTTGCTGCGGCCGAAAAGGTGGCACGTCTCCTTGAGGCGATGGGCCATGTCGTGGTACCCTATGACTTCCCGGTTGAGGCTCAGTTTGGCCCGTGGTTCGACTCGCTCTGGATCGTCGAAGTCCTGCATCTGGTGGAAGAACGCGCGCGCGAGCTTGGGCGCCAACCCGAACGCGACGAACTGGAGCCGATGACTTGGGCCTACATCGAGCAGGCAAGGCGGCTTTCCGCCCTGAATCTGCTGGAAGCCCGTTTGAAGATGACCACAGTGGCGCAGGCGATCGGACGTTCGATGAGTGAGGTCGATCTTGTCCTGACGCCCGCATTGGGTGAGGATCCTGCCCCGCTGAACACTCTGACATTTGCAGCCTGCGGGTCAGACCTTCAGAAGTGGGTTGAGCGGGGCTATGGCTTTGCCCCCTTCGCGACGCCGGCCAACCTTGCCGGGCAACCCTCGGCAGTTTTGCCGGTTTCCCTGACAGCATCCGGGCTACCGGTGGCAGTACAGGTCACTGGACGACCTGGCGACGATGCGCTTGTCCTGGGTGTGTCGAAAGCGCTGGAAGACGCAATCAGCTGGGCAGGATTGCCGTACCTAGATAACGGAGGGCAGCAATCTTGATCGGCGGTCGGCTCGCTACGACGATTTCTCTGCAGCATTTATGGCCAGACTTCACCATAAAGAGAGGAAATCGGCCCGCAAAAGAACTTAGCTTCATGTTTGTCGCCCCTTGTCGCTGAATGTCATTTATTGTCGTAAAGACAATGGCTTATCCTCATGGTATACTGCCCTTTCGGCCGCTGCTGGGCCGGATCGGAGGCAGGCATGGACGGCGGACAGACCGTGGCAATCGACTATCGGCCGATTAGGGCGCTGATCCCCTGCGCGCGCAACGCCCGTACGCACAGCGCGGCCCAGGTGGCACCGATCGCGGTGTCGATCCGGGAGTTCGGCTTCACCAACCCGGTGCTGGTCGATGGGGCCAACGGGATCATCGCGGGGCATGGCCGGGTGCTGGCGGCGGGCAAGCTTGGCCTAGCCGAGGTTTCGGTGATCGAACTTGGTCATCTGAGTGCTGCGCAAAAGCGGGCCTATGTGCTGGCCGACAACAAGCTGGCGGAACAGGCGGGCTGGGACAGGGATCCGCTGGCGCTCGAGGTGGCGGAACTGTCTGACCTCGGCGTGGACCTGGGCAGCATCGGTTTTGATGCGGGCGAGATCGACGACCTTTTGCGCTTTGGCCAGGCTGATGCGCGCGAAGAGGATGTTCCGGACGTGCCATCGGTGCCGGCGTCGCGGCCGGGTGACCTCTGGTGTCTCGGCTCGCATCGCCTGCTCTGTGGGGATGCGACGAAGGCTCAGGATGTGACGCGGCTGCTCGCCGGGGTGAGCCCGCATCTGATGGTGACTGATCCGCCCTATGGGGTGAATTATAATCCCGGTTGGCGCAATGCGGCGGGGCTGTCGGAGACCAAGCGGACGGACAAGGTCGCCAACGATGACCGGGCGGACTGGCGCGAGGCCTAGGCTTTGTTCCCTGGCGAGGTCGCCTATGTCTGGCATGGCGCCCTGCATGCCACCACGGTGGCCGAAAGTCTGACCGCCTGCGGCTTTGACATCCGCGCGCAGATCATCTGGGCGAAGGAGCGGCTGGTCCTCTCACGCGGCGATTACCACTGGCAGCATGAACCATGTTGGTATGCGGTGCGTCAGAAGGGCAAGGGCCATTGGAGCGGCGACCGCAAGCAGACCACGCTCTGGTCGATCCCCTGGCGCGATCAGGATGCGACCACCATCCACGGCACCCAGAAGCCGGTCGAGGCGATGCGCCGTCCGATCCTGAACAATTCCAGCGCGGGTCAGGCGGTCTACGAGCCCTTCTCGGGATCCGGCACCACCCTGATTGCGGCTGAGACATCCGGACGTGTGGCGCACGCCCTGGAGCTTGATCAGGCTTACGTCGATGTGACGGTCATCCGGTGGGAGGGATTGACCGGCAAGCTGGCCACGCTCGATGGCTGCAGCTTTGCCGAGGTGAAGGCGGCGCGGGAAGTCAAGCCATGAACCTTGGAGGGCGTCCCCGCACAGAACTGAGCCCGGCGCAACTGGCCGAGGTCGAGACCCTCGCCGCCGTGCTGACCGTAGCGCAGATGGCGGATTACTTCGGCATCGGGCGCACGACCTTCTTCTCGATCCTCAACCGCGATGCGGAGGTATCAGAACGTTATAAAAGGGGGCGGGCTCGTGCCGTTGGTGCCATAGCCCAAAGTCTGGTGTCCAAGGCCCGTGCTGGCGACACCACGGCCATGATCTTCTTTCTCAAAACCCAGGCGGGATGGCGCGAGACCTCAGAGTCTGCTTCGAAACTATCTGTGTGTTGTCATGGCCTTGCGAGCAGGCGGATGAGATGGTGGGTGTGGGCGATGAGCAGCCATGCTTTGGCGCCGGC
>JAYSQA010000266.1:0-4966 GCA_043721775.1 Rhodobacterales bacterium
GAACGGGCTCCAAAAGGGCGATCCCCACCCCAGAATCCATCCCGCCCAAGACCGCAAGACCCTTCGGATCAGGTCAAATCCCAAACGCGATTCCCCTGGCCCCGGCGATGCTTCCGGCGGCAGAACGGGCTATTCCTGCCTGAGGGGCTTGCTTTCCGTGTGATCATCCCGGCACCAGTGATATGGCGATCATGGTGCGACCGCCTTGGCGCGCTGGGGGGTGGTGATCTTGCAGGCTTAGCGCGTTTTGCGTTTTGCAAACTGGGGCGGCTGTTGGATCATTGGCAAGCAGCCCTTTATGCTGCGCGCTTTCGGTAAAACCGTTGCTGGGGCGGCTTTTGCTTTGCTGCCGCTGATGATTTGGCTGCTGTTGCGGCAAGGCTTGCCCCTGATACCGCGTCACGCGCTGGCAGGCTGCGCAGGCCTGTTCGCGGATGATGACGATTTCCTGCAACCTATCTGGCGCAGCCGCGTTGTCCTATCGATAGCCTGCTGGCCAAGGCGGCCGTGGCGACCGAAAGGAACATCCCTTGCGCAAAATGACGTTTCCCCTTTTGCTAGCCGCTGGCCTGGCGGTTGCGGCCCCTGTTCATGCTGAAACGGACCTGGGCAAGATTCTGGCGGGCCTTGCCCAGTCGATGCTGGCGCAAGAGACGGACCGCAACGCCTATGTGGCGGCGCAGAACCTGAACACCGTCAGCGGCTATCGCGATTATCTGGCACGATTCCCCAAGGGTGCCTACCGCGCCAATGCCCAGCAAGCCTTGGCGCGGTTGGGCGAGGTGGTCATTCCAGACCCGCAGCAACCGCCGGTAGACGGCACGCAAAGTGCCGCCTATGTTGAAGCCTCGATCGGGTTGACCAGAGCAGACCGCATCCTGATTCAGCGGCAGTTGACGGCGACTGGCTATCCCACCGGCGTAGCGGACGGCCTTTGGGGGGCAAACACCCGCAGGGCCATCACGCACTGGCAGACCGCAAACAAACTGGCGCCAACCGGCTATGTCACCGCACAACAGGTCGCGCTGATCGCACGGCAGGCGGGCGCAAGTGTCGGACCGGGCACCGGCGGCACGGTGCAGGTCAATGATCCGCTTGAGGAAAGTCTGCTAAGCCTGACCTATGTGGAGCGGCGCGATATCCAGATCAGGCTGTCGTGGCTTGGATATGCCACAGGCGGTGCCGACGGCGTTTTCGGCCCGAACACCCGGCGGGCGCTGGCCACATGGCAAAGCGATGAACGCCTGCGGGTGACCGGGTATTTGACCGCCGATGAACTGCGCACCCTGCGCCGTCAATCCGGCGGATGACGGCCCCGGAGGCTCCTGCAACAGCCGGATCGGGCAGTCTCTGAATGCGGGCAGCCTATGAATGCGGTGCGACACGAAGGTGGACCACCGCTGGCGCGAGGTCAGTTTTGACGGGTGCCTGGACGTTCAGGCCATCTGCTGCCGTCATCTCGCGGGTGGTTGGTTCGGCTGACAACCGGCGTGGCTGATGCCCGGTGGCCCCCTGTGCCGGACATGCGGGCGATCTGCGGGCGGCACGCGACGGTGGCCAGGCTTTGCGTTTCCTGCGGCGGCCCTCGCTTCAAAGCGGGCCACGTTCTGCGAAGGGGCCGCAAGCAGACCGCAAGACGGCTATGTCGCCGGATCGGGCCTTTGGGCGCGCAAAGTGCCACGGCGTCGTCCCATATCGGCGCGGGGCCAGGGTTCAACCGGCCGGCGTGCCCGTTTTTTGGGCGTGGTCCGGCGTCAGGTCTGGCGCATTTGCGCTGCGGCGAAAGGTATTTTCTGTGACGCCTGCCGTGCCATGGCCAATGCCGGTCGCGATTTGCCAGCCGTTCCACGCCTCCAGACCGGGACTTTCGCCATAACCCATGCATCCCATTGGCTGGATCTGATGGCTCAGGCGGCGCTGGACGGCTTTGGGCACCGATGGTATTTTGGCGACAAGATGCAGCACAGGGGCCAAGCTGTTACCATCGGGGGGTGAACCTTGAACCAGACCGGGATATACCCGTCTGGAAAGGTCCGGGGGTGTCAAGGGATACCTGCAAAAAGGGCCAATGCCGCCGGATGGGTTTGGGCCCGAGGGCACGTGAGGGAGCATCGAAGTGGCGCGGAGTTTTGCGAGCGGTCTGGTCTGGGGCTTTGTGGTGGTTGGGGCAGGGCTTGGCCTTCTGTCGCAGTTGGCACCACCGCCCAAGGGCCTGATCCACAGTCCGGCAGCGGGCGCTGACGGCTCGGGGCAGCCGGTGACGGCGGCAAAGCCCGGTTCCGCAACGCCGGGCTCCGGAACGGCGGAACAGGTGCAGACAAGCCCCGCAGTTGATCAGCCCGCCACACCTGCGATGGCTGAGGCAACGCATGCCGAGCCTTCCACACCTGCATTGCCTGCCACATCTGCCGAGCCTGCCACATCTGCCGAGCCTGCAAAGGCTGCGCCGGTCAGCCCGGGCGCTGACAACGCTGGTGTCCAGACCTCTGCAACCCGATCTGCTTCGGCGCAAACGCAAGCCGCGCCGGTGGCAAAGGCTGCGGTTTCACCGGCCAATCTGACGGCAGGTCAGACCGCCACCGTTGCCAATACGCCTGACCTGACGACCGCGCCGCTTGCGATGCAGGGGGCTACAGGCGCTTTGCCCGATCAGATCACGCCCGATCTGATCACGTCCGGTGCTGCCACGGACCCAGCACCTCTGAAAGCGCCGGTTGCCAGTGTGGCCCCCGCTGACCAAACCGCCACGACCGAAGCTGCGGCCACTGCCAGTGCCGCGCCAACCAAAGCGGCCGCCGCCCCTGACGCGGGCACGGCTGGCACGGGCACGGCTGGCACGGGCACGGCTGGCACTGGAAAAGCCAGCACTGACTCGGCTGACGTGGGCAAAGCCAGCACGATGGTGGGGGTGCAAGGCGGGACAGCACCGGAAAACACCAGCAAAACCGATCTGCAAGCGCAGGCCGGCCCGGCCCCTTATACGACGACTGCGCCTGTGGTGACAGCTGCGCCTGAACCTGCGACGCCAGACACCTATGCGCCTGTGGCGCGGGATCAAGGTGTGACACTTGCGCCGCCGCCGGGGCTTCCGGCTGTGGCCGAGGCTCCTCCGGCGTTGTCATCGCTGGACGCGGCTTTGGCTGCGCCAGTGCAAGACCAGACCCCCGTGGTGCAGGTGCCCGCGCCCGATCCGCTGGGGGCGAAGGACGCGCTGCTGGTGCCCTCGCAAGGGGCTGGCCTGACCGAACCGACGCGCCTGCCGCAGATTTCGGCTTCGGCGGATCCGGGGGTGAACCCGGCTCCGCTGCCCGCCGTCTCGGCGCCCGACACTGCCGACATGGCCCCCGATGCCCCACAACCCGTGGCCCCGCGCCTCATCACGCCGGATGTGCCCGGGTTGCCGGGCGTGAAGGCACTGGACGGCACGCGGCCTGCGGTGTTGCAGCCCTCAGCGTTGAAGCCGTCTGTGCCGGGGGTTCAGACCAACGCGCTGCCGCAGATCGGCGATGCCCCCAAGGGCGACGATGCGACGCTTCAAGGTGGGGTGACGCCGGGCGGAGCGGTGGGCGGGTCAGACCGGCCCATCGTCAAATACGCGCGACCCTTTGAAGGCACGGGTGGCAAGCCGCTGTTCGTCATTTTGTTGCATGATGTGGGCGCTGCCGGGATGAGCCGTACGGATCTGGCCAAATTGCCCTTCCCGGTGACCTTTGTGGTGGACCCTTTGGCGACGGATGCGAAAGTGGCCGAGACAGCCTTTCGCGATGCGGGCCAAGAGGTGCTGATGCTGGCCAATGGCATTCCGGCCGGGGCCACGGCCGCCGACCTTGCCCAGACCTTCCAGACCTTGCAGGACACTTTGCCAGAGGCCGTCGGGGTGATTGATGAAGCAGAGGGCGGGTTTCAGGACAACCGCGCCCTGGCCGGTCTGGTTCTGCCGGTGATTGCTGATCAGGGCCGCGGGCTGGTGACTTATGATCGCGGGCTGAACGCCGCCGATCAGATTGCCCGTCGTGACGGCCTGCCTGCCGCCGTGGTCTTTCGTCGTCTGGACGGCGAGAACGAAAGCCAGCCGGTGATGCGCCGCTACCTTGACCGCGCAGCCTTCAAGGCGGCGCAAGTGGGGTCGGTGGTGGTGATCGGCGATACAAGAGCAGATACGGTGGCCACGATCCTGCAATGGATGATCGAGGGCAGAGCCTCGGGCGTGGAACTGGCACCGGTGACGGCGGTGATGCGATGGAAGTGAGGGGGCGATGGGCGGATAGCCCATCCTACCTATGCCTGATGTCGCGCGCTTGGCGGCCACCGGAGGTTTCACACCTTCCGGACCTCCCGTGGGATATTTGGACAAATGTGACTAAGACAGCAGTTAGAGGTCGTTCGCACTCGATCCCGAACATCGGGACAGGGTTACTTATCCCGCCAATCGAGAACCTGGCTACCAAGTCCATACAAGCAAAAAATATATGCCGACGGCTCAAACCGAAGATTTCAGAATGTCGATAGGGGCCCGGGTATCCTCGGCTTGGAGAGCCGACGTGAGCTTCTGACATAGCGAAAGTAGCCATCCAGCAAAACCAGATCCAAGTATACCACCGACTGTTGCCGTAAGGCCGACCCTATAGGTTTTCCATTCTCCATCTTCAAAGTTAAAATAACCTGAATCTCCCAGTGGCCAAGAAACACCGTATATAACGCTAAATGCAGACCGCCGAGGGTCTATGTGATCATCAGGGATGGAACAATTAGCGAGTACGGCGTTGCTAAGAACATAAGTTTGCCAAAGTGGTTGTTGCCGAAGACATATTCGAGGGTTCGGCTACTATGCGAGGTGTTGGAAAGACTTATGTATTCTGGACCTTTGATACCAACGGCCCGTTCAATTGACCTGTGCCCAGCTTCTGGTTGTGATTGAGGTTACGGTATTTGGGTCGTTGGCGAAGCGGTTCCAGGCGGTGCAGCA
>JAYSQA010000267.1:0-1517 GCA_043721775.1 Rhodobacterales bacterium
CGACCCCTGTTCCCCCCGATGTGACCGCCACCAACCCGCCTTCTCCTTGACTCCATCAGGCTTCCCGCGCATCTAGCGCCCGAACCCTTCAGGAAAGCCCCTTCAATGGCATCGAACAGCAAGGCCGACGGCGGCATCGTCGAAACCATCAAGACCGTGGTCTATGCCCTGCTGATTGCGGGCCTGTTCCGCACCCTTCTGCTGCAACCCTTCTGGATTCCGTCCGAGTCGATGAAGGACACCCTGTTGATCGGTGACTTCCTGTTCGTCAACAAGATGGCGTACGGCTATTCGAAATACTCCTGCCCCTTCTCGGCCTGCCCGATCCCGGGCCGCATCAAGCTGCCGCTTTTGTCGGGCGACCCGGTGCGCGGTGACGTGGTGGTGTTCCGTCATCCGGTCAATGGCGAGGATTACATCAAGCGTCTGATCGGCCTGCCGGGTGACAAGATCCAGATGAAAGAGGGCCTGCTTTACATCAACGACACCCTTGTGCCGCAAGAAGCCGCCGGTGTGTTCAAGGAAACCTATGAGGCGCAGGGCTCGATGGGCAATTCGCCGCGCTGTTCCAACGCCCCGGTGGGCGAGGGCGGCATCTGCGAAAAGCAGCGCGCCATTGAAACCCTGCCGAACGGCGTGAAACATGACGTCCTGAACATCGACGTCAACGGCTATGCCGACAATACCGATGTGTTCACCGTGCCGGAAGGCAACTACTTCTTCATGGGTGACAACCGCGACAACTCGATGGACAGCCGCTTTTCACAAAGCGTTGGTGGCGTGGGCTTTGTGCCCGCGGCATATCTGATCGGCCGTGCCGACCGCATCATGTTCTCCTCTGCCGGGTCGTCGCTGTTCCAGTTCTGGACATGGCGTTCGGATCGTTTCTTCAAGGCGGTTGAATAACACCCGCATGACAGACCTGCGCCCGACCAGCACCGTTGCCCTGCCAGCCTCGCGCAAGCGGGGCTGCATGTTTTTCGGGGGCCAGCTTTGAAGCTTTCGCACGACCTGCAAACCTTCAGCATCCGCATCGGCTATGCCTTCCACACGCCCGCGCTTCTGGTGCAGGCGCTGACCCATGCCTCGATGTCCTCGCCCACCCGCGCCAACAACGAACGCCTTGAATTTCTGGGTGACCGCGTGCTGGGCCTTGTCATGGCCGAGGCGCTGTTGACCGCCGACACCGCCGCCGCCGAAGGCCAGCTTGCCCCCCGTTTCAACGCCCTTGTCCGCAAGGAAACCTGCGCCGATGTTGCCCGCGAATTCGGCTTTGGCGAGGTGCTGAAACTGGGCCGCTCCGAGATGATATCCGGCGGCCGCCGCAAAGAGGCGCTTTTGGGCGACGCGCTGGAGGCGGTGATTGCCGCCATCTACCTTGACCGTGGCTTTGACGCCGCCCGCGAAGTGATCCTGCGCCTTTGGGGCAGCCGCATCAACGCCGTCGAAGCCGACGCCCGCGATGCCAAGACCAGCCTGCAGGAATGGGCGCAAGGCCGTGGCATGGCGCCCCCCGC
>JAYSQA010000268.1:0-4829 GCA_043721775.1 Rhodobacterales bacterium
CGGAACCCGTCCAGCTTGCCCACGAATTCGCCACTTACAGTGACTTCGCCCTTGTCATTCACCTCGGCCACGAGGGTCTCCTTCTGCTTCAACCGCCGCAGCAGCACCGATGTGCGCCGGTCAACAAATCTTTGCGTCAGCGCCAGATGAAGGCCATCTGACAGCCGGTCTTCTACTGCACGCGTCTCGTCGCGCCAATGGCTTTCGTCTTCAACCCAGCCTTTGCGCTGTGCAATGTAGGTCCAGGTGCGGATATAGGCCAGACGTTTCGAGATTATATCAATGTCGCCGCCCGGTTTGTCGATGCGTTCGATGGCTTTTTGCAGCCAATCGGCGGGGATACGCGTTTGGGACAGACCGCGCCCGGTCAGGAATTCGAAGATTCGGGTCAGCAGCGTCAGGTGCTCATTGTCCGAGGCGCTGCGGAAATCCGGCACGCGGCAGACATCCCACAGCAAGCGGATGCGTTGCGGGCCGGTCAGTTTTTCCATGACTTCCGGCAGGGCGGACAGATATTTCAGCGCCAGAACGTCATCGGCATCGCGGGCGCGCGATAGCCAAGGGTTGAAGGTCGGCAATTCCAGACTGCGGATCAAGCGGTCAACCGAGCCGAAGTCAAGTTCCGCATTCCGCCACATCAGCTTGCGGACCGGGTCAAACTTGTGCGCCTCGATCGCCTCGATCTCTTCCTCGTCGAAGGGCCGCGCCTCGCCCGTCACGCCGAAGGTGCCGTTTTCAGTATGCCGCCCGGCCCGACCGGCGATCTGGCCGATTTCCTGCGTGTTCAGCATTCGCATCCGGCGCCCGTCAAACTTCGACGTTGAGGCAAAGGCCACATGCTTGATATCAAGGTTCAACCCCATGCCAATCGCATCGGTGGCCACCAGATAATCCACATCGCCGTTCTGATACATGGCAACTTGCGCATTCCGCGTCCGAGGGGAAAGCGCCCCCATCACCACCGCACAGCCGCCCTTGGTGCGGCGGATCAACTCCGCAATCGCATAGACATTTTCAACTGAAAACCCGACAATGGCCGACCGTTCCGGCATCCGGCTTATCTTTTTCGAACCTGCGAAGGTCAGGGTCGACATCCGTTCCTTGCGCATGAACTGCACACCGGGGATCAGCCCCGCAATCGCCGGACGCATGGTGTCTGACCCCAGAAACAGCGTCTCCAGCAGCCCCCGCGCAAGCAGCAGGCGGTTGGTGAAGACATGCCCCCGCTCTGGGTCAGCACAAAGCTGTATCTCGTCGACCACGACGATATCCGCGCCAATCTCCAACGGCATCGCTTCGGTGGTGGCGACCCAATACAAGGGCCGTTCGGGAACGATTCGCTCTTCGCCAGTGATCAGCGCCACCACCGAAGGCCCACGCAGCGCCACCACCCGGTCGTACACCTCACGCGCCAGCAACCGCAGCGGCAGGCCGATCACCCCGGTGCGGTGGCTCAGCATCTTTTCGATGGCATAATGAGTCTTGCCGGTGTTGGTCGGCCCAAGAACCGCCGTCACCACCGATTGTTCCTGCACTTACAGCTCCTGCCCGCCAAGCTGGGCGTCCAGCCGTTTCACCGCATCCTGTACATCTTTCATGTGCGGGTTGATCTTCAAAGCCTGCCGGTAAACCTCAAGCGCTTTATCCGGCTCATTCAACTGTTCGAAGATCATGCCAAGTCCGGACAGCGCCCCGAAATGGCGCGGGTTCAGCGCCAGTGTCCTTGCAATATCGGCAACCGACAGTCCCAGTTGGCCGATCTGGAAATAGGCGGTCGCCCGCTCATTATACCCCTCAGGGAAATCCGGCGCGTGGTCGATCAGGGCTGTCAGATGGTCGATGGCCGATTGCGGGTCTCCGGCAGCCAAAGCATCCTGCCCGCGCTTCAAAAGCAGGTCCATCGAGGCAGAACCGGATTTCGACCATTCGATCCAGATGTTTTGCGTGATCGGCCCGGCGTCCTCATCCGTTGCGGTTTGCAGTTGCTGGAACAATTCATCCAACCGGGCATTGTCTGCCAAGGCAGGCATTACTCCTGCCGCAATCACCATAAGGATTGCAACGATACCATTGGCAAGCGGGCGCAGGGCTTTCATAAGCGGTAACGTAACGCATGGCGCTGAAAACGCCAGTGGCAGGGCATCACGAAAGGGACAGAGATGAGCAAAGTTATCGACACTGCACTTGCAGCGCTTTCCGCACGGGCCGGCAAGGGGTTCGAGGCGGTGGCAAAGTTTGCTTTCATCGGCGAAGGGGCCATCATGCTGGACGCCAACGGTGCCCGTGCCGGGGATGAACCCGCCGATGTGACCCTGACCGCCACGCCAGAAGTGTTTCAGGCCTTGCTGGCCGGTGAGATTTCCGCCGCCACGGCCTTCATGTCCGGCAAGCTGACCGTCGATGGCCCGATGGGTCTGGCGATGAAACTGGGTCAGGTGCTAAGTTGACGCCCGCCCCCCTGTTCAACGACGTGGCCCTGGGGCCGGAAGATGGGCAGGGAGTCTGGCTGAAAACATCGGATGGCAAGCGGCTGAGAGCGGGGTTCTGGAATGCCACAGGCACCAGGGGCACCGTGGTTCTGCTACCGGGACGCTCGGAATATATCGAGAAATACGGCCGCACCGCCGTGGCCCTTGCCCAGTCCGGCTACGCCACGCTGACGGTCGATTGGCGCGGCCAAGGCATGTCTGACCGGGCGTTGGCCGACCCTCTGGTCGGCCATGTCACGGATTTTGCGGAATATCAGACCGATCTTGACGCGCTCTTGACCTTTGCCCGTGTGCAAGGCCTGCCACAACCCTTCCACCTGCTGGCGCATTCGATGGGCGGCACCATCGGCCTGCGCGCCCTGCTACGCGGGCTACCGTTCCAGACCGCCGCATTTTCCGGCCCGATGTGGGGTATCCTGATCTCGCCCCTGATGCGCCCCATAGCCAACGTCTTGTCCGCCGCCTCCGCAGCACTGCACTTCCAGCACCGCTACGTCTTTGGCACCGGCCCCGCGATCTATGTCACCGACCAGCCCTTCGCCGACAATACCCTGACCACCAACCCCGACATGTGGGAATATATGCGCCGTCAGGCTCTGGCCCACCCCGGCCTCTCACTCGGCGGCCCCAGCTTTGGCTGGCTCCACGCCGCCCTGACGGAATGCCGCGCCCTGTCCCGCCTGCCCTCGCCCAAAGTCGCGACCCTCTGCGCCTTGGGAAGCCACGAAAGGATCGTCGACCCGAAACCGATACTCACTCGGATGCCAAACTGGCCCAACGGCACCCTGCGCCTCGTTCAAGGCGCCGAGCATGAAATCCTGATGGAACGCCCCGCATTGCGCGATGGCTTCCTGACGGACGCCGTGACCCTTTTCGGCCAATAGCCCCCCCGGCCCCGCTATTTCATTTGTTCATAAATATCCCACAGAGGGGTCCGGGGAGGTGTGAAACCTCCCCGGCTGCCGGCCCCAGGTGCCTCAGATGTTGATCTGGGTGAAACCGTCGCGCAGGGCCTTGCTCCAGGCCTCGCTCATCACGCGGAACTGTTCGTCCCCGGCCTCGATCCGCCGCTTTCGGCCAACCCGCAGCGCGTCTTTCTCGATGATGCACATGTCCAGCGGCATCCCCACCGACAGGTTCGACCGCAACGTCGAATCCATCGACAGCAGCACCGCCTTTTGCGCATCGGCCATCGAGGTCGAGGGCTTTACCACCCTGTCAAGGATCGGTTTGCCATACTTGTGCTCGCCGATTTGCAGGAAGGGCGTGTCTTCGGTGGCCTGAATGAAATTGCCTTCCGGGTAAATCAGGAACAGCCGCATCGGGCCGCCCTTCCTTTGCCCGGCGACGATCATGCTTGCGGTGACGCCCTGCTTCATCGCAAGCATCTTCTCGTCAATCTCGCTGCGCACCGTCGCCAGCATGTTGCCGATCAACAGTGCGGCCTTCAACATGGTGGGCGCTTTCAGGATCGAGGTGTCCTCGGTCGCATCCGGGTCATCCACCGCCTCTTGCAAGCGCGCGATGGTGGTTTGCGTGACCGACAAAGACCCCGCTGTCATGATGACAATCACCCGCTCGCCGGGGTCTTCAAAGAAGAACATCTTGCGGTAGGTGGAAATGTTATCAAGTCCCGCGTTGGTACGGGTGTCAGACAGCATCACCACGCCTTCGTTCAGCAAAAGCCCCACACAATAGGTCATCGTCATATTCTTTCTTTGGGCAGGGGCTTTGTTGAGCGAGGGGCCTTTTCGGTGCGGCAAACCTATTGTTGCGTGGCCAGAACCGCAACGGTCACATTCAGACTTTCCGCACCATTCGAGCGTGCCGATCCGCGAATCGGTGCGGCTTCGCGCGAATCGAGGCCCGACCCCAGCCGCACATAGCGATCATCCGGGCAGCATTCATTGGCCGGATCAAAGCCAACCCAGCCAAGGCCCGGAATATGCAGTTCGGCCCAGGCGTGGGCGGCCTCGTGCGCCTCGCCTTCGGTATCGGCCAGCAAATATCCCGAGACATAGCGCGCCGGAATCCCGTTGGCCCGGGCGATAGCGCACAGAACGTGCGTGTGGTCCTGACAGACGCCCACCCCCAATTCCAAAGCTTCAGCTGCCGTTGTGCGGGCATGAGTGGCACCGGGCTGGTACTCGATGGCTTCCGACACTGCACGCGACAGGGCGTGACAGGCGGCCAGCCGGTTCTCATCACCCTCACCCGCCTGCGCCAGCACGGCCAGACCGCCCGCCAATTCCGTAGCCGCCGTTGACGCCAGATAGACCTCTGGCGCCACAATCTCGCGGTGGCCTTTCAACACACCCGCCATGTCAGCCGTCTGAACCC
>JAYSQA010000269.1:0-27569 GCA_043721775.1 Rhodobacterales bacterium
TCTCGATCAAACTGAAGCGCGCCGGGTGGAGTGATGCGTTTCTTCTCAGCCTTCTCAATCAGTTAGCCAACCCTTAGGCCAAACGCGATTGCCCTGCCCTCCCCCCTCTCCACCTCTGATTGATCCAGCGCCCGCAATCCCTCAAACCGGCATCCGTGTCTCCACCATCCCGGCGTACCAGCTCGCCCCGAACGGAATGACATTGTCGTCGAAGTTATAGGCCGCATTGTGCACCATCGCCGTATCACCGTTGCCCACGAAGATATAAGCGCCGGGCCGGGCGTTCAGCATGAAGCTGAAATCCTCCGCACCCATCATTGGCGCCGTATCGGTGTCTACCGAAGCCGAGATCGCCTTGGCCACCGCGGCCGCGTACCCTGTATTCTCCACCGCATTGACCGTCACCGGATAGCCCCGGCGGTAGTCCACATCGGCCCGCGCCCCAAGCGCCAGCGCCACACCTTCAGCAATCTCACACAACCGCCGCTCCACGAAATCCTGCACGCCCGCGTCCATCGTCCGCACAGTGCCGCGCAACTTCACCGTCTGCGGGATGACATTATGCGCCGGGCTGTCGGTTTCCACCACGCAGACCGATACCACGACCTGCTTCAACGGGTCTACATTCCGGCTGGCAATCGTCTGCAAGGCCAGGATCATATGGCTGGCCACCACAACCGGATCGACACAATCATGTGGCTTGGCCGCATGCCCCCCCTTCCCGGTGATCAGAATGTCAAACTGATCCGCCGCAGCCATCATGGCACCTTCGCGGATCGCAAAGGAACCCACTGGAATCCCTGGCATATTGTGCATGCCGTAAACTTCCTGAATGCCAAACCGCTCCATCATGCCTTCCGCCACCATCTCGCGGCCGCCGCCGCCACCCTCCTCGGCGGGCTGGAAGATGCAGACGGCCACCCCGTCGAAATTCCGCGTCTCGGCCAGATAGCGCGCCGCCCCCAGCAGCATCGCCGTATGCCCGTCATGCCCGCAAGCATGCATCTTGCCCGGAACGGTGGAAGCATAGGCCACACCGGTCAACTCCCTGATCGGCAAAGCGTCCATATCCGCGCGCAAGCCAATTACCCGGCCTGAACCACCTTCCCGCCCCTTGATCACCGCCACCACCCCGGTGCGGCCGATCCCCTCAACCACCTCGTCACAGCCAAACCCACGGCACAGATCGGCCACCTTTGCAGCGGTCCGATGCACGTCAAACAGCAACTCCGGATGCATGTGGAAATCGCGGCGCCATGCGGTGATCTCGGGCAGCAGTTCGGCAAAGCGGTTCTTGACGGGCATGATGGAACTCCTTTTCGGGCAAAGCATCCGCCAAACCCCCTTGCAGGACAAGCCCCCTGCACCCTTTCACATTGGCCCAAATATCCACGAGGGTTTCTCAAGGGGGGGCGTGCCTCCCCTTGAGGCGGGGGGGCCGGGGGGGCGGCAGCCCCCCCGCTGCCGGGGCCGCCGCGCGTGGCACCTTCACAAAGTCGGACCCGGCTCCAATTTGCTGCCATCCGCAAACCGAGACAGCCGGAAACGCCGCATATCGTGGCCGATGTCATGCCCCGCCACCAGATCAGCCACCACCCGCCCCATGCCGGGGCCGATGCCAAAGCCATGGCCGCACATGCCGGTGGCGATCACCAGACCCGGAATCGCCGCCACCCTGTCGACCACCGGCACCACATCGGGGATCGTGTCGATCATGCCAGCCCAGGTCCGCGCCAGCACCGGGCGGCCAAGTGCCGGAAAAGCCGCGGCAAAATTGTCCTGCACCTGCCCCAGGGCCTTCATGTCGGGCTGCGGGTTAAGCACCCTTGTCCGCTCGAAGGGAGAGACCTCGTCCATCTGCCACTGGCGCTTTGTGCCCCAGGCATCGGGAAAGTCCTTCGGCGCGCGCGGGCGCAATCTGGTGGATTTATAGTCCTTCTTCAGCATTGGCAGGAAGGCAACGAAATGGCGGAAGGCATCGGGGCCGACGAAAAAGTCGTGCCTTGCCCCCGGCGCCAGCGTATAGCCGCCATCGGCCCTGCGGCGAAAGGCAAAGCGGTCGTCTACCGCATTGCCTGCGAAAACTTCTGGCAAGGGCACGGTCTGCGCGACCGAGGCCAGCACCGAAAGCTGCGGAATATTCACCCCGACGCTGCGCAGCAAAAGCGAGGACCAGGCCCCGCCAGCCACCACAACCTGCTCGCATCCGATCCGGCCCTTTTCAGTATAAACCCCGTTGATCCGGCCGCCTTGCAGATCAAGCCCGCGCACGGCGCAATCCTCAACCAGCACCGCACCCATCTCTGCCGCCATCTGTGCCAGTTTCGGCACCGCCACCCAAGGTTCCGCCCGCGCATCCGACGCGGTGAACAGCCCGCCCTCCCACTGCACGGTGGCGCCTTTCAGACGGTCATGCACCTGCATCGAGGATTGCAGCCGCACGTCAAGCCCCATGCTGCGGCCTTCGGTCATCCAGTCTTCAAAGCCGCGCATCTCGGCCTGAGTGCGGGCAAGGTACAGAACCCCTTCCTGCCGGAACCCCAGTGACGGCCCCAGTTTATGGGCGAGGTTTTGCCAGATCGACATCGCCTCCATCATGATCGGCAGTTCGGCAAAGTCGCGGCCCTGCTGGCGGATCCAGCCCCAGTTGCGGCTGGATTGTTCGCCCGCGATGCGGCCCTTTTCGCACAAAGTCACGCGAATGCCCTTTTCGGCCAGATACCAGGCCGTCATCACGCCAATGATGCCACCGCCGATCACCACCACCTCGGTTTCCGGCGGAGGCGGGCCGGGGTGGCGGATCGGGGTCTGGATCGTGATCGGGCCGCTCATGCCAAGTGCTCCAGCAGGCGGGCCATGAAACGCTTTCCGGCCTGAAACTCGCTGTCCGTCAGGTATTCATCGGGCTGATGGGCCTGCGCAATGTCACCCGGGCCGCAGACTATGGCAGAGTAACCTGCCGCCTGAAAGAACCCCGCTTCGGTGCCATATGACACCACGCCGCCCGCGTTGGATCCGGTCAGCTTGCGCACCAAAGCCTCGGCGGCACCGTGGGGTTCCGGCATCAGGGGGGGCACCCGGAAGAAGCGGTCAAGATGCACGCCGGCCTCGGGCCTTACGGCGGAAATGCTGCGGTCTAGCCGCGCTGCGGTGGCTTCGAAATCCGCCGCCAGCGCCTCGATATCTTCGCCGGGAACCACACGGAATTCCACGACAAATTGGCAATCGGCGGCGGTGATGTTATGAGCGGTGCCGCCTTTGATCTGGCCTACATGCAGGGTGGTGAAGGGCGGATCAAACCGGGCGGCCAGCGGTGAGGGCTGCGGCAATTGCTGCGCAGCATTGCGGCCGTTCACCCATCCGATCAGCCGTGCCGCCTCCATGATCGCCGAGACACCGTAGGGCAGCAGCGAGGAATGCACCTCATAGCCTTTCACATGGACCTTGTAACCGGTGCCGCCCTTGTGGCCATGGATGGGTTGCATGCCCGAAGGCTCGCCGATGATCGCCACATCGGCTTTGGGGAAGGCTTCGACCAGCGTGGACAGCATCGGTGCGGCCCCAGTGCAGCCCAGTTCCTCGTCATAAGACAGCGCCAGTTGCAACGGACGGCTTAGCCCATGCTGCTGCGCCTCGACCAGTGCCCAGACCGACTGGGCGACAAAGCCCTTCATATCCGTCGTGCCGCGCCCGTAAAGCCGGTCGTCGCGCCGGGTCAGCGTGAAAGGGTCCGAGGTCCAGGGCTGGCCATCGACCGGCACCACGTCGGAATGGCCAGACAGAATCACGCCCCCCGGCACCAGTGGCCCGGCATGCGCCATCAGAGCGGCCTTGCTGTGGTCTTCATTCCAGTGGCGGACCGTCGGGATGCCGTGGGCGGCAAGGTAGCCCTCCAGCCAGTCGATCAGCGCAAGGTTGCGGTCCCGGCTGACGGTGGGGAAGGCCACAAGACGGGCGAGAATCTCCAGGCTGGTCAAAGGCTCTGGCATGGGGGGTCCTTGCAGGTTGCAGGGCCGACCTTCCAACGCAGAGGCCGCAGTGTCAACATCGGGTCGAATGGGCGCAGCACCCGCAGCAAGACATTCTGAAATCCGGCGCAGGTTCAGCAGAATGCCAGCAAAGCGGGCATAACGCTGCGTCAGCCATGGAGTGACCTTGCAAGATTTAAGGTTGATCGGATGGACAAAATCGACAAAGCTGCGGGATGGGCGAGGGTGCCGGTCAAAGCCATCCCGACCCGTGCGAAGAACAACAAGAATACCAAAGACCTGGGGAGACATATATGCCCGATGGGGGCGACGCTGTCCTGGACGTTCGGGGCCTCAAGACCGTGTTCCGCACCCGTGGGGGTGAGGTTCATGCGGTGAACCGGGTCAGCTTTCACCTCAACCGTGGTGAACTTTTGGGCGTTGTGGGGGAAAGTGGCTCTGGCAAGTCGGTAACGATGATGTCTTTGCTGGGCCTGTTGCCGGTGCCCCCGGCAGAGGTGCGGGCGGGTGAAGTCTGGCTGGGCGGGCGCGATATCCTGAAAATCCCGGCGCATGAGATGCGCGAGGTGCGCGGTGCCAAGGTGGGTTTCGTGTTTCAAGACCCGATGACCAGCCTGAACCCGGTGTTTCAGGTGGGCTTCCAGATCATGGAGCCGTTGATTCGCCATAGGGGGTTGTCGAAGGATCAGGCCAAGGTGCGGGCGGTGGAGTTGCTGGACCTGGTCGGGATACCTGATGCGGGCAGTCGGCTGGACAGCTATCCACACCAGTTTTCCGGGGGCATGCGCCAGCGCGTGATGATTGCGATTGCGCTGGCCTGCGACCCGGATGTGCTGATTGCCGATGAACCGACAACGGCGCTGGACGTGACCATTCAGGCGCAGATATTGGAGCTGGTGAAAGAGTTGCGCCAGAAGCTGGGCATGGCGATCATCTGGATCACCCATGACCTTGGCGTGATTGCCGGAATAGCTGACCGGGTCATGGTGATGTATGGCGGTCAGGTGGTGGAACACGCCCCGGTCAGGGACCTGTTCGCCCGGCCCCAGCATCCTTATACGCGGGCGTTGCTGAAGACCGTGCCCTCGCTGACTGGCGCCCGCGCCGCGCGGTTGCAGGTGATCAAGGGGCAACCGCCGATCATGATGGAGGACCCGACCTCGTGCCCCTTCGCGCCGCGCTGCGCCCATGCCTTTCAGCGCTGCGACGAAGAGAACCCCTTGCGCCGGGCGGTGGATGAGAACTCGCTGTTGAAAGGCCATGATGTCGCCTGCCATTGGGAGGCTGTGAATGACTGATCTGTCGCGCAGCATGGGCCGGATGGCCCATCCTACCTTGTCCCATGCCAAGCGCCTGACGCCAGCCGTTGGTAGGATGGGCCATCCGGCCCATGCTGCGCGTTGGATTTTGGGGGCTCGTCATGCTTGACGCAAGCGCCGCGCCCCTTGTCAAGGTCCGCGACCTCAAGATGTATTTCCCGATCCACACCGGCATCCTGCGCCGCCACACCGGCGATGTGAAGGCGGTTGACGGTGTCAGCTTTGACATCATGGCGGGCGAGACGCTTGGGCTGGTGGGGGAATCCGGCTGCGGCAAATCCACCGTGGGCCGTGCCCTGATTCGGCTTTATGAACCGACAGCCGGCGCTATCGAGATTGCCGGCGACAATATCCTGACCCTCGCCCCCGAGGCCCTGCGCCGCAAGCGCCCGCAGATGCAGATGGTGTTTCAGGACCCGCAGGCCAGCCTCAACCCGCGCATGACGCTGGCGCAGATCATTGGCGAGCCCTTGATTGAACACTCGGGCCTGAACCCTGCCGACCGTCTGGCCCGCATCTACGAGCTGATGGACCAGGTTGGCCTCAACCGCCGCTTTGCCAACCGCTATCCGCATGAATTCTCGGGTGGGCAGCGCCAGCGCATCGGGATTGCCCGCGCGCTTGCCTTGAACCCTAAATTCATCGTCTGTGACGAGCCGATTGCAGCCTTGGACGTGTCGATTCAGGCGCAGGTTGTCAACCTGCTGGAGGATCTGCAAGACCGCCTTGGCCTGACCTATCTGTTCATCAGCCACGACCTGTCCATGGTGCGCCACATCGCCGACCGTGTGGCGGTGATGTACCTTGGCCGCATCGCCGAGCTTTCCCCGCGCGATGCCCTCTATGCCCGCCCCCTGCACCCCTACGCCGAGGCGCTGCTGTCTGCCGTGCCAGAGATTGACCCCGACCGTGAAGGCTCGCGCCAGCGCATCATCCTGAAAGGCGATGTCCCATCGCCCGCCAATCCGCCCAAGGGCTGCGCCTTTTGCACGCGCTGCCCCAAGGTCATGGCCATCTGCCGTACCGACCGCCCTGCCCTGATCGAAGTCGAGCCGGGCCGTCAGGTTGCCTGCCATCTTTACCCTACCACCACAACCACCACCTCCGCACCGGTGAGATCAACGCCGGACGGCCACGACCAACTGCAACAACACGGAGTGTAACCCCATGCGAATGAAGACTGTTCTTCTGGGCGCTGCTGCCTGCCTGTCGATGGCAGGGGCGGCTTTCGCCGACCGCGGATCGGATGGCCATGTCAACGTGCTTTATTGGCAGGCCCCCTCGATCCTGAACCCCTATCTGTCGGGCGGCACCAAGGATCTTGAGGCTTCCTCTCTGGTCCTCGAACCCCTCGCGGGCTTTGATGACAAGGGTGCCCTGTTCACCCGTCTGGCCGCCGATATCCCGACGCTGGACAATGGCGGCGTGTCCAAGGACCTGACCACGATCACCTGGAAGCTGAAGCCTGATCTGAAATGGTCGGATGGCACGCCGGTCACCTCGGCGGACGTCAAGTTCAGTTATGACTATTGCACAGCACCCGATGGCGGCTGCGCGCAGGCCTCGAAATATGAAGGTGTCAAGTCGGTTGATACCCCGGATGCCACGACCATCGTGGTGACCTTCACCGGGCCCAAGCCCAACCCCTACACCGCCTTTGTCGGGGCCACCGCTCCGATCATTCAGGCAGCACAATTCGCCAAATGCCTTGGCGCTGCCGCACCGACCTGCACCGATGCCAACAACGCGCCGATCGGCACGGGCCCGTTCCGCGTCGTATCCTTCAAGACCAACGACACGACCGAACTGGAAGCCAACCCGAACTACCGTGACGCGGCCAAACCGGCCTTCGCGACCATGACGCTGAAAGGCGGCGGCGATGCCGAAGCCGCAGCCCGCGCCGTGATGGAAACCGGTGAGTTCGACTATGCCTGGAACACCCAGGTCAACCCGGAACTGCAAACCCAGATGGCGGCGGGCGGCAAGGGCCACTTCGTCAATGCCTTCGGCAGCACGACCGAGCGGCTTGAGATGAACCTGACCGACCCCTCGGCTGACCTGTCGGCGGACGAACGCTCCACCGTCAAGCACCCGCACCCGATCCTTTCGGATGTGAACGTGCGCAAAGCGCTGTCGATGGCGATTGACCGTCAGGCGCTTACCGATGTGGGTTACGGCACCGCTGGTATGCCGACCTGCAACATCGTTCCGGCACCGGAGGCGTTTGCGTCCGACAATACCGACTGCCTCAAGCAGGACATGGCCGGTGCCAAGGCCATGCTGGATGCCGCAGGCTGGAAAGTCGGCGCAGATGGCATCCGGGAAAAGGACGGCAAGAAGCTGCATCTGGTCTATCAAACCACCGTCAACCCGGTCCGTCAGGACTTTCAAAGCCTGATCAAGTCGTGGTGGACGGAACTGGGTGTCGATGTCGAACTGAAGTCGATTGACGCCTCGGTGTTCTTCGGCGGCGATGCTGGCACGCCTGACACCTACCAGCATTTCTATGCTGACGTGGAAATGTTCGCCAACAACTTTGACGGCACCGACCCGGAATCCTTTCTGGCGCAGTACCGTTGCGACAAGATCCCGTCCCCCGCCAGCCAGTGGCAGGGCGAGAACGTGCCGCGCTTCTGCGATCCGGCCTATGACGATCTGACGACCAAGCTGTCGCAGACCGGCGACATGGCCGCACGCGCCGCATTGGCCAAGCAGATGAACGACGTGATCACCAAGACCAACTATGCCACCGTGCCGCTGGTGGACCGGGGCCGCCTGTCGGCTGCGTCCAACACGCTGGGCGGTGTTGTGGTGAACGCCTGGGATTCCGAACTGTGGAACGTGCAGGACTGGACCCGCACCAAGTGATCTGACACCAGACCGGAGGGCGGGCTTCAGGCCCGCCTTCCTCTTTCCAGACCTTCCTTTCATCAAGGCCCGCACCTGATGCTGACCTACACCTTGCGCCGGCTGTTGCTTGCGATCCCGACCCTGCTGTTGATCTCGTTGGTGATCTTCGTTCTGGTCGATCTTGCCCCCGGCAGTCCTATGTCTGAAATACCGATCACCGTGCCACCGGAAGTGAAGCTGAAGATGATGGCCGCGATGGGGGCCGATCAGCCGGTCTTCGTGCGCTATATCCTGTGGCTGCGCCAGTTCTTCTGGGTCGAGCCGATGCACCAGTTTGACTTGGCTTTCGGCAGCCATATCGTGGAAGGCCAGCAGAGGATCATATCCTACCAGACCCGCAGCCCGGTTTTCACCACCATTGGCGAGCGATTGCCGCAGACCCTGACCGTGATTGGCACCGCCTATCTGGTGGGTGTCATCATTGCCGTGCCGATTGGCATCTATTCAGCCTACAAACAATATTCGTGGTTTGACCAGCTTGGCACCTTCATCGCCATGCTGGGCTATTCGGTGCCGACCTTCTTCACCGGAGTTTTGCTGATCGTGATCTTCTCGATCTGGCTGAAGTGGTTCCCCTCGATCTATAACACCTCTTTGGTGGTCAAGGATTGGGCCACGCTGCTTCAACAGATCAGGCAGATGGCCTTGCCGGTGATGGTGCTGGCGCTGTTCAACGCGGCCGAAATCAGCCGCTACACGCGGTCTTCGATGCTGGAGAATCTGGGCCAGGATTACGTCCGAACCGCCCGCGCCAAGGGCATGGGCGAGGGCACGGTGGTGCTGAAACACGTGCTGCGGAACTCGCTTATCCCGGTGGTGACGGTGATTGCCCTGGGGATACCGGGCATCTTTGGTGGGGCGATCATCACCGAGAACGTCTTCAAGGTCAACGGCATCGGGGCCGCCCTGATTGGCGCCATCCATGCCAATGACCTGCCGATGGTGCAGACCCTGACCTTCATCTTTGCCATTCTGATCGTGGCCTTCAACCTGATTGCCGATATCCTGTACGGCATCCTTGACCCGAGGATCCGCTATGACTGACGTTATCTGTCTGGCCCCTCAGGTCGAGAAACTTGCCCCACCGCGCAGTCAATCGCGTGACATATGGGACCAGTTCAAGACCCATAAAGGCGCTATGACCGGGCTGATCGTGCTGTGCCTGCTGATGTTCGCCATCCTTATGGGTCCGTTTCTGTGGACGCTGGACCCGTCCTATGTGGACAGCAACGCCGCCAAGATGATGCTGAGCCGCAACAAGCCGCCAACCTGGGGCCATCCAATGGGCACCGACCAGCTGGCGCGCGACATGCTGGCGCGGATGCTGTCCGGCGGGCGGATTTCATTGGCGGTGGGGGCGGTGGCGATGGTGATCTCGGTCGTGATCGGCACCGGGGTTGGGGTGCTGTCGGGTTATTTCAAGCGGCTGGACGGTATGCTGATGCGGCTGACCGATCTGTTTCTGGCGCTGCCGCTGCTGCCCTTGCTTTTGGTGATGATGATGCTGTTCGGTGACGCCGTGCGCAAGGTGGTGGGACCAGAGGCGGGAACCTTCCTGCTGATCGTATTTGCTATCGGGATCACCTCCTGGATGTCGTCGGCCCGGATTGTGCGGGGTCAGGTGCTGGCCTTGAAAGAACGCGAGTTCGTGTTGGCCGCCCGCTCAATCGGCACACCGGACCTGCGGCTGATCATCCGTCACATCCTGCCGAACGTGATTTCTCCGGTCATGGTGGCGGCCACCCTTGGGATTGCCAATGCGATCATCACCGAAAGTGTGCTGAGTTTTCTGGGCCTTGGCTTTCCGCCGGATTTCCCGACCTGGGGGCGGTTGTTGTATGATGGCGTCGATTACATGCAGCTTTACCCAAGCCGAGTGGTCATCCCGGGCTTGGCAATTTCGCTGACGGTGCTGTCGGTCAACTATATCGGCGACGGATTGCGCGATGCTTTGGATCCGCGCATTCGCGGACGCTGACAGGAGCAGGGGGTTTCACACCCCCTGCTCCCCCGTGGGATATTTATGAACAAATGAATGGGGGGGCTGACTGGAGGGGGGGCCTAATGCATCGCTTGTTTGATGCGACGGATCGCCAGCCAGACGGCGAGGATGACCAGCGGGGTCAGCAACGCCATGGCGACGGGTTTTTCGATGCCGATGTGTTCGACAAAGGGGGCCGCGACGTATGCGGCGAGGCTGACGGCGTAGTAGCTGATCGCCACCACCGACAGACCCTCGACTGTGTGTTGCAGGCGCAGGGCAAGGTCGGCGCGGCGGTCCATTGAGGCGAGAAGGTCCTGGTTCTGCGCCGAGCGTTCGACATCGACCCTTGTGCGCAGAAGTTCGGCGGCGCGTTGGGCGCGTTCGGCCATCGAGCGCAGGCGAACCTCGGTCGATTTCACCGTGCGCATTGCGGGGTCATAACGGCGCATCATGAACTCGCCAAAGCTTTGCCGGCCCTCGGCCCGCACTTCGCGCAGGGCGTCGATGCGTTGCGTGACGATGGCTTCATAGGCATTGGTGGCGCCGAACCGGAACGAGCTTTGCACCGCAAGGCTTTCCAATTCAGAGGCGATGGTGAGCAGTTCGTGCAGTGCCGCCTCGGCCGGGCGACCATCGGTATCAAGGCCGGTGACGAGGGCGGACAGGCGCGGGTCAAGGATATTCAGCCGCGCCGTCAACTCGCGCGCCTTGATCAGGCCCAGCATCGACATCGCACGGTAGGTTTCAATCTCGCACAGGCGTTGAACGACGCGGCCCACGCGGCGCGCGCCGGTGCCGGGCTTGACGAAGACGACAAAACGCATGTGGCCCGCAGGATCAATGCGGAAATCGCCTGCCACCAACGCCGCTCCATCGACGACATGGGCCACCGCAAGGCTTTCAGCCACGAACCAGCTTTCCAACCGGGAGAGCATTTCGGCCTCGGTGCCGGTCAGCATTTCGACCCGGATCAGGACAGAGGTGGCACAGCGGCCCGGTGCCATGGCGCGCCAGGCTTCAGGGAAGACATCGGCCTCGAAGGGATCAAACGGGCGGGCGGACGAGCCTGGGGTGAAGGCGGAATAGGTAACGAACTCGGTATGACTTTCCCATTTCAGATCGGACCGGCCAATGGAGCCGGAGTAATGCGTGGCATCGGGTTGCGGGTGGGTGGAGCCGTGGCGATCCAGAAGGGCCAGCAGGTGGGCGCGGTCATTGGCACGGCTGCGGGTGGCGCCGTCCTTCTCCATCAGGGCCACGAAGGCTGCCGTGCAAGGCACCGTCAGCACCGGAAAGGGCCTTGCATGCAATTCGTTAACGAGGGCGTAGCGCAGGGGGTGGTCGGTCAGGGTCATCAGAATTCTCGGCAGGGCTTCCGGGCCGGATTGGCGGCGGGGAGCGGGCGACGTATCAAAAGAAGGATAGGGGCAACACGGTGGGTGGAAAGGTGAAAGGCATCGAAAGCGCAGATATACTTTGGTAGACCGACAAAAAAGTTGCGCGATTGGATGGGGACATGGCCGAGGCACGCGGCATTTCAAGCCAGGCATCCCAAGGCCGCTGGCATGTGGCGTCCGGAAAACACACCCCTTCGCGCCTATGACGCATGGCGGTTTTGGCTTCGGCCCGGGCTTGTGCGCCGTGGAGCCGTTCCGCAAAAGCCGGGGCGCGACGGGGGACCGGATGGCGATGCGGTTCCGGCAGGGCATCGTGATCTGTCCATCCGGCAGCGGCGCCGCCACCGACCATGCGATTGCCATCGGGCCGCGTGGCGCGCGTTTCAGTCAGGGTCATGACGCCGTTCTGATGCGGCAAAGCGCGGCCTTCGGCGCAGCTTGCAATCCGTTAAGGTGGAAATGCCGCCAAGCACCCTTGTCCCGCAAGCGTGGCCCGGATTGCGCGCATGGGCAACGGCTTTCTAATTGCGAGGCTGATCGCGCTTTGCCAATGCGGCGCGCGGGCATTTTGCGCCAGCACGCTGGGTGTCCGGGACCGAGCCGCGGGCGCTGGTCGGGGCTTTGCCGCGCCATGACGCCGCCATGTGCAAGGCTTTGGCCGAGGTTCATAACGCGCCACGGTGGTGGCAGGGCCCAAAAACGCCGCCAAAGCCTGGGCCGCGCGGGGCCGCTTGCGCGGGCTTCAGCGGCGTTGATGCGTGAGACATTGCTTCTGCTGGCGGGTCTGAGCCAATGCAACGGCGTTAGACGCCGTAGGGTGGGGTTATACCCCACCCTGCTTTGGTGTCAGATCAGGTGGGGTAAGAACCCCACCCTGCTTTGGTGTCAGGTCAGGTGGGGTAAGAACCCCACCCTACGGGGTCAGTTGATCATCGGCAGCAGGGCATCCAGCGACTTCTTCGCATCGCCGTAGTACATCCGGGTGTTTTCCTTGTAGAATAACGGGTTCTCGATGCCCGAATAGCCCGTGCCCTGTCCGCGCTTCAACACGATGACCATCTTGGCTTTCCAGCACTCCAACACCGGCATCCCTGCGATGGGTGAGTTCGGGTCATCCTGCGCCGCCGGGTTCACGATATCATTCGAGCCGATGACGATGGCCGCATCGGTGGAGGGGAAGTCGTCGTTGATCTCGTCCATCTCCAGCACGATGTCGTATGGCACCTTCGCCTCGGCCAGCAGCACGTTCATATGCCCCGGCAGACGGCCTGCCACCGGGTGGATCGCGAAGCGCACCTTCTTGCCCTTGGCGCGCAGCTTGCGGGTCAATTCGCTGACCGCCTGCTGGGCCTGTGCCACGGCCATGCCGTAGCCCGGGATGATGATCACCGAGTCCGCATCGTTCAGCACCGCAGCCACTCCCTCGGTGTCGATGGCCACCATCTCGCCGGTGATCTCCATCGCGGGGCCGGTCTGACCGCCGAAGCCCCCCAGAATGACCGAGATGAACGACCGGTTCATCGCCTTGCACATGATATAGCTCAGGATTGCGCCGGAGGAACCAACAAGCGCCCCCGTCACGATCAGCAGGTCATTGCCAAGGGTGAAGCCAATCGCAGCCGCCGCCCAACCGGAATAGCTGTTCAGCATCGACACCACGACCGGCATATCCGCGCCACCGATCCCCATGATCAGATGATAGCCGATGAACAGCGCAAAGACCGTCATCAAGAGCAGCGCCCAAAGCCCACCGGTGTTGAAATACAAGATCAGCAGCAGCAGGGATGCAGCAGCCGCGACAGCATTCAGCACATGGCCGCCCGGCAGCTTCCTGGCCTTGCCATCGACCTTGCCCGCCAGCTTGCCAAACGCAATGACAGACCCGGTAAAGGTCACCGCGCCGATGAATACGCCAAGAAAAACCTCGACATGCAGGATCGCCTGTTCCACCGCATCCTTTTCGGCCAGCTTCTTGGCAAAGCCGATCAACGTCGCGCGCCCGGCCTCATCCATCGCCAGCACGCGGCCCAGTTCCAGATGGGAGTTATACCCGATCAGCACCGCCGCCAGACCGACGAACGAATGCAACGCCGCCACCAATTGCGGCATTTCGGTCATCTGCACACGCTTGGCGACATACCAGCCCGCAACAGAGCCTATCGCCACCATGACGGCAATCACCCAGACATTGGCCACCTCGGGCGACAGCACCGTCGCCCCCACCGCCAGCGCCATGCCCGCGATGCCATACCAGACTGCCCGCTTGGCACTTTCCTGACCGGAAAGCCCGCCGAGGGACAAAATAAACAGAACAGCTGCCGCGATATAGGCTGCCGAGACGATACCGATTCCCATATGCCTACTCCTTCACGACTTCTGGAACATGGCGAGCATCCGGCGCGTGACCAGAAAGCCCCCCACGATATTGATCGAGGCGATCAGGACTGACACACCCGCAAGGGTGACCACCAGCCAGTTCCCCGACCCGATCTGCAACAACGCGCCAAGGATCACGATGCCGCTGATGGCGTTGGTGACGGCCATCAAAGGCGTATGCAACGAGTGGCTGACATTCCAGATCACCGAGAAGCCGATGAACACGGCCAGCACGAAGACGATGAAGTGCGATATGAAATCCGACGGAGCATGGGCCCCGACCAGCGCCATCACAGCGCCGCCGGTCACCAGAAGGCCAACTTGGCTGCGGGTCTGCGACTTGAAAGCCGCAACCTCAGCCGCGCGCTTTTCGTCGTGGGTCAGTTCCTTGACCTTTTCCTTCGGCTTGGCCGCCGCAATCGCCGCGATCTTCGGCGGTGGTGGTGGCCAGGTTATGGCACCACCCTTGGCCACCGTCGCCCCCCGGATCACATCATCATCCATGTTGTGGACGATGACGCCATCTTTCTTCGGGGTCAGATCAGTCAGCATGTGCCTGATATTGGTGGAATAAAGTGTTGATGCCTGTGCCGCCATCCGGCTGGGGAAGTCGGTATAGCCCACCACCGTCACGCCATTCGGGCTGACGATCTTCTGATCCATCACCGTCAGATCACAGTTGCCGCCACGTTCCGAAGCAAGGTCGATCACGACCGAACCGGGCTTCATCAGCGCCACCATATCCGCCGTCCACAGCTTTGGCGCGGGCCGGCCGGGGATCAAGGCAGTGGTGATGACAATGTCCATCTCGGGTGCCAGTTCGCGGAACTTGGCCAACTGTTTGGCCTGAAACGCCGGGGTCGAGGGCGCTGCATAGCCACCCGTCGCCGCCCCGTCGGGCAATTCCGAGGCGTCAAATTCCAGATAGACAAACTGCGCACCCATGGACTCGATCTGCTCGGCTACTTCAGGGCGCACATCGAAGGCGTAGACGATGGCGCCCAAAGAGGTCGCCGTGCCAATGGCCGCCAGACCCGCCACACCAGCGCCGACGATCAGCACCTTGGCCGGCGGCACCTTGCCCGCCGCCGTTACCTGACCGGTGAAGAAGCGGCCAAAGTTGGCACCCGCCTCAATCACCGCGCGGTAGCCCGCGATATTGGCCATCGAGGACAAAGCGTCCATTTTCTGCGCCCGGCTGATGCGTGGCACCATGTCCATCGCCACTACGCTCGCCCCGCGAGACTTGACCGTCTCCAGCAAGTCCGGGTTCTGGGCGGGGTAGAAGAAGCTGATCAGCGTCTGGCCGTCGCGCAACGCCTGCGCCTCGGCCACCTCAGGCCCGCGCACCTTGACCAGCACGTCGGCAGCAGCCTCTACCGCCGCCGCGTCGGGCAGAACCTCGACCCCTGCGGCGCTGTACAAAGCGTCGGAAAAACCGGCTTTCGCCCCTGCCCCGGACTGGATCACGCAGATGTGCCCCAGTTTCTGTATTGCCTGCGCCGAGTCCGGTGTCATCGCCACGCGATTCTCGCCCGGAAAAACCTCCGCCAATGCTCCGATTTTCAAAGCCGCTCCCCCTGTCGTTCGACCCCGAACCATTGGTCCGTTTACCGTTTTTTGCCATATCATGGCGGAAAAGGGATGCAACCTTATCCTGCACCGCAATCCTGCACCGCAGCGTAATTTTCGCAAATCTTCGCGGAAGCGTCGGGAATGAATGGTTGCAATCGAACGCGATGTATTTCAAGCTTAAAATGAATCGACCGTTTCGCGAAACCCGGTTACGGGGTAGCCTGAGCCAAAGGAAGATCATGATGACCACCGATTTCGCCGCCACCCGGCGGCAGTTTCTCCTGCCTGCGGGCGTGATCTATCTGGACGGCAACTCGTTGGGGCCGTTGCCGGTGGCGGCTGCGGCGCGGGTGGCGGCAACGATCACGGCTGAATGGGGTGAATTGCTGATCCGGGGCTGGAACACGGCGGGTTGGATGGACATGCCGTCGCGGGTTGGTGACCGGGTGGCCAAGCTGATCGGGGCAGAGCCGGGCCATGTGGTGATGGGCGATACGCTGTCGATCAAGGTCTATCAGGCCTTGGCCTCGGCTATGGAGATGTCGGATCGGCGGGTGATTTTGTCGGACACCGGGAATTTCCCGTCGGATCTGTACATGGCCCAAGGCCTGTGCCGCACCTTGGGCTGGGAATATGCCCTGAAGACGGTGGCACCCGAGGACGTTCTGGGCGCGATTGACGACACCGTTGCCGTGGTGATGATCACAGAGGTCGATTACCGCACCGGGCGGCGGCATGACATGGCCGCCCTGTCGGCGCGGGCGCATGAGGTGGGTGCTTTGATCATCTGGGATCTTGCCCATTCGGCCGGGGCTTTCCCGGTGGGCGTGGCGGCGGGTGGTGCCGATTTCGCGGTGGGGTGCAGCTATAAATACCTCAATTCCGGTCCCGGCGGTCCGGCGTTCATCTACGTGGCACCGCGTCATGCAGACAAGGTGCGGCCCGCTTTGTCAGGCTGGCTTGGCCACGAAGCCCCCTTCGCCTTTGACCGCGACTATCGCCCCGGTGCCGGGATTGAACGGATGCGGGTTGGCACCCCGCCGATCCTGCAACTGGCCGCACTGGAGGCCGCACTGGATGTCTGGGACCATGTCAATCTGGATGACCTGCGCGCAGCATCGCTGGCCCTGACCGACCGCTTTATTGCGGGCGTTGAAGCCGCCTGCCCCACGCTGGACCTGGTCACCCCGCGCGAGCACGCAAGCCGCGGCAGCCAGGTATCGTTCCGCCATCCCGACGGCTATGCCATCATGCAGGCCCTGATTGCAGAGGGTGTCATCGGCGATTTCCGTGCCGCCGATATTCTGCGCTTTGGCTTCACGCCTTTGTACATTGGCGCTGCCGAGGTGGACGGCGCGGTAGCGATTCTGTCGCGCATCATGGCCACCGGCACCTGGAACCGGCCCGAGTTCAAGGCGCGGTCCAAGGTCACATGATCCGCCGCCTTCGCCTTGCCGATGCGCAAGCCTGCCGCGATGTGTTTGTGGCGGCGGTGAAGGTTGGCGCTGCGGGGCGGTATACCGGCGACGAACTTGCCGACTGGGTGAATGACCCAGCGATGCCGGTGGGCTATGGCGCTTGGTTGAACCCGCACATCACCTTTGTGGCCGACCACAGCGACATTCAGGGCTTTATGATGCTGAAGGCGTCTCATTACCTCAACATGGCCTTCGTGCGCCCTGAAGTCGTGGGCAAGGGTATCGCCGACGGGCTTCATGTGGCCATGCTGGCCGGGGCCGGGGCGCTTGGCCTGACCCGATTGCATGGTCTGGCCAGCCGCCTTGCGCAAAGCGTCTTCACCCGCCACAGCAGGCGCATGGCCCCTGAAATCCGCGATACTCCGGGGCTTGATCCAAATCAGGGACCGGACGACACTCCCTTGAACCGCGTGATGGTGTTGGAGGTGTGATGAAGCGTCTGATTGCCTTGCTTTGTGCCACCCTAAGCATCTGGACCCTGCCCGCCGCAGCCGAAACGGCAGCCGACCGTTTTGCCCCAAGGCGCGGGTTTTCCACTGACATCTGGGTGGAATGGCAAAGCACGGGCGACATGGTCAGCAATCCGGGCTTTCTGGACATTTACCCCGATTACCCGCGCCACGTGCCCGCCGGGGCCTTTGCCACCCTGAACTCTCATGGTTTTGACACCGTCAGGATCGCCGCCGATCCGTCTCCGCTGCTGGCGCTGGCAGGCACGGCGCGCGAGGCAGGCCTGCTGACCAACCTGCGCCATCGCGTGCTGGAGGCGCAGGCGGCGGGCCTTAAGGTGGTGCTGGACCTGCACACCTATCCCCATGCCGGTGAGGTGGGCGATATTGACGCCATCCTGTCCAGCCCGGTCAAATTTGCGGCTTACCTTCGGATGGTGGCCAAAGTTGGCGCGAAGATTGCCGACCTCAACCCCGACATCACCGCGTTTGAGGTGATGAACGAACCGACGCAGGACTGTGACGCAATCTATTCCGATCCGTCCAAATCGGACTGGCCCGCCAAGCTGAAACGCCTGCATGATGCGGCAAGGAAGGCGGCCCCGAAGCTGCCATTGGTCCTGTCGGGTGCGTGCTGGGGCGGATCGAAGGGGCTGTCGGTGCTGGACCCTGCCGTTCTGGCCGATGACAATCTGTTGTGGAGTTTCCACACCTACGACCCCTTCACCTTCAGCCATCAAGGCGCCAGCTGGACGGACAATATCCTGATGTTCCTGCAAGGCCTGCCCTTCCCGCCGTCCAGGGTTACCGATGCCTTACAGGCAAGGGTGGTAACTGCGGCGCGGGTGCGGGCAAAGGCCTCGACCAGTCCTTTGGCGGCCCAAGCCACGCGGGCAGCCTTGCGCCAGATGGTGATGGACTATCGCCACAGCAGCGCAGACGAGATTTCGGCCGCAATCACCGAGGCGGCAAGCTGGGCCGACGCCCATGCCATCCCGCCCGGGCGGCTTTTCCTTGGAGAGTTCGGCGCGTTGTGGTTTGACGATGCGGGCCACAAGCTGGACCCCGGCAGCCACACCCGCTTTCTGTCCGCCAAGCGCCGTACAGCCGAGGCTGCGGGTGTGGCTTGGGCGGTCTGGTCATTTTCGGGCAGTTTTGGCATAACCGACACGCAGGCGGTGCTGTATCCGGGCGTCTGCACCGCGTTGGGGATGACGAAATGCTGATCCTGCCGCCGCTGTGCCGTCCGGGGGCGTGGGTGGCTGCGTGGCGGTGCCTCGGGGCGTTTGCGGTGCTGGATGGGCAAGATGCTGCCTGATCCGCCTCGTTCCCCCATCAGGAGACCACCATGACCACCTTTGACCCCGCCAAAGACGGCGCACAGATGTCGTTTGACGGCCGCATGTCTTACGGCGACTACCTGCGGATTGACCGCATCCTTGGCGCGCAAGAGCCGTTGTCGGATGCCCATGACGAGTTGCTGTTCATCATCCAGCACCAGACCTCGGAACTGTGGATGAAGCTGGCGCTGCACGAACTTGACGCCGCCCGCCGGATGATCGCCGAAGGCCGCGCGCGTGAGGCGTTCAAGATGCTGGCCCGCATCACCCGCATCTTTGAACAGTTGAACAACGCCTGGGACGTGCTGCGGACGATGACACCTTCAGATTACACGACCTTCCGGGATAGTCTTGGCCAGTCTTCCGGCTTCCAGTCCTGGCAATACCGGCTGATCGAATATTCGGTCGGCAACCGCAACCTGGCCATGCTGCGCCCCCATGCCCACCGCCCCGACATAATGGCGAAGCTGGAAGCCGAACTTGCCCGCCCCACGCTGTATGACGAGGCGCTGCGCCATCTGGCGCGGTCGGGTCTGCCGGTGCCGCAAGATGTGCTGGCCCGTGACCTGCGCCAGCCCTGGGCCAGCCATCCCGGCGTGCAGGCGGTGTGGGAAACGGTCTACCGCGACCCCAAAACCCATTGGGAAGCCTACGAGTTGGCCGAAAAGCTGATGGACTTCGAGGATTACTTCCGCCGCTGGCGTTTCAACCATCTGACCACGGTGGCCCGCGTCATCGGCATGAAGCGCGGCACGGGTGGCACATCCGGGGCAAGCTACCTCAAACGCATGCTGGAGGTGGAACTGTTCCCCGAACTTTGGCAGGTGCGCACCACATTGTGACGTTGATGCGTACCGGGCAATCACGGGGCTTTGACCTTGGCGCAAGCCTGCGCTAGCGTTTTGCGAACCGGGGCAGGCTAAGGCTCTGGATCAGAAGACAATGAGGCAAAGATAATGGGTAAAATGTTTCACACTGGCATCTGGGCTTTGGCCCTGTTGGGGTTGGCAGGTTGCGATACTGCGGTGCAGATGACGGCGGCCTTGCCAGCGCAGGCCGTACCGGCGGAACACTATAGCGCCCTGCCCGACAATGGCTTTACCGTGCCCGCCGTCCCGGTGGCCGAGGTGGCCCCCGGGATGCTGCAACAAGAGGTGCCGTATCGAACCGATCAGGCGCTTGGCACCATCATCATCGACCCTTCGACCAAACACCTGTACCTGATCACCGCCAAGAACCGCGCCCTGCGCTATGGCATCGCCGTTGGTCGCGCCGGCTTTGGCTGGTCGGGCGAGGCGGATATCGCCGGGCGCACGACCTGGCCGACATGGATTCCGCCCCACGAAATGATTGCGCGACGCCCCGAACTTGAACGGTTCCGGGATGTTGGCCAGCCCGGCGGCGTAAAGAACCCGCTGGGGGCGCGGGCGCTGTACCTTAAAACCAACGGCGTCGATTATGGCTACCGCATCCACGGTACGCCCGAATGGGACAGCATCGGGCACAACGCCTCATCCGGCTGCATCCGGATGATCAATCAGGACGTGATGGACCTGTACAACCGCGTCCCCGACGGCACCCATGTCGTCGTGCTGACCGAGGATGGCCAGTTTCCCAGCAAGCTGACCGTGCCGCCCCCGTCCCCCAAGGCGCACAAACCCAAGCCCAAAGCTGCCCTGGTTCCGGTGACAGATCCTGCGGTGCCCGCGGTGGCAGGTGCCGGGCGCGTATAACGGGTGCATTTTAATCAATTTCGCACAAATTTAACCAATTAAGCAAATCTTCAACCTTTGCTTTGTTCGGCGAGGTCAATGCGTTAAAACTATCTTAATTTCCGGCATCGGATTTTAAGGAGCCGCCATGACGACCTATCTGATCACCAACGACGCGACCTGGATCGGCCTGACCAGCTTTCACGGCGGTGACCGGTTGATCGTCACCCCCAACGCGTCATTGGTGATGCCGGATGTGGGGGTGTCTGATGTTGGGGTAGCGGGGGCCACGGCGATCAGCTTTGCGGGCTATGTCTATCTGCATAGCGTGGCGGTGGATTACTCTGTCACTTTTTCTATCACCGCTTCGGGGCAGTTCCTGTCCGATACCTATGGCACAGCGCTGTGCATTGGCGGCAGCGGCGGCGGCGCGCATCTGGATGCGGCGGGGCAGATCACGGTCAGCAACGGCACGGCGATTGCCACGGCGGGCGGCGGCAATGGCATTGTCACCTCGGGCCGGGTTGTGGCGGATATCGGCGTGGCTCTGTCCGGTCCGGGCGATACGCTAAGCAACACCGGCCTGATCCTTGGCACCACGCAGGCGGTTGTCCTTGGCTACGGCACACGGCTGACCAACCTTGGCACGCTTCAGGCTGCGGGCAGCGCCGTTCTGGTGCAGGGCGACGGTGTGCGGATCAGCAATGGCGGCATAATCGGCAGTCCGGGCACGATCAGCAGCTTGGGCGGGGCGGTGCAGGTGACAGCCTCGGGTCATTTCTGGCTGACCAATGCGGGGCAGATCAGCGGGGACATCACCTCTGCCGGGGGATCGGATGATGTGATCCGCAACACCGGGCGGATCACTGGCGATGTAGACCTTGGCGCGGGCAATGACCGCTATCTCGGCGGCCATCTTGGCGGCGATCTGGCCATGGGCCTTGGCAATGACACCGTTGATGCGCGCGGCAATGCCGTCAGCGGCGAGATTACCGACACAGGCGGCAGCGACACCTACCTGATTGACAGCCCCCTGACGCGCATCGTCGATACCGGTGCCGAGGTGGATACCGTGCTGGCCTGGACCTCGTTTCATCTGGCGGACGGGCTGGAGGTTCTGGTGTTGCAGGGCGCCGCCGACCTGAACGGCTTGGGCAATGGGCTTGACAATGCGGTCACCGGCAATTCTGGCGACAACCGGCTGGTCGGTGGCGCAGGCAATGACACGCTGGCAGGCGGCGATGGCGATGACCTGCTGCGCGGCGGATCAGGCGCCGATCGGCTGGCCGGAGAGGATGGCAACGACACAATCAAAGGCGAGTTTGGCCGTGACACGCTGACCGGCGGCGCGGGCGCTGACAGCTTTGAATTCACCAGCCTTGGCCACACCCTTGCGGCGGTGGCGGGGTCTGACCTGATCACCGACTTCACCCAAGGCGACGATCATATCGACCTGTCCGCCATCGACGCCATCCACGGCAACGGTGCTGCGGCGGATGCCTTCACCTTCATCGGCAGCACAGACTTTACCGGCACCGCAGGCCAGTTGCGCGCCGTGCAGGCGGGCGGTTTCACCCTGATCGAGATGGACATCAACGCTGACGGTCATGCCGATTCCGTCATCCGGCTGTCAGGTCTTTACACCCTGACCGCCGCAGATTTCATGCTATAAACCACTATAAATTGATACATTGGCGGGCAAGACACCGCCGGTAAAACACAGGTGGCTAAAACTCCGCCCGGGCTAACATACAGACTGCGTTAAAATACAGACTGCGACTTGCGGGCGATGGTAAAACCGTGGCCCGCGTTGTTCTGGCACGTCATCCCCGCCTTGGACGAGGCGCAAACGATGCCGAAATGGCTGATCGTGCTGCCATAATCCAGCACCTGCGCCGCAGGGTCGGCCACGCTATCACCATGACACAGCACCGCCCCGCGCCTGGAGGTTTCGCCGACACCAAAACTATCGCCCCAATCCTCGCCGCAATCGCCCGGCTGGTTGGTGAAACTGCGGTTCAACTGTGCCAGATCACAGCGCACGCTGACCTGTTCACCAAGGTCGAACAGGCACGCGATATTGCCGGTTGGCGATTTGAAAAACTCCAACGGATCGGCAGCACCGGGGTCCGACGCCTGCGCATCCGCCCCATTCGAATTCAGCGACGCCGACCCGCCCGAGGTTGAACCCTGATCGGGCAGCGCCCCATAAACCCCGCGCAGACCCGCCTTCTGCATCCGATTTCCGGTGCCGGTCCCCAGATCGCCAATCGTCGACAGGATGCGCAGGCTTTGGTCAACCTCGGCAAAAAAGATTCGCGAATGGTCATCGTTGGGGTCGATATAGGTGAACCCCTTTAATGAGGCGTCCGCATGGCCGTCAATCTGCAAGCACGCGGTATCGCCCTCGGTGCAAAGAGTGCCGGCATCGGTCCCCCCCGCCACCAGCGAGAAGTCAAACCCGCTGTCACTGGCCCCGGTGACGCTTAAAAGAACGCCCTCGGGGTTGACATAGGTGCCGTCCTGCGGGGCGGCCAAGGCCATGCCGGGCAGGAAAGCGACCAAAAGCAGCCAGTTGCGCAAGTTCGACCTCATTGCTTTGCCCTCAGATGCCGACAGTCTGTTTATCACACACCAGTCTTGCGCCATTTGGCGGCCCGATCAAGCCAAAGGCTGCGCGCGTTCTACAAGACGGGCGAAGAAAGATGCGCCGACGGGGGCGGCCTCGTCGTTGAAATCAAAGGCCGCGTGGTGCAGGCCAGCGCCGGGGCCGGTGCCAAGGAACAGATAGGCGCCGGGCCGGACCTCAAGCATGTAGCTGAAATCCTCTGACCCCATTTCGCGGTTGGCATTGCCGTGCGCGGCATCGGCACCCGATATTTCGGCGGCGACTTCGGTGGCGAAGGCGGCATTCGCGGCGGTGTTGACTGTGGCGGGATAGCCCCAGTCATAGTCGATGCGGGCTTTCACGTTGTAGGCCAGGGCATGGCCCTCGACGATCTCATGGAAGCGCTTTTTCAGCAAAGCGCGCACATCAGGCTTGAACGAACGGATCGTGGCGCAGAACATCGCCTCTTCGGGGATGATGTTTGACGCGGTGCCGGTGTGGATCTGGGTGACCGAAATCACCGCCTCGTCCAGCGCATAGACGTTGCGCGGGATGATGGTCTGGATCGCCTGCACCATGCCGACGACCGCCACCACCGGGTCAACGCAATCATGCGGGGTGGCGCCGTGGCCGCCCTTGCCCGTGATATAGACAAACGCCGTGTCAACCGAGGCCATCAACTCGCCCGGTGTCGTGAAGAAATGACCGAACGGCATGTTGGGCGCGTTGTGGATGCCGTAGACTTGGGCGATGCCGAAAAGGTCCATGATGCCCTCTTGCACCATGACCTGCCCACCCGCGCCATCCTCTTCCGCCGGTTGGAAAATCAGCGCGACACGGCCCGCAAAACGGCGCGTTTCGGCAAGGTACTTGGCGGCCCCCAAAAGCATCGTCACATGGCCGTCATGGCCACAGGCATGCATCTTGCCGGAAACGGTCGAGGCGTAGTCGGCCCCGGTGATCTCGACAATCGGCAGGGCGTCCATATCAGCGCGCAGGCCAATGGTCGGGCCTTCACCCGTGCCGTTGAGGATGGCCACAATACCAGTCCGGGCGATGCCGGAGTGGATTTCATCGACGCCAATTTCGCGCAGACGCGCCTCAATGAAGGCCGCCGTGTTGACACAGTCAAAGGAAAGTTCCGGATGCTGGTGCAGATGCCGCCGCCAGCCCTTCATTTCCTCGGCATAAGCGGCGATACGATTGAGGATGGGCATGGCGGTCTCCTGTTTTGCCATTTGATCAAACCTGAAAATGGAGGGATCGGCAATGGCCGTTACCACTGATGCGCTGGTTCGTGACCCAACGGCAGGTCCCAGCGGCCAAATCGACCGCCTGCGCGAAATCATGCGGCGCTTGCGCGACAGGGCGACCGGCTGCCCCTGGGACATTGAACAAACCTTCGCCACCATCGCCCCCTACACGATCGAAGAGGCGCATGAAGTGGCCGATGCGATTGATCGCGAGGCTTGGGGCGAACTGCCGGGGGAATTGGGCGACCTGCTGTTGCAGGTGGTGTTTCATTCCCAGATGGCCGAAGAGGCCGGGCTGTTCGGCTTTGATGATGTGGCGCGGGCAATCAGCGACAAGATGCTGGCGCGGCACCCCCATGTCTTCGGAGACCAAAGCCGCGACAAATCCGCAGCCCAGCAGACGGTGGATTGGGAAAAGTTGAAAGCCGCCGAGCGTGGGAAGGCCCGGGTGCTGGACGGCGTGGCGCTTGGCCTGCCGGCCCTGACACGGGCGGTCAAGTTGCAAAAGCGGGCGGCGCGGGTGGGGTTTGACTGGCCCTCAACTGATCAGGTGCTCGACAAGCTGCGCGAGGAAATGGCCGAACTGGTCGGGGCGCGGGACACGTTGACCGAGGTGGAGGTGGCCGAGGAGATGGGCGACCTTTTGTTCGTCATGGCCAACCTTGCCCGCCACATCGGCGTTGACCCCGAGGCCGCCCTGCGCGGCTCCAACGCCAAATTCATGCGGCGCTTTGGCAAGATAGAGGATTGGTTGGCTGAGGCTGGCAAGACACCCGATCAATCCGATCTGGCCGAGATGGATGCCCTTTGGAACCGCGCCCGAGCCGAGGACAAACTGAAGGAAGGCTGAAAAGAAAAGTTTTCGCCGAAAATTTTTCGGCCTTGCCGTCGCGCCAAAGTGTTTTTGTCAGCTATTGACCGCCGTCCGGTTTCGCGGTCTAAGCCTTGCACTACCCGACAAAAGGACCCTAGCCATGTCGCGCACCGCCCTGATTGCCCTGCTCTTCGCCAGCCCGCTTCTTGCCAATCGCGCTATGGCGGACGAGGTCAATATCTATTCTCATCGCCAACCTGAACTGATCCAGCCCCTGCTGGACCAGTTCACCGCCGACACCGGCATCGACGTCAACGTGGCCTTTGTCGACAAGGGCATGGCCGAACGGCTGAAGGCGGAAGGCAACCGCTCTCCGGCCGATCTGGTGCTGACGGTCGATATTGGCCGGTTGCTGGAATTGGTGAATGCCGACGTGATCCAGCCAGTCGATGACGCGGTGCTGAAGGCCAATATCCCCGCCGAATACCGCGACCCCGACAACATGTGGTTCGGCCTGACAACGCGGTCCCGGGTAGTTTACGCCAGCAAGGACCGGGTCAAACCGGGCGAGATCACCACTTACGAAGACCTTGCCAACCCCAAATGGAAGGGCCGCCTCTGCATGCGGTCAGGCCTTGCCGATTACAACGTGGCGCTGACAGCGGCCTACCTTCTGCACCACTCGCCGGACCAGACCAAGACCTGGCTACTGGCACTGAAGGCCAACCTTGCCCACAAACCGCAAGGCGTTGACCGCGATCAGGTCAAGTCAATCTGGTCAGGCGAATGCGATATCGCCATCGGCAACACCTATTACATCGGCCAGATGCTAAGCGACGACACCGAGAAGGAATATGCCCAAGCGATCCGCATCGACTTTCCCATCTTTGAAGGCGGCGGGTCACACATGAACATCTCGGGCGTGGCGATGACGAAGGCCGCGCCCAACAAGGCCGCAGCCCTGAAGCTGATGGAATGGCTGTCCTCGGATGAGGCGCAGAAGATCTATGCCGAGACCAACCACGAATTCCCGGTGAAGGCCGGGGTGCCACGCTCGGCCCTTGTGCAAAGCTGGGGGACCTTCACGCCCGACACGCTTGGCCTGTCCGATATCGCCAAGGCGCGCGGTGCTGCCGTGAAGCTGATCGAGGATGTCGATTTCGACGGCTGACGCCCTTGGCTGACCGCCGGGGAGGTTTCACACCTCCCCGGACCCCTCTGTGGGATATTTATGAACAAATGAAATAGGAAGACGGATTTCTGACTGGATGGACAAACCCACGGCACCCGTGTTGGATGGTGCCAAACAGGAGCCCGCCATGACCCGCCATCCGCGCAAGATCATCATCGACACCGACCCCGGACAGGACGACGCCTTTGCCATATTGCTGGCGCTGGCCAGCCCGGAAGAGCTGGACGTGCTGGGCATCTGCGCCGTGGCGGGGAATGTGCCGCTCAACTGGACGGAACGCAACGCCCGCATCATCTGCGAGCTTGCGGGCAAGCCGCAGACCAGGGTTTTCGCCGGCTGCGATGCGCCACTGAAGCGCGCTTTGGTCACGGCAGAGCATGTGCATGGCAAGACCGGGCTTGATGGCCCGGTCATGGCAGAGCCTACGATGCGCCTGCGCCCGCAGCACGCCGTCGATTTCATCATTGAAACCCTGCGGCACGTGCCCTCGGGCACGGTGACCCTCTGCCCCCTTGGCCCCCTGACCAACATCGCCAGCGCTTTCCTGAAAGCGCCTGACATCATCGGCCGGGTGCAAGAGATTGTCCTGATGGGCGGCGCCTATTTCGAGGTGGGCAACATCACCCCCACGGCCGAGTTCAACATCTACGTCGATCCGGAAGCCGCTGACATCGTGTTCAAAGCCGGAGTGCCGCTGGTGGTGATGCCGCTCGATGTCACCCACAAGGTCGTCACCAACCGCGCCCGCGTCGAGGGGTTCCGCGCCCTTGGCACCAATGTCGGCCGCGTCGCCGCCGAATGGGCGGATTTCTTTGAACGCTTTGACATCAGCAAATACGGCACCGAAGGCGCGCCGCTGCATGACCCCTGCGTCATCGCCTATCTGTTGCAACCCGGCCTCTTCAAAGGACGCCACATCAACGTCGAGATCGAGACGCAGTCCGCCCTGACCCTTGGCATGACAGTGGCCGACTGGTGGGGCGTCACTGACCGCAAGGCGAACGCAATGTTCATGGGTGCGGTTGATGCCGACGGCTTCTTTGCCTTGCTGACCGAAAGGCTTGGCCGCCTCTGACCTGGTTTCCCATTCACCCTTGCAGAAATATCCTCAGGGTGGTCCGTGAGGGGCGGAAAGCCCCTCCGGCTGGGGGGTTCGGGGGGATAGTTCCCCCC
>JAYSQA010000270.1:0-3758 GCA_043721775.1 Rhodobacterales bacterium
TCCCAGACATCGTAGCCTCCCATGTTGGAAGCACATAGAATCAGAGTTCTCGACGCTTGGGAATCCCCAGAGTCAGATCACCGGGCCGTTGGTATTAGGTGTAGATGATTTCAGCAGCTGCCCCCTTTGGGTGGCTTGGCGAACAGCAAAAGGACCCGCTGGTGCCTGAACAAATTCTGCTGGCGACCGCCCTGATCGCCGCCAACGTCGCCGGATTTCCAGCTTAGGAGCATTGGTTCAACCCAGGCGCCACCGTCGCCAACGCGCTAGGCGACATGTCAGCCTTGAAAACCATCGTCACCCAGGCCCTGTTTCTGAGCAAGTTTTGCTGGTCGCCACCTGTCAAAGCCTGACACCCAACGGATTGGAGGCGAGCGGAGTAAAGGGGGGCCTGATCAGGCCCCGACCGCCTTCAGCGCTTTCTCCAGATCTTCCGCCTGTTCGCAGGTTCCGCACAGACCCTTCAGCTTTTCAAGGTTCGCCTTGGCCAGATCAATCTTGCCGGTGGTGATGAACAACTCGCCCTGATATTCCAGCGCGCCCAAATGGTTGGGGTTGATCGACAGAACCGTCAGATAGGCCGCGCTGCTGTCATCCAACTGGCCCAGCTTGCGATAGGTGAAGCCAAGCAGGTTCCAAGCATCGGCATTCTTGGCATCAACCCTGGTCAGGTTTTCCAGTTTGGGCAGGGCAGCGACTAAGTTGCCCTCGTCGACCATGGCTTTGGCCTCGTCATAGACCGAAACCGTAGCCGACGCGGTTGAAGACCCGTCCGAGGTGCCAGCCGCCATAACCGGGGCAACCATGAAGGAAGACACAGCCATAAGGCCGATCAGAAAGCTGCTGAATATATGCGCCATGATACCGCTCCACTTCTTGCGTCAGGGCATGATACGCACACCGGAAGGATTCCCCGCTTCAACCCTGCGTGAACCTTACGCCAAACCCTCGGCCCGCAGAACCTGCTTGATCGAGGCGGCGCATTTCCCCACGATCTCATCCAGTTCGGCATCGGTGCAATTGTACGGCGGGGCAAGTATGACGATGTCGCCGCGCACCCCATCGACATTGCCGCCGACCGGATAGCAGACCAGCCCGTTTTCCATCGCCTGCGCCCGCACTTTCAGGAACAGCTTGCGAGACGCCTCATACGGCACCTTCGTCTCGCGGTCCGCCACCAGTTCCGCGCAGATGAAATGGCCGCGACCGCGAATATCACCGACCGCCTCAACCCCGGCCAAGGCCTCCGCCATCCAACCCTTGATGCGCGCCTCGTTGGCGGCAACCCGCGCCAGCAACCCGTCGCGCGCGATGATCTTCTGCACCGCAACAGCCGCCGCACAGGCCGCCGTATGCCCGCTAAACGTATGCCCGGTGCCAAAAGCGCCGTCCCTGGCCCGGATCACCTCCCACACCGCCGTGGTGCAGATGGCCGCGCCCAACGGCACATAGCCAGCCGCCAAACCCTTGGCGACCGACATGATATCCGGCTCCACCCCGTCGCGCTCCAACGCCCGCCACGTCCCGGTGCGTCCGGCGCCGCACATCACTTCATCGGCAATCATCAGCACACCGTAGCGATCGCAAATCTCCCGCACCCGCCGCGCATAGCCCTCCGGAGTCGGCACGCAGCCCCCCGCCGCCCCCACCACAGGTTCAAACACAAAGGCCGCAATCGTTTCGGGCCCCGCAAGCAGGATCGCAGCCTCCAACTCCGCCGCACAAGCCTGCCCGGCCGTTTCTGCCGTAGCCCCCGCCATGGGCCGATAGGCATTGGCCGGGGAAAGCTTGATCGAGGGGATGAAAGCCCCCTCATAGGCCACCGTCCGCTCCTCAAACCCCGACAGGCCCAGCGCGCCCAAAGTATTGCCATGCCAGGACCGCTGCCGCGAAATGAACTTGCGCCGCAACTTTTGCCCGTTCGCCGTATGATACTGCAACGCAATCTTCAGGCAGCTTTCCACCGCCTCTGACCCCGAGGTCACATAAACCATCTCGCGCAAGCTGCCGCCACACAGGCCACCGATGATGCCGGTCAACTCCTCCAGTGCATCGGTGGTGAAGTTATACCGGTAGGCGTGTGCAATATCCCCCATCTGCGCGAAAACCGCCCGGTTCACCTCGTCATTGGCATGGCCCAGACAATAAACCGCCGGCCCGCCCGACCCGTCGATGTACTGCTTTCCCGATGTATCCCACAGGTAACTGCCCTTGGCGCGCACCACCTTGGGCAGACTTTCGGTGGATTTCAGGGCTTCGGGCGCTTTGGCAGACATGGGAACCTCTTGTTTGCCCGCACCATCGCAGGGCCGCCTTTCCTCGGCAAGAGCCTTGCCCGAAGCCCGTCCTCAGCCTAACCTTGCGGCAATTGCCCAAACTCGCGTCAATTGAAGGAGATTTTCATGCGTATCCTCACCCTTCTGGCGCTTTTCGCCATTCTGCCACAGCCCTCCGTAGCTGACACCGTGCAGGCCACCAGCCATATCACCGCCATCACCATCTACCCGCAAGGCGCGCAGGTGACCCGAGAGGTGACCTTCACCGCCCCCCCCCCCGGCCCGCATGAGGTGCTGATCACCGACCTGCCCGCCGGTGTTGAGCCTGAAATGATCCGCATCGCCTCGCCCGATGCGACGTTGGGAGCCTTCGCCCTGCGCATCGACCGCCTGCCGCCCCGCGCCGACCCCACCTCTCCGGCCATCGAAACGGCCAAGGCAGCCGTGAAAGTCGCTGAAGCTGGCGTGGCCCAAGCGCAAAAAGCCGTCGACGCCATCAGCGCACAGGTCGAGGCGCAACAGGCCCAGACCGCCTTCCTGACCGGGTTAAGGCTCGACAGCGCAGGGGCCACCGCCGAAAGCCTGACGGCCATCGCTGAAATGATCCAAACCAAGGTGCTGGCTGCAAGACAGGCCGCGCAAAGCGCGCAAGCGGGCTTGCCAGCAGCGAATGAGGGCGTGACCAAGGCGCAAGACGCCCTGACACAGGCGCAGGCCGGCCTTGATGCCCTGTCCAAAAGCGATACTGATTACACCGCCCTGTCGGTCGCCGTCACCATCACCGCCGACACAGGCCACCTGACCGTGACCCACTACACCGCCGACGCCGCCTGGGCTCCGGTCTATGACATGGCTTTGGACCGCAAAGCCCCGAAACTGACGGTGAATCGCGGCGTTCTGGTCAGCCAATCCACCGGCGAGGACTGGGCGGGCGTTGACTTGACCCGTTCCACCGCGCAACCCTCCAACCAATCCACGGCGTCTGAGCTTTATCCTGAACTGAAAAGCATTGACACTCGTTCACCTACAAGACGCCCAGTCACGCCTTCCGACGGTATAGCAGAACCAGTGATAGCCGCCGCCCCGATGGAGTCCCGGACCGTGGCGGCTTCCGTGTCCTATCAGGGCGATACTGTCGTCTACCACTACCCGACCGCCATCGACGTCGCGACCGGGGTAGAAAACCTGCGCCTCGCGCTTGACAGCCTGACCTTCATGCCCAAGGTGCAGGCCCGTGCCGTGCCGCGCTATGACGGCACAGCCTTCCTCGTTGCGAAACTGACCAATACGGAAAAGGAAATCCTTCTGCCCGGCACCGCCTATCTGACCCGCGATGGCGCCCTCGTTGGCTCCACCGACCGGCCTTGTTGCACAAATCCCCTGAGGGATTCGTCTCGTGAATCCAGTGTGGTAGGTGGCGAGTATGAGCAGACCCACACCCGCCGCCTGCAAGACCAGGAACTGGCCCGCCTACAACAAGGC
>JAYSQA010000271.1:0-5186 GCA_043721775.1 Rhodobacterales bacterium
TCCCAGACATCGTAGCCTCCCATGTTGGAAGCACATAGAATCAGAGTTCTCGACGCTTGGGAATCCCCAGAGTCAGATCACCGGGCCGTTGGTATGAGAACAGCGCGAACAGTCAAGATTAGGGCAAAAACACCCAACACGATTGAACCCGCTTTGAACGCAACAACTATGAAACTCATCGCCACTCCCTCCCACCGATTGACGTGATTGCTGGATAAAGCTAACGGAGGCCTGATAAAAGAAGGTGAGGTTTAACCCCACCCTACCTCACCCGTTCCCTCGCCGTGCAAACGTGCCGGCATCTTCGGCAGCCCGCCGCAAGGCTTTGGATTTGTTGACGGTTTCCTGATACTCGGACTCCGGATCGCTATCGTAGACGACGCCGCCGCCGGCTTGCGTGTAAAGGTAGTCATCCTTCAGGACCGCTGTTCGCAGGGCGATGCAGAAATCCATCTCGCCGTTGGCTGCGAAATAGCCGATGCCGCCGCCATAGACGCCGCGCTTTTCGGGTTCCAGCTCGTCGATGATCTCCATCGCGCGGACCTTCGGCGCGCCGGAGACGGTTCCGGCGGGCATACCGGCCAAGAGCGCCGACAGGGCGTCTTGGCCGTCGGCAATCTGGCCCACAACGTTGGACACGATGTGCATGACGTGGCTGTAGCGTTCGACGATGAACTGCTCGGTCGGGCGCACGGTGCCCACTTTGGCCACCCGGCCCACGTCGTTGCGGCCAAGGTCGAGCAGCATCAGGTGTTCGGCGCGTTCCTTGTGGTCGGCCAGAAGGTCGGCTTCAAGGAAGCGGTCTTCCTCGGGCGTCGCACCCCGTTTGCGGGTGCCGGCGATCGGACGGATGGTGATTTCGCCGTCGCGCAGGCGGACGAGGATTTCGGGCGACGCGCCCACCACCTGAAAGCCGCCGAAGTTGAAGAAGAACATGAAGGGCGAGGGGTTGGTGCGGCGCAAGCTGCGGTAAAAGGCGAAGGGCGGCAGTTCGAAGCGTTGTTTCCAGCGCTGGCTTGGCACCACCTGGAAGATGTCACCGGCGCGGATGTAGTCCTTGGCCTTTTCGACCGCCGCCTTGTAGCCGTCGTGGGTGAAGTTCGACACGGCTTCGCCGACGGGTGCCGCCTCGCCCAGGTCGCGCTGTGCGGGGGGGGCGCGGTCAAGGTCGCGCAGCGCATCCATCACGCGTTCAGCCGCTTGGGCATAGGCGGCGCGGGCCGACAGACCCGAGGCTGCGAAGGCGGGGGCCACCACGGTGACCTCGCCCTTCACCCCGTCCAGCACCGCCACGACCGAGGGGCGTAGCAGTACCGCGTCGGGCAGGCCCAAGGGGTCGGTGTTCACATGCGGCAGGTGTTCGACCAGACGGATCATGTCATAGCCAAGGTAGCCAAACAGGCCCGAGGCGATGGGTGGCAAACCCTCGGGCAATTCGATGCGGCTTTCGGCGATCAGGGCGCGCAAGGAGTCCAGCGGCGGCAGGGCCTCGTCCACGAAAGCGGACGCGTCAAACCGGGCCTCGCGGTTGATGCGGGCCTGACGCCCGTGGCATTGCCAGATCAGGTCGGGCTTCATGCCGACGACCGAATAGCGGCCACGGACCTCGCCCCCCGTCACCGATTCCAGCATGAAGGTGTCGGTCCGTGCCTCGGCCAGCTTCATCATCAGGGACACCGGCGTATCAAGGTCAGCGGCCAGCCGTGCATAAACCAGCTGGTTGCGGCCCTGGCCCCAGGCCGCCTCGAACGTTGCGAAGTCGGGGTGCAGCTTCATGGGTCAGTTCATCCGGGCCTGAACGGCGTTGATCGCCGCCTGGTCGATCTTGAGGCCGCCTTGCGTCGTCATCGCGGTCGAGAACAGGTCATAGGCGTCTTGCGCAATCGACTGGGCGGCTTGGGTTGACAGGCCATCCAGCGCCGCTTTGGCCTTGTCGCCAGTCATCTCGGCTGGCGTCACACTGTCCAGCCGCAGCACGGCGACCACACCCTTGGCGTCGATCTTCACCACGTCACCGATCTTGAGGGTGAAGGCCATGGTCACGGCATCGGCAGGCACACCGTCCAGCTTGGCGGCGCGGGTGGTGGAGGATATGTGGTCGGTGATGCCCCGCGTTTCCAGCTTGGCCCCGCCCTTGACGGCGGCAAGATCGGCATCGGCGAGGGCGGTCAGGGCTGCGGTCAAGGCGTCAGCGTGGAAGGCGGTTGCGACCTTGTCATGCGCCTTTTCAAAAAGTACCGGGGTCGGCGGCACGGTCTCGGCCACTTGCGCCACGATCAGGCTGCCGTCGGCCAGACCGAAGCTTTGCGCGAAGTCGCCGGTTTGCATTGCCTCGACCGCTTTGGCAAAGGCCGGGTCCTGCGTGACGGGGTCGTTATCTTCGGCACCCTTGGCGTAGTCGGTGCTGCCTGCGGTCATTGACTGATCCTTGGCCACCTCGGCAATGGTAGCGCCACCGGCGAGAAGGTCGTTGATCGTCTCATTCTTCGCCGCAATCGCAAGCGTTGCGGCCTTCAGCTGCAAGTCGCCCTTCAGCTTGTCATGCACATGTTCCAGCGTCGTCATTTGCGCAGGCAGAATGGCATTCATCCGGAACAGCGCAGGTCCAAGGTCCGACTGCAGGGGGCCCACGACGCCCGGAACCGTCAGGGCAAACACATCCTTGCCCGCCGCACCCAGTTGCGCCACGGTCACATCGCCCATGTCGATGTCAGCCAGTTCAAGACCGCGCGCCTTGACGAGGTCTTCAAACGAGGTTCCGGCATCCAACTTGGCCTTGGCCGCCTTGGCCTCGTCGTCCGAAGGGAAGACCAGCCGTTCGACCAGACGTTTTTCGGGAATGTTGTAGGTGTCTGCGGCGGCGTCATAGGCCGTCCTTATATCGGCCTCGGCCACGGTCTGGCCTTTGGCGATGTCGGCGGGCTGCAACAGGGCGTAAGAGACGCGCTTGGCCTCGGGCCTTGTGAAATCGGCGATATGGGCGGTGTAGAAGGCTTTCAACTGGTCATCGGTGGGGGCGGGCAGCTTTTGCGCCAGGCTGCTTTCGGTCAGTTGCAGCAAGGTAAAGCCGCGCGCCTCGCCCTGATAGGCGTAGACCGTGTTGGTCAACGGTTGCGGGGTCAGGATGCCGCCGACGATGGCGGCTTGCAGAACCTGCCGCGACAGGTCAGCACGCATCCCCGTCTCGAACTCTTTCACCGAGATGTTGTTCTGCGCCAGCAGCTGGGCATATTGCGCGCGGTCAAACTTGCCGGTCACGTCATGGAATGCCTTGTTGGCGGCGATCTTCTGGGCAACCTGCACGTTGCCCGCCGATACACCCAACCGCATCGCCTCGTTGTCCAATGCCGCGTTCGACACCAGACCGCTTAACACCTGCGCATCCAGCCCGAACATCTTGGCCTGCTGCAAAGACAGTTGCGTGCCAAACTGCTTGGAGAACTGGGCGATCTGGTTCTTGAGCGCGCGGGCATAGTCGCTGGTGGTGACCTGCGCCGCGCCGACGGTGGCCACGCTGTCGATGGTATGGCCGAAGTTGGTGACACCGTAACCGCCAAGGCCGATCACGATCATGCCCAGCATCACAAAGGCAAGGATGCTGGTTCCCGCGCGGGAACCCTTGCGTGCTACGATCTCATCACTCTCAGGCGGCTTGGGTGTCTTGGCCATGTCAGGCGTCCTTTGCAAAGGTGCAGCCGTTTAAGCTGAAAGGGTGCGGATGGGCAAGGGTGCTGCCACGCTTCGCAGCGCGCCACGGGGGTCGCCCCCAAGATTTTTCGTCGAAAAATCTTGGGGGGAGGGGCTGGAAGTCAGGCGTGAAACGCTGCCAGCCGCCGGAACAGTTCTGCAATGCCCGCGCTGTCAATGTTGGCGAAAGCGATGCGGATCTGGCGCTTGCCCTCGGGCGAGCCTTCCGGCTGGAACATCGAGCCTGGCAGCATGAGAACCGCGCTTTCGGTGACGGCGGCTTTGCAGACCTCTTCCGAGGTGAGGGCAAACGGGTGTTCGACATAAGCGAAATAGGCGCCGCAGCCAAGAAGCGTCCAGCCGGGCAGGGCGTGAAAGCCGTCTACCATGGCCTTGCGGCGGGCAAGGATTTCATCGCGCTCGCCAGCCACCCATTGGCCCAGGTTGCGCATCCCCCAAAGGGCACCGATCTGGCCCAACTGGCTGGGACAGATGGCGACGGTATCAAGAAATTTCTCAACCTCGGCCAGTCGGGCGGTGGCGGCTGTGATGGCGCCGACCCGGTGCCCCGTCAACCGATACGCCTTGGAGAAGGAATAAAGCTGAATGAAAGTATCATCCCAAGCCGGATCGGCAAACAGATCATGCGGGCGGCCCGTGCGCCCGTCAAAGTCGCGGTAAGTCTCGTCCACGATCAGCACGATGCCCCGGGCGCGGGCAAGGTCGCGAAAGGCGGTCAGGGTCTCGGCCGGGTATTCCACGCCGCCGGGGTTGTTGGGCGAGACAAGGACGATGGCGCGGGTCTTGTCGGTGATCAGGGCTGCGGCAGCGCTGGCTTGCGGGATAAGGTCAGACCCGGTGGGCAAAGGAACCGCCGCCAGGCCCGACATGTCAAGCCACATCTTGTGATTGAAATACCACGGCGTCGGCAGAATCACCTCGTCGCCCGCCCCCGCCAAAGTGGCCAGAACCGCGCAGAACGCTTGATTGCACCCTTGGGTAATGGCGACCTGCTCTGGCACTATGGTGCCGCCATAGCCAAGGCTCCACTGGCTGGCAATCTCGGCACGCAGGGCGGGCAGACCAAGGACAGGGCCGTAAAGATGGGCGTTCGGATCGTAAAGCGAGGCGTCTGCGATGGCCTGACGCAGCCCTTCGGGCGGCAGATCGACCGGGGCGGCCTGGCTGACGTTGATCAGCGGCTGATGGGCCGGAAAGGTCAGCCCCGCAATCCAGCGCCGCGCCTCCATCACGGGCGGAGGGGTGGTCGCGGCCATGGCAGGGTTGAGCGGCTTGAGTTGGGTCATGGCTTGGGTCCTTTGTTTGAACCAGTTGAACCGCGTGGTGCGCTAAAGTGCAAGGGCAGAGGTAGGATGGGCGATCCGCCCATGCCATGCCCCCAAGGCAATCGCGTTTGGTCCAGGCGTTGGCTAACTGATTGAGACGGCTGAGAAGAAACGCATCGCTCCAACCTGGGCGCTTCAGTTTGATCGAGAGCG
>JAYSQA010000272.1:0-14266 GCA_043721775.1 Rhodobacterales bacterium
CCTGCCCGAAATCATCGAAGGGATTGAGTTCCGCGACGGGATCAAGCACGAATTCAAAGCCGCCCGATCACAACGTCACCAACTTTCGGGCATAGCTCCGCCACTTTTTCGTCGGCCTGCTTTTCTTTGTGCCAGACTGCGCCTCGTAAAAATGTAGATTTGGGCAGACAAGGATATCCCACAGATGACAACGCGCAGAAAGATTCTTGGTGGCGCTGGCCTTCTGGCCCTGACCGCCCTAACCGGAGTACCGATGATGACCCAAACCGCCGCACTGACCACTGATCCGGCCCCGGACTGGAGCTTTGACTCCATCTACGGCGGCACCTATTCTTCGAAAGACTTCGCTGGCAAGGTGATCCTTCTGGTCAACACCGCCTCGCTCTGCGGCTATACCCCGCAATATACTGCCCTGCAAAAGTTGCAGGACACCTATAAAGATCAGGGGCTGGTGGTCTTCGCTGTGCCCTCGGATGATTTCCATCAGGAAAAGAACACCAACGGTCAGGTGAAAGCCTTCTGCGAGCTGAACTATGGCATTACGATGCCGATGTCGGTGATTTCCAAGGTCACCGGGGACAAAGCGCATCCCCTGTACAAATGGCTTTGGGCCAAGGCCAAATTCTCGCCAGAGTGGAACTTCAACAAGGTGCTGTTTGACCGTTTGGGCCGCGTCGTTGGCACTTGGCGGTCCGGCCCTGAGCCGACGGGCGGCGAGATTGAAGCCGCCATCCAGCAGGCTCTGGCACAGGTCTGATCAGCCACTTGTTCTGTGCCCTGACAACAGCCGGGCCAGCCATGGCCCGGTGAACAACACCAGCAAGAATCGTGACATCTGCATGGTCATCACAAACGGCACGTCCACCGGGGTCGTGGCCGAGATGATCGCGACCGAATCCGCGCCTCCGGGGCTGGTTGCAAGGTAAGCGGTCAACGGGTCAACCCCGGCGAACCGCACCAGCAGGTAAGCCGCCCCGCCGCACGTAGCTATCAGCAGCAGGATGGATGCGAAGACCCGCGGGAAGACCCGCGCCGCATGGCCAAGGATTGCCGGCGTAAAGCGCAAGCCAATCGCCCAGCCGATGGTCGCATAAGCAAGCGCCAGCAGCCAGGGCGGCAGGGCAATCGTCACCCATCCAGACTGCACCAACGCCAGCCCGCCAAACATCGGCACCAGAAACGTGCCCCCCGGTATTTTCAGCCGCAGCCCGGCAAAGGTCAAAGCCACAGCCAGCGCCACGGTCTTCAGAACGGCCAGCGGTGCCACGTCAGGAAACCACACCACCTCTGGAACCTTGGCCCCCGCCACGCCAAAGCTGTGCGCCACCAAAGTCGCCGCCACCGCCACGCAGGCCACCCGCAGATACTGCATGAAGGCCACCAGCCTGATATCCGCGCCATACTCCGCCGAAATCATCGTCATGACCGAGGCCGCTCCGGGGGCCGACCCCCAGATCGCCGTCGTCCCCGGCAACAGCCCGGTCCGCGCCAGCGCCCAGCCCAAACTTGCCGAGATCACAATCGTCGACAGCGTGCCTGCCACCACGACAGGCCATTTGGCCACCACCTCGGTCAGCATCGACGCGGGCAGGATCGTGGCAATCATCAGCCCCACCATGCCTTGCGCAAAATGCATGGCCATCCCCGGCAGCGCTACGCCCCGGCCTGCAATCGCCAGCAGAATGGCCGCAGCCATCGGCCCCAGCAGCAAGGCCGCAGGCAAGTGAAACCCCTCAAGCCCTGCCGTGAACAGACCCGAAAGCAGCATCAAACTGCCCCAGCGCAGCATCAACCTCCCTGACCCATGGTATCCAGCCTCATTTATGCCCGGTCCTTGCGCCCCATGTCTCATGCCGTTTGCTACAGCCCGCGAACGGCAGCTGCAACCTGCGGCAAACAGTCTTTTTCAGACTTGATCCGAGTTAGTATTCATCGTAAACAAATAACAAAACAGGAGAATCCGTTGGTGATCAAGAAGGAAGAGCGTCTGCTGAACGTGGGCATTCTGGGCTGCGGCCCGATCTCGCAGTTCGCCCATCTGGAATCGGTGCAGAAGGGCCGCAACACGCGGCTTGGTGCCGTCTGTGACGCGGATGAGGGCCTCGCCAACCGCTTCGGTACCTTCTATGACGCCGAAAAAACTTACCTCGACTACGAAGCAATGTTGGCCGATGACACCGTCGAGGCCGTTATCATCGGCATTTCAGACGCCTTCCACGTCCCCGCCGCCATCAAGGCGCTTGAGGCGGGCAAGCATGTTCTGTGCGAAAAGCCCATCGGACTGTCGGTCGAAGAGGTGCTTGACCTGCAAAAGGTTGTCCACGCCACCGGCCGCGTCCTGCAAGTCGGCCACATGCTGCGCTTTGACCCTGGCATCCAGTCCGCCCACGATTTCCTGCGCGACGAGATGGGTGAGGTGCTGGCCCTGAAGGCCTGGTACTGCGACTCGACCGCGCGCTACACCAACACCGACGCCATCCAGCCGATGCCTCGCGTGGGCTCGCGTCCCATGAAGCCGCAAGGCAACCCCAAGGCCAACCTCAAACGCTACAACATGCTGGCGCATGGCTGCCATCTTCTGGACCTCGCCCGCTATCTCTGCGGCCCGATCACCGAAGTTCACGCCCGCCACCGCGAGAAATACGGTGCCATGTCGTGGTTCGTCGATCTGGAGTTTGAAAACCGCGCCCTTGGCCACCTTGACCTGACCCTGTCGGTGCGGATGGACTGGCATGAAGGCTTCCAGATCTACGGTCAGAACGGCAGTATCGCCGCCAACATCCTGAACCCGTGGTACTACCGCGCCGCGGAAGTTGATATCTTCCGTGAAGCAGACGCCTCTACCCGCCGTGTCCTTGGGGCGGATGGCCACTTTTACCGCCGCCAGCTGGAAGGCTTCGCCGACGTCGTCCTGAAAGGCCTGCCCCAAACCGGCGCCACCATCGAGGATGGTCTGGAATCTGTCCGTGGCATGGTCGCCATCATGCAATCGGCTGAAACCGGCAGGCCGGTGAAGCTGGCAGACGCAACAGGTCCAGTATGATCCCCGCCATCTTCTCGCGCACCTATTCCCTCATCACCGCCGCCGAGACATTCGCGGCCGTCAAGGCCGATGGCTTCAAGGCCGTGCAATTCAACCTGTCCAACCTTGGTCTGCCGCCGCTGCCCGACGCCGTCCCTGCTGGGCTTGACGTCGCTGCGGCTTCAGCCGCCAGCGCCGGTATTGCCATCAGCGCCCTGTCCGGCACCTGGAACATGGCCCACCCCGATCCGGCCTACCGCGCAGCCATGCGCCCCAAATTCCTCAACGTGCTGCATGCCGCACGGCACCTTGGCACCAATATCGTCACCCTTTGCACCGGTTCGCGCGATGCCTCCAACATGTGGGCCGCTCACCCCGACAACACCACACCGCAGGCCTGGGCCGACCTTGCGGCCGAACTTGCCTGGGCGCTTGATCACGCAGCCCACCTCGGCCTCAAACTCGCCATCGAGCCAGAACCGGCCAACGTTATCAACAGCGCCGAAGCCGCCCGCCGCATCCTGTATGACATGCAAGCCCCGCACCTTGGCATCGTGCTGGACGCAGCCAACCTGATCCCGGCCGAGGATGCCCCGCGCCAGACCGCCATTCTGGAACACGCGCTGACCCTGCTGGGCGCAGACCTGCTCCTCGCTCATGCCAAGGACCATGACGCCACGGGCAAAGTTGTCCCCCCCGGTGATGGCGTGATTGACCTGCCCGGCTTCGCTCTTGGCCTGAAAAGCGCAGGCTTCACCGGCCCTCTGATCGGCCACGGCTTCGATGCGGCCTGCGCCCACCGCGCCGGACAGGTCCTGCAAGCCCTGTGCCAGCCGTGAAATCGACGTTCCAAACCCCAGACGGCACCACCCTTGCCTATGAGGTGAAGGGCAACGGTCGCCCCGTCCTTTGGCAACACGGGTTGGGTGCCACCGCAGCCCAACCTGCCGAGGTGTTTCCCGAAACGCTTCAGCGCATCACCCTGATCTGTCGCGGCCACGAGGGTTCGCAACTGGGCGACCCCGCCCGCCTTTCCATCGCGCAATTCACCGATGACGCTTTGGCGCTGCTGACCCACCTCAACCTGCAAACCGTGGCTGTCGGGGGCATCTCCCTTGGTGCCGCAATCGCCTTGCGCCTTGCAGTCCTTCACCCCGCCCGTGCCAACGCCCTGATCCTTGCCCGCCCGGCCTGGGTCGATGAACCGGCCCCCGCCACCATGGCAGCCTACACCGAAGTCGCCCGCCTGCTTGCACACCACGGCCAAGTCGGTCGCGCGCTGTTTCAGTCCGGGCAAATCTACCGCGACCTAAGCCTTGCTTCCCCTGACAATGCCGCCTCGCTTGTGACCTTCTTCACCCGGCCAAACCCCGAAACGACCACGGCACTTCTGTCCCGTATTCCGCTTGACGGCCCGGGCATCACCATCGCCCGGATCCGGGCCCTGCACCTGCCAACCCTGATCCTCACCACCGCCGAAGATTACGTCCACCCCCCAGCCTATGGCGAACGTCTTGCAGGTCTGATCCCCAACGCCACCTTGCAAAGCCTTACTGCCAAAGGCCGTGACAAGGCTGCCCATATAGCCCAGTTCCGCGCCGCCCTCGCCGCGTTTCTTGCATGATCACCACCCGCCTGCTGCGCCACATCAACGCTCTGCGCTGCCTGCGCCTGCTGCAAGGCGGTGCCAGCCTGTCGCGCGCCGACATGGCCCGCGCCTTGGGTCAGACCCGCGCCACAGTGGGCCACGCGGTCGCCGAACTGACCGGGGCCGGACTGGTGCTGGAGGCTGAACCGGCCGCCAACACCGCTGAAAAAACAGGAATAGGCCGTCCCGGTGTCGCCCTGCGCCTTAACCCGGATGGCGCGCACTTCATCGGCATCGAGATTGACACCCGTGTCCTTACCGGCGTCGTCATCAACCTTGCCATGCAGGTCACCAACCGCCAGACCCTGCCCACCGGCCCAGACTACCACGACCCGCAAGCCATGACCGCCCGCATCCTGTCACTGGCCCGGACCCTCGCCCCAGACCACATCCACGGCCTTGGCCTTGCCATCCCCGGCCTTGTTGGCACCCAAGGCCAGATCGTCAACGCCCCGATCCTGGGCTGGCGCAATCACCCGATGCAGTCAGCCCTCAGCGCCGCACTGCCTGACACACCGATAGAGGTCGTCAACGACGCCTTCGCCTTCGCCTCTGCCGAACTGGCTGGGGCCGAGACGCCGCTTAACCTTCTGATGGTCCTTCTGGCCGAGGGCGTAGGCTCTGCCCATGTGGCGGGCGGCAAGGTCATCGCCGGAGCGCATGGTTTTGCCGGCGAACTTGGCCACATGCGCATCTCTGTCCAAGGCCGCGCCGCCAAGTTCGAGGCCCTGGCCGGTGCCGCAGGCTTCCCGCAAGTCATGGGGCAGGGCAGGGCAATAGCCCAGGGCGTTGCCGCCCTGCTGGCCACGCAAAGCAGCCCGCAAACCCAAAGCGCACTCGCCCTTTGGTCTGAGGCGCTGGCCATGGGCCTTGCCAACGCCGCGCACTTGCTTGACCCGGACCGCATCGTTCTGGGTGGCCCGCTGTCAGCACTTTACCCGCTGGTCGCGACCCAGGTTGAAACCCACCTTGCCACCCTTATGCTGGAAGGCCAGGCCCGCCCGACCCTGCACCTTGCCCGCTACGGTGCCGAAGGGGCCGCGATCGGTGCCGCCGCCCGCCTGCGCGAACGGCTGTTCACCTTGCCTGATCTGGAGGAAAGCACGCTTGCCAACACCGCATGAGACCTTTCCCGCCAAAGTCGTTTCCCTCCAGTGCCGTTTCCCGCCACAGACCTTTCCCCGCGCCCAAACCCGTGTCAGACAGGCGGCAGCCCATCCCCGCGAACCCCGATAAAGGACCGCACCATGACCAGCAAACTTGACCAGCTTCGCCAGATGACCGTCGTAGTGGCCGATACTGGCGACCTAGAAGCCGTCCGCCGCTTTGCCCCGCAGGATTGCACAACCAACCCTTCCCTCGTGCTCAAAGTCATGCAGGCCCCCGCCAGCGCCGAGAAATTCGCCGAAACGGTGGCCCGCCTGAAAGGCCACGCCAACCCGGTCGCTACCATCATGCAAGAGCTGACCGTGGGCCTTGGCGCCGAACTGGCCGCCATCGTGCCGGGCCGCGTGTCAACCGAGGTCGATGCCCGCCTGTCCTTCGACAAGGCCGCCTCCATCGCCAAAGCCCGCGCCCTGATCGAGGCCTATGCAAAACTTGGCATCGGCCGCGACCGCATCCTGATCAAACTCGCCTCCACCTGGGAGGGCATTCAGGCCGCCCGCGAACTGGAGCGTGAGGGCATCCAGTGCAACATGACCCTGCTGTTCTCGATGGCGCAAGCCAAGGCCTGCGCTGATGCCGGGGTCTTTCTGATCTCGCCCTTCGTAGGCCGGATCACCGACTGGCACACCAAAGCCACCGGCAAGACCTTCACGTCCGAAGAAGACCCCGGTGTGCTGTCAGTCCGCCGCATCTATGACCATTACAAAACCCACGGCATTCAAACCGTCGTCATGGGCGCGTCTTTCCGCAACCCCGGCCAGATCGAGGCGCTTGCCGGTTGCGACCGCCTGACCATCTCGCCCGACCTGATCGCCAAGCTGGCCGAAGACATGGGCGATCTGCCCCGCAAGCTGACCGCCGGAGCCGCCGGAGCCGCTGCCGCGCCCACCTCCGAGGCCGATTTCCGCTGGGAGCATAACGAAGACGCCATGGCCACCGAAAAGCTGGCCGAGGGCATCCGCAACTTCAACATCGACGCCATGAAGCTGGAAGCCCTCGTGGTGGCGAAACTCTGATACAAACCCGGGCGCCCTTGAATGGGGCGCCCCTCGACCCTTGGGAACCTGACATGGCAAGACCTGACACGAACTGGCTGGACACCCTGCCGAAAACCCGCCTGATCGCTGAATTTTCGGTGTGGAGCGCTGATTTGGGTGCCCTGCGCGCTGATCTGGCCCGGGTGGAACCCCATGTCGACATGCTGCATATCGACGTGTCAGACGGCCATTTCACCGCCGCCTTGCTATTCTTCCCCGACCAGATCGCCAACCTGCGCAAGGCCACCGTCAAGCCGATGCACGTGCACCTGATGGTGACCGGTGCTGTCCTCCTCTCGCAGATTGATCAATTTGCGGAAGCGGGGGCCGACCTTATCTCGATCCACGCCGAAACCGACGCCATCATTCTGGAACAGGCCTTCGCCCGCATTGCGGCCCTTGGCCTGAAGGCAGGCCTTGTCCTGCAACTGGAAACCCCGGTGGCCGAGGCCGCCCGCTGGCTGCCCCGCGTTTCACTGCTTACCCTTGTCTCTACCCCCATCGGCATCAAGGGCGTGCAGCCTGACGAGACCACTTACCTGCGTCTTGCCGAGGCCCGCGCCCTGCTGAACGCCACGGCCCCCGCTGTGATCCTTGCGGCAGACGGTGGCATCCGCGAACACACCGTGCCCAGGATGCGGGCCGAAGGGGCGCAAACCGTGGTTCTGGGATCGCTGGCGTTCAACGCCGCCGATCTGCCCGCCCGCATGGCCTGGCTTTCGGCGCTGTAAATGACGGACCTCGCGCTTGTGATCGACCTTGGTGGCACGCAAATCCGGGTGGGTCTTGTTGACCGGTCCGGCCAGATCGTGGCGCATGAGGTGACGCTGACAAGGGCTGCGGATGGCCCCGCCGTGGTGATGGACCAGATCGCCGCCCTGTGCGGTCAGGTCCTGCAAGGTGCAGGGGTCAAAGGCTCGACGGTCAAAGGTGTTGGAATGTGCGCGCCAGGACCTTTGGACACCATCACCGGCGAGACATTCTTCATCCAGACCCTGCACGGCTTTGAAGGCTTCCCCCTGCGCCAGGCCCTGTCAGACCGCCTGCAGTTGCCTGTGCAGGTCGAAAATGATGGCATATCCGGTGCCTTGGCCGAACTTTGCCACGGGGCAGGACGGGCCTATCGCGATTTCATCTACGTCACGATCTCGACCGGGATCGGCGGCGGCATCATTGCGGATGGCCGCCCGTTGCGCGGCCGCCGCGGCATGGCGGGCCACTTGGGCCACATGCTGTTCCACCGCGACTGGCCCCGCCACCTCGGTGCCAAACTGCCCTGTTTCGAGGATTGGGGCGCTGGCCCCGCCCTCGCCGCCCATGCCATGACCCTTGCCGCCGAAATGCCGGGTTCCACCCTGCACGACCGCCCCCTCGACGCCCGCGCGGTGTACGAGGCCGCAACCCAAGGCGACCCCCTCGCCCAAAGTCTGGTGCAGGACGAGGCTGAACTTCTTGGGCTTGGCTTCGCCAGTCTGATCCACATCCTGTCGCCGCAGGCCATCATCCTTGGCGGCGGCATGGCGCAGGCTTACGATCAGTTGCGGCCCATCCTGCAAGCGACACTTGATGCCCATGTCAAACCCGGCTTCGAAGGTGTCGCACTGCATCAGGCCCAACTTGGCACCAATTCCAGCCTTATCGGCGCTGCGTCCCTGATCTTTCACCCCGAACTCACGTCAAGCCGCCCCTAGCTGCCCCCCAAGATTCTTCGCCGAAAAATCTTGGCCTCCCCCGCCTGATCCGCGCAGAAAAATCGTGGATTCCCTCCGCGCCATTCCGCGCCTACACTCCGTGCAGATCACCGGCTGAGTCGGTGCGGAATCTGGGCAAAATCAGGGGAATGACATGGCAAAAGGTCTCGGCAAGCGCAAGGAAGTCAAGAAACCGAAGAAAGAGGCGGTGAAGCCCGGCCAGACCATCGCCGTCGCTTCCACCAAGGGCGGGCTGAACGTCAACAAGCCCAAGGAATGATCGGACGGGGGATGTGCGCCCCTTGGGGAAAGCGGGTTGCCGCAGTCCCAAGGTGCCTCAGCCCCCCTCCTTCACCGCCTCCATCGCCACATAGGTCGATGTCCCCGCCACATGCGGCAGGGCCGAAATATGCTCTGCCAGCACGCGCCGATACGCCTGAATATCCGCTGTCCTGACCTTCAGCAAATAGTCAAACCGGCTGGCAATCATGTGGCATTCTTCAATCTCGCCCACTTGCAACACCGCCTTGTTGAAGGCCTGCAACGCCGCCTCCCGCGTGTCCGACAGCCGCACTTCGACAAAAGCCACATGCGCCTGCCCGATCTTCACCCGGTCCAGCCTTGCACCATAGCCCCTTATGACCCCCATAGCCTCAAGCCGCTTCATCCGCGCCTGTGTGGGCGACTTTGACAACCCGATCCGAGCCGCCAATTCCGTGGCGCTGATCCGGCCTTGGGACTCCAGCACTTCCAGAATGGCTTCATCATAGCTGTCCAACAGGTCATTCGGCATGGTCTAGCCCCCAAGTTCAGTCGATCTGCCTGCAAAAGCCCAATCTTCAGGACAATTCCCCGCCCAACCCCTGCTAAACTGCTGCCAACACAAGGGGAAGCAAAATGACAGCCAGCACTCAATCCGCATGGGACATCGTCGAACAGGGCACATTGGCGGATGAGGCCACCCTCGTCGCCCAAAACCTTGCCCTTGTCGCGTTGGATACCCAAGCCCGCGCCGCCATCACCACCCGCGCCGCCGCCCTGGTGGCTATCATCCGAGGCTCCGCCAAACCGGGCCTGATGGAGGTTTTCCTTGCCGAATACGGCCTGTCCACCGACGAAGGTGTCGCCCTGATGTGCCTCGCCGAAGCCCTGCTGCGGGTTCCAGACGCCCCCACGATGGACGCGCTCATCGAAGACAAGATCGCCCCCGCCGACTGGGGCCGCCACCTTGGCCGCTCTTCCTCCAGCTTGGTGAACGCCTCCACCTGGGCCCTGATGCTGACCGGCAAAGTGCTGGACGACCGCGAGCCTGGCGTTGCAGGCCACCTGCGCGCCGCCCTGCGCAGGCTGGGGGAGCCCGTCATCCGCACCGCTGTCACCCGTGCCATGAAGGAAATGGGCCGCGCTTTCGTGCTTGGCGAAACCATCGACCAGGCCATGGCCCGCGCGCGCGAACTGGAATCCAAAGGCTACACCTACAGCTACGACATGCTGGGCGAAGCCGCCCGCACCGAGGCTGACGCCCGCCGTTACCACCTGTCCTATTCAGCCGCGATTACTGCCATCGCCCGCGCAGCCACCACGGGCGACATCCGCAACAATCCCGGCATTTCCGTCAAACTCTCCGCCCTGCACCCCCGGTATGAGGTTGCCAACCGCGACAAAGTTCTCACCGAACTGGTCCCCCGCGTCCGCGCCCTCGCAGGCCTCGCCCGCGCCGCAGGGCTTGGCCTGAACATCGACGCCGAAGAGGCCGACCGCCTCTCTCTCTCCCTCGAAGTCATTGAAGCCACCCTGTCTGACCCCTCCCTCAAAGGTTGGGACGGCTTCGGAGTTGTCGTCCAAGCCTATGGCCGCCGCGCCGCTGCCGTTATCGACTGGCTGCACGATCACGCCACGAAACTCGACCGCAAGATCATGATCCGCCTGGTAAAAGGCGCCTACTGGGATAGCGAGATCAAACGCGCCCAGACCCTCGGTCTGACCTCTTTCCCCGTCTACACCCGCAAGCAAGGCACCGATGCCAGCTATCTTGCCTGCGCCCGCAAACTCCTGTCTCTTACCGACCGCATTTACCCCCAGTTCGCCACCCACAACGCCCACACTGTGGCGGCAATCCTGCACATGGCTGAAGCCTCCAACATCCCCAGCGCAGCTTACGAATTCCAACGCCTGCACGGCATGGGCGAGCGTCTGCACGATATTACCCTGACCCAACAGCACTCAAGCTGCCGCATCTACGCTCCCGTGGGTGCCCACCGCGACCTTCTCGCCTATCTCGTCCGCCGCCTGTTGGAAAACGGTGCCAACTCCTCTTTCGTCCACCAGATCGTCAACGCCGACCTGACCCCTGAACAGGTCGCCGCCTGCCCCCTGACCCAACTGCAAGCCCTGCCCCCCACCAGCCACGCCATCCCCCCCGGCACTGACCTGTTCCTGCCCCGCGTCAATTCCAAAGGCTACGATCTCACATCTGCGACCGACCTTGAAACCATCGAAGCCGCACGCGCGCCCCACCAGAAAACCATCTTCGAAGCCGCCCCCCGCCTTGCCGGTCGCGTCGCAGGCGCCCTTCGCATCGGCATCGCCAACCCCGCTGACGGTACACTGACCGGCCATGTCGTAACCGCAGGCCAACCCGACATCGAAACCGCCCTCCGCTTGGCCGAGCCTTGGACCGCCCCCCCCCAAATCCGCGCCCAGATCCTGAACCGCGCCGCCGACCTGTACGAAGCCAACTTCGGCCAAATCTTCGCCCTCCTGACGCGTGAGGCTGGCAAAACCCTCGCCGACGCCGTCTCTGAACTGCGCGAGGCTGTCGATTTCCTGCGCTACTACGCCACCCAAATCCCCCTGACCCCTTCCCCGACGACCAAAGCCCGTGGCACCTTCGCCTGCATCTCCCCCTGGAACTTCCCCCTTGCCATCTTCACCGGCCAAATCGCCGCCGCCCTGGCCACAGGCTGCGCCGTCATAGCCAAACCGGCCGAGCAAACCCCCCTCATAGCCACGATCGCCATCGACCTGCTTCTGAAAGCCGGAGTGCCCCAAGCTGCCCTGCAACTCCTCCCGGGCGATGGCCAAATCGGCGCGGCCCTCACCCGCGACAATCGCATCAACGGCATAGCCTTCACCGGCTCCACCGAAACCGCCCTGAAGATCCGCCGTTCGATGGCAGACCACCTTGACCCCGCAGCCCCGCTCATCGCCGAAACCGGCGGCCTGAACGCCATGATCGTCGACTCAACCGCGCTTCCAGAACAAGCCGTCCGCGATATCATCGCGTCATCCTTCCAATCGGCAGGCCAACGCTGCTCGGCGCTGCGCTGTCTTTATCTGCAAGAGGATATCGCCGAACCGGTTCTGCACATGCTGAAAGGTGCGATGGACACCCTGATCCTTGCCAATCCCTGGGCCGTGTCTTCCGACATAGGCCCGGTCATCGACGCACAAGCCCAATCGCAAATCGCCGCCTATGTAGCCCTTGCCCGCGCTGAAGGCCGCGTGATCAAAGAACTCACCGCGCCTACCGCAGGCACCTTCATCCCCCCCACCATCCTGCGCGTGAAGGGTATCGCGGATATGCCAAAGGAAATCTTCGGCCCCGTCCTGCACATAGCCACCTTCAAAGCCGGTGAGGTGGAAAAGGTCGTCCAAGCCATCAACGCCACCGGCTATGGCCTGACCTTTGGCCTGCATTCGCGCATCGACGACCGCGTGCAATCGGTCGTCTCTACCGTCAAGGCGGGTAACATCTACGTCAACCGCAACCAGATTGGCGCTGTGGTGGGCAGCCAACCCTTCGGCGGCGAGGGCCTGTCCGGCACTGGCCCCAAGGCAGGTGGTCCGCACTACCTCTCCCGCTTCACCCAAACCGCAGCACCGCAAGCCCAGCCCGACACCACCGCCACGCCGGAATCCACCGTCGCCGGCGCGCTCGCCCAACCCCAAAGCCCAAACCAGGGCCTGACCCAAGCCCTCCCTGGCCCAACGGGTGAATCCAACCGCCTGACCAGCCTGTCACGCCCGCCCGTGCTTTGCCTCGGTCCGGGCCTTGCCACCGCCGCAGCGCAAGCCCAAATCATCCGCACCTTGGGTGGCCAGGCCACCCTCGCCGCAGGCCTCGATCCGGCAGCCCTCACCCGCCTGCAAGGCTTTTCCGGTGCCCTCTGGTGGGGTGATGCGGCCACCGCCCGCATTTATGCCCAAGCCCTGGCCCTGCGCCCGGGCCCCATCCTGCCCCTGATCACCGATACCCCCGACACCGCCCACGCCATTCTGGAGCGTCACATCTGCATCGACACCACTGCCTCCGGTGGCAACGCCCAACTCTTGGCCGAGGCCGAAGCCTGACCCGGCTTGACACCACCGCGCATTCCCCCTTCGATATCCAAAACGGAGGGCGAAATGCGCGGAACCTGTCATTGCGGCGCAGTGGAACGGGACATCACCCTGGCCTCTGGCTTTACAAGCGCCCGGCGCTGCGACTGTTCGTTCTGTCGCCGCAGGGGGGGCGATTGTCGTCCCTGCTCCGCTGTCCGGCGTCCGCATCCTGAAGGGAGAGAATAACCTGACCCTCTACCAATTCGGCACCCGGACCGCCAAACACTGGTTCTGCAAAAGCTGCGGCATTTACACCCACCATCAGCGCCGTTCGAACCCCAATGAATACGGCGTGAACGTCGCCATCCTTGACGGCATCAACCCCCGCGACCTCGGCTGCATCCCGTGGGCCGACGGCGTCAACCATCCGTCGGACCGGCCCAAAGCCCTACCGCCTGAAAGCAGCGCCAAACCCCTTGACGCAATCCCCCAAAGCCCCACTTTGGCCGCATGATCCCGATCCGAGACCACAACCCTTCCGGCATCCAGCCCCGCATGACGCAGGCGTTGATCGCCGTGAACATCGCAGTCTTCGTCTACACCCACCTGATCCTGACAGGTGCTGCGCATGACCTGTTCGTCTTCAACTACAGCTTCATTCCCCTTCGTCTGCACTTCGGCGAACGGCCGCAGACCCTGATCACCGCGATGTTCCTGCACGCAGGATGGCTGCACCTGGTCGGCAACATGCTGTTTCTGTGGATTTTCGGCGACAACGTCGAAGCGCTCCTCGGCCGCCTGCGCTACCTCGCCTTCTTCCTGATCTGCGGCGTGGCAGCGGCCTGTGCGCAATACCTGCACAACCCCTACGCCCGCACCACCGTGCTTGGCGCGTCCGGTGCAATCGCGGGCCTGATGGGCGCTTACCTCAGATTCTATCCCAAAGCCCGCATCGACGTGTTCTTTTTCTTCCTGATCTTCTGGAAAACCATCCCGATCCCGGCTTGGGTCGTCCTCGGCTTCTGGATCGGCCTGCAAACCTGGTCCGGCCTGTCAGACCCAACCCTCACCGACGGCGTCGCCTATTGGGAACACATCGGCGGCTTTGCCACAGGCTTCCTGCTGTCGCTGCTGGTCAAACGCCCGCCCGCCGACTTCGGTTACAGCCGCAGCGCCATTCCCAGGGTCACCAGACGCCTCTGACCCTTAATTCCGACGCAAATACCCCACAGGCGGGTCCGGGAGGGTGTGAAACCTTCCCAGCCGGGTCCGCAGAGCGCCTGATACCAACGGCCCGGTGATCTGACTCTGGGGATTCCCAAGCGTCGAGAACTCTGATTCTATGTGCTTCCAACATGGGAGGCTACGATGTCTGGGA
>JAYSQA010000273.1:0-17148 GCA_043721775.1 Rhodobacterales bacterium
TCCCAGACATCGTAGCCTCCCATGTTGGAAGCACATAGAATCAGAGTTCTCGACGCTTGGGAATCCCCAGAGTCAGATCACCGGGCCGTTGGTATAACATCCTTCGAAGCGGCGTGGCCTTGCGTCTCGTTCAGGTGGCGCAGGTCGGGGTCGATCAGGCTGGTGAAAGCTTGCAGGAAGAAGCCGTGGTACGTGTCGCCATCCCTGGCCTACCAACTGTCCCATATCCATTTTCCGTCGAGTGCGATGACCATGGTGTGGTTTCCTTCGCCGGTAGCCGGGGGCCAGCCCCCGGACCTCCGGGATATTTGTGCAAGTATGAAAGGGGCCAGAGTGAAGGGAGAAAGGCTTAGCCCTTGACCCCGGTGGGGCGATCGAGGCGATGAAGGGCACGATCAAGACATGATAGCTGTTGAGCCAGCCCCAGGTCAGGCCGTGCAGCCCGATCCATGGCAGTTTGGAGGCGATGAGGAGGATGAGGATCGCGATGGTCGCGAACGGGACGATCAGGGTGGCAAGGATGATCGACAGGATAAGGTCACGCCCCTTCCATGTCACGAAGACAAAGACGAAGGCTGCCGAGGGGCAGACCATCAGCCACAGCACCACCGTCACCCCGGTCACGCTGACCGGGTTCAGGATGAACAACCCGACCGGCGCGCGTTTGAAGGCGACGGTGCAGTTGTCGAAGGAAATATCCCTCACTGGCAGGAAGACCTTCAGGCTGGAGGTATCGGCGAAGAGTTGGGCATCGGGTTTCAGCGATGAGATCAGCATGAAGACCCGCGGGACGACGAAAATGATGGCGATCAGCCCCAGCACCGCATAGCGCACCATCAGCCGAAGCCCGTGGTTGTCAGAGGTTATCGTTGCCATCACACTTTCTCCCGCGTGAGCCAGCGTTGGATGAGGGACACCGACCGCACGATCACGAACAGGATCACCGAGATGGCGGAGCCTTCGGAAATGTCTTGCTTGCCGTAGCCGCGCTGGATGGCCTGAAAGACGATGGTTTGGGTTGAATCCAACGGCCCGCCCTTGGTCATCCCGTCAATCTGCGCGAACAGCCCGAACGCCTGCATGGTGATCACCACCAGCACCAGAAGGGCGGTATTCCGCAGGCCCAGCCGGGTGACGTAGCGCAAGGTCTGCCAGTTTGACGACCCCTCGACGGCCGCCGCCTTGTACAGTGTGGGAGAGATGGTTTGCAGGCCAGACAGCCAGATCACCAAATGGAACCCCACCGCCTGCCAGGCCGACATCGCGATGATTGCGCCGAGTGAGGTGGCGGCATTGCCCCGCCAGTCGATGTGCGGGATTGCCCGGAAGCTGATCGCACAGAGCATGTTGCTCAACAGGCCCGATTGCCCGTCACAGATTAACCGTCACAGATGAACCGCCACAGAAGCGAGACGACGACGATGGAAACCACCACCGGCATGAAATAGATCGTGCGGAAGCCCGTTTATTCTGCGCAGCCTTTGGTTGATCAGCAGCGCCAGACCCAAGGCCAGACCGCCTTGCAAAGGGGCCGCTGCAATCACGAAGATGAAGGTGTTGCAGATGGCCTTCATGAAGACCACATCACGGGCCAGCACATAGGTCCGGCCCGCGCCGGAGGCGAAAGAGAACGGCTCTCGCATCCCATCAATGCTGGGGTAGTCCTAGTTGTGGCGGGTGAGCAGTTCCGGCAGCTTGGGCTGACCGGCCGCGTCCAGCATCACCTGACCGGCATCGTCCTTGAACGGGTCAAGATGCAGCCATCCCATGCCCCAAGCCTGCGCCGCGTCGCCGTTCAAAGCGCCTTCGGCGGTGGAATAGGAACTATTGTCAATGAAATCGCCACCGAAGGATTGCAGGAAGGGCGAGAAGGCGTAAGGATACCATTCGCCTTTCCAGGCGGTGCCAAGGTCAAGCGCGAACTTGAACTTGCCCGAGTCCTTGGCAGCCTTCAGCGCCGCTTCAAACTCATCCCCGGTCCAGGGCTGGTCCAGCGTGGGGGTGCGCAGTTGCAAAGCCTCAAGCGTCGACTTGCGCGACACCAGCGAGATGGCGGCGTCCCACAGGCCGATGGAATAAAGCTTGCCGTTGTACTTGCCCTTGGTGCCGGGCAGGAAGTTGGCAATCTTGGTCTCGTCGATTTGCAAGGGCTGCATGAAGCCCGACCGCGTTCAGTTCGGCATGGTCGGCCCGTCAACGTCCAGAATGTCGGGCAGGTTGCCCGCCAGCGCGCCCGCTGTGACGCTGTCATGGTAGGTCGGCTGCGGAAGCTTTGCAGCGTCACGGCAAAGTCGGACTGGCTGGCGTCAAAGTCAGTGATGATCTGGTTGATCACCTTGCTTTCAACCTCGTTGCCCACACCATGATACCACATGGTCAGGGTTTCAGTGGCTTGGGCGATGCTGCCCCAGCCGATCAGTCCAATGATCGCCACGGACCAATTCAGGTGTTTCATCTGCCACTCCTCCTTGACGGATTTCAATTTGGATACGTTCGCCGGCCGCAGTTCTGTGAACTGGATCCCGCCAGTAGACCGGCCCCACAACCAGCGTGGGGACTTTGTCTTCCCGGACCTCGCCGGAAATCATCGCCAACAGACGCTGCGCTGCACGCACGCCCATGGCCGTCCAGGGAAGGTCCACCGTGGTCAGCGGCGGATACAACGTGTCGGCAATGACGCGGTAACTGTCATCGCCCGCCACCGAAACCTCGACCGGCACTTTGCGGCCCATGTGTTGCAAAACGCCGTAGATCTTAAGCGCCATCTTGTCATTGCCGCAGTAAAAAACTGTCGTTGGGTTGGCCAGCCGCAACATGCGGTCAATCGCCCCCCACAAAAGCTGAGTCGTCCCTTCGGGCCCCTCAAGATCGCAATTTTCCATCAAAGCCGGGTCATGGACGATCCCCGCTTCGGCCAGTGCCAGCCGGTAGCCATCGCGGCGCAGGGGGTCTGCGGCAATCTCGGGGCGCAGGGTCAGATAGCCGATGAGGCGGTGCCAGGCAGTGATCAGGCGCTCGACCAGATCATTCTGGCTCCGGCGGTCATCGGGCAGAATGGCGGACGTGCCCCGGTCGTCAAAGCAGTTGGCCAAGACAGCCGGCGTGCCATCGGAAATGGCAGGAAGGGCTGTCTTCTGGTGGTATTCAGCCACATGGATCAGGCCTGCAACCCGGTGGCGCTGAAAGGCATCAACCAGCGAAGCGGCCTTTTCCACCACGCCGCCTCAACCACCTCACGGGTGGCTTTGCCCACTGGCGCATCACCGCTCAGCACCCGGCTGACCGTTTTGGCCGAGACGCCCACACTGCGGGCGAGACCGCAAATCGTGGCCATCGCCCCCCCTCAGCGCCGCTGCGCCCGACATTCCCGTATGACACCGGTGTCATGTCATCGGCGCAATAGAAGGATCTGGCGTGATTGATCAATAATTTCGTGAGCGGTCTTGTTTGGGCGCCTCCCGTGGCGAAGTTCCGAAAAGGATCAGAAATTTGCCGCCGCCGTGCGGTGACAAAGTGGGTGCAACAGGGCACCGTAGGCCCATGTTCCGCTCAGCACTCGCCCTTGCGCCGCTTCTGGCCAGTGTGCTTTCCGCTTGCGGCCCCCGCGTGGCGGACCGTCCGGCAGTGCGTGACGCCAGCCTCCACGTCACCGCCCCCAACTTCAGCGACGGGCATCCGGTCGACTGGAACGGCAATCCGCCCTCGACCCATGAAGTACATGGCATTGATATCTCGGTCTGGCAGAGCGAAGTTGACTGGCCCCGCGCCCACGCCAACGGTGTGAACTTCGCCTTCCTGAAAGCCACCGAGGGTGCCGATCATCTCGACCCGGCCTTCCTGCAAAACTGGCGCGCGGCAGCGGCAGCGGGTGTGCCGCTGCCGCGCCTATCACTTCTTCTATCACTGCCGCCCCGCCGCCCAACAGGCGCGCTGGCACATAGCCCACGTCCCGCGCAGCGCCTCCACCCTGCCCCCGTGCTGGAAATGGAGTGGACGCCCCGCTCTCCCACCTGCCGCAACAAGCACCCCAGCGCCACGATCCGGGCTGAGGCGCGCATCTTCCTTGATGCCGTGCAGCACGCCTATGGCAAGCGGCCCATCCTGTACACCACGCTGGATTTCTACCAGGAAAATGAGCTTTGGCGGCTGACCGGCACCGATTTCTGGCTGCGCTCCGTCGCGGCGCATCCGTCCAACAGCTTCCCGGGGCAGCATTGGCTGTTCTGGCAGTATTCCGGTACCGGTCATGTGCCCGGCATCGGCACGGCGACCGACCTCAACATCTTCGCAGGCTCTGCCTCAGCCTATGCCGGTTGGCTGCCCTGATCCCGGCATTTGACGCCGTTCAACAGCTGTTTCATTCGCCTTTAAGGCGCGCCCGGCCTACCGTGAACCTGCGCAGACCGATTGCTGCGCAGGCGTTTTTCAACGGAGCGTGTCGTGACTCGTTTTGTCGTCGATCTGGGCGATATTGCCCTGTCCAAGAAAGCCCAAGCCGCCATCAGCGCCGATATGCAGAAGGTGGCACTGTCCCACATCGCCAACCTGCACAGCGAAAAGCCCCATGTCATCCGCTTCCCGCGCGACTGGTGGGGCTTCATCCTGCGGCAGGATTTCGAGGCGCTGCTGGAGGGGGAAAAGGCCCTTGGCCGCGGCATTCTGCAAACCGCAGGCCGCATGTGATGGAACCGGGCGGCCTGCCCCAAGCCGCCCGGCCTGCCCAATACGCCTGCCCCTCAGCCCCCGCAGAACCGGGTGCCGGACTGCTGGGCGTGCTGGGGCCGGACGGACGCATCGCCAACCTGCGGCTTTTGATGAAGGTCGATGCCGAATTTCTTCAGGCCGCAAGGGCCAAAGACGCACCCGAAGCCCGTATGCGCTTTACCAGCCCTTGTGAAACCAAGCGGTGCAGCCAGTGCACAGGCCGCAGCTGCGGCGTGATCGAACGCGTGATGGAAGCCTTGGCAGACCAAAGCCTTGCACCCCAATACGCCCTGCAACCCTGCCCCATCCGCGCCACCTGCCGCTGGTACGACCAGGCCGGTCCCGAGGCTTGCACCGCCTGCGCGCTGGTGATCACCGATACCCGAAAGGGCACCCGCCAAGCCGCCTGAAGACAGGGGGCGGCCGTCACCCCCCGGCCGCCCCCAATTTCAAATCAGCCTCGCCGCTGCCACGGCCGACTATTTCATTTGTTCATAAATATCCCACGGAGGGGTCCGGGGAGGTGTGAAACCTCCCCGGCTGCCAGCCAAGCGCTCAGCCGTCTATCCGGATGCGCGCATTGGAAGGGTCAAACGGGCTATCTTCAACCACCACTGCATCCCAAAGCTCGCGGTTCATCCGCACCTTCAGCCGGGTGCCAACTTCCGCCAGATCCGGACGCACATAGCCCATGCCGATCTGCTTGCCAAACGCCACCGAATACCCGCCCGAGGTCAGACGACCAATCTTCACTCCGTCCAGCAACAGCGCCTCCTTGCCCCATGGATCAGTATCCGCAGGCCCGTCAATCAACAGCGTGCAGCACTTGGACCGCACCCCGATCGCCAGCATCGCCTCTTTGCCCTGGAAGTCCTTCTTGAGGTCCACGAACCGGTCCAGCGCAGCCTCAAGCGGGCTCGCATCGCGCCCCAACTCATTGCCAAACGCCCGATACGACTTTTCCTGCCGCAGCCAGTTTTGCGCCCTGGCCCCAACCAGCTTCATCCCATGCGTCTCACCCGCCTTCAGCAACTGCTCCCAAAGATAGCGCTGCATTTCAATCGGGTGGTGCAGTTCCCAGCCGAGTTCCCCGGTATAAGCCACGCGGATCGCGTTGACCGGGCACATCCCCAGTTCAATCTTGCGCGCCGACAGCCACGGGAAGCGCTTGTTCGACAAGGCGGTTGCCGGATCGGCATCCTTGATCAACTCTGCCAATATCTTGCGAGAGTTCGGCCCGGCCAACGCAAAGACACCCCACTGCGTCGTCACATCATGGATGTCGATATGCCCGAACTTCGGCGCCATATCCTCGGCGCACTTGCGCAGATAGTCGGCGTCATAAGCCGTCCAAGCCCCTGCGGACACAAGGTAATAATCATTCTCGCCATTGCGCACGATGGTATATTCCGTCCGCGTCGTGCCCTGTGGCGTCAAGGCATAGGTCAGGTTGATCCGCCCCACCTTCGGCAGCGTGTTGCAGGTGAACCAATCCAGAAACGCCGTAGCCCCCGGCCCGCGCACGATGTGCTTGGTGAACGCCGTGGCATCAATCAGCCCCGCCGTCTCACGGATCGCCTTCGCCTCCTCCACCGCGTAGGGCCACCAAGCCCCCCGCCGGAAACTTCGGGAGTTATGGTCGAAATCTGCCGGAGCATCCTTTGGCCCATAGTAGATTGGCCGCTCCCACCCATTCACTTGCCCGAACTGTGCGCCCAAAGCTTTCTGACGGTCATAAACCGGGGCGGTGCGCAGCGGGCGGCAGGCCTCACGCTCTTCATCGGGGTGGTGCAGGACGAAGACGTGGTCGTAGCACTCTTCGTTCTTGCGCGCCGCATATTCGGTGGTGATCCAAGACCCGTAGCGGCGCGGGTCAAGGCTGGCCATGTCAATCTCGGCCTCGCCATTCACCATCATCTGCGCAAGGTAATAGCCCGTGCCACCCGCCGCCGTGATCCCGAAGCTGAACCCTTCCGCAATCCACATGTTGCGCAAGCCCGGCACCGGGCCAACCAGCGGGTTGCCATCCGGTGTATAGCAGATCGGGCCGTTGAAATCCGCTTTCAGCCCGACGGTTTCCGATGACGGCAAACGGTGCAGCATCGACATGTATTCCGCTTCAATCCGCTCCAGGTTCAGCGGGAACAGATCGGCCCGGAAGCTGTCAGGCACCGCATATTCGAACCGCGCCGGAGCGCCCTTTTCGTAAGGCCCCAAAATCCAGCCACCGCGTTCCTCGCGGACATACCACTTGGCATCCGCATCGCGCAGCACGGGATGCTCAGGGTTATTCTTGCGGTACTCAACCAGCATCGGATCAGGCTCTGTCACGATGAACTGGTGTTCAACCGGAATGGCCGGGATCTTGATGCCCAACAGCCGCGCCGTGCGCTGCGCATGGTTGCCGGTGGCGGTCACCACATGCTCGGCATGAATTTCAAACGTCTCGTCCGAAGCGACAAGGTTGCCGCCCTTGTCCACCATCCGCGTGCAGGACACGATCCACTCCGACCCGGCCCAGCGATAGCCATCAACCTGCACCTTGCGCTCAATCGTGGCACCGTGCTGACGCGCCCCCTTTGCCATCGCCTGCGTCACATCGGCCGGGTTGATATAGCCGTCCTGCGGGTGATACAGCGCCCCCACCAGATCATCCGTCCGCACCAGCGACCAGCGGTCCTTGATGTCCTCGGGCGTCAGGAATTCGTGGTAAACCCCCGCCGTCTCGGCGACGGAGGAGTACAGCATATACTCATCCATCCGCGCTTGGCCCTGCGCCATCCGCAGGTTGCCCACCACGGCAAAGCCAGCGTTCAGCCCCGTCTCAGCCTCCAGCGACTTGTAGAAATCGACCGAGTATTTGTGGATATGGGTCGTCGCATAGCCCATGTTGAACAATGGCAGCAGTCCCGCCGCGTGCCAGGTAGAACCTGACGTCAACTCGTCACGCTCTACCAGCAGCGTATCCCAACCGGCTTTGGCAAGGTGATAGGCAATGCCGTTGCCAACGGCACCGCCACCGACGACGAGTGCTTTGACGTGCGTTTTCATGGACCGACTCCGCGTAAGGTTTTGCCCCTTATGTGCCGCAACAGCCCCTCCACGGGCAAGGCGGCCCGACACTTGTTGGCCGAAAACGACATGATGCGCGAAATGCGGCAGCGGGCCTTAGACGAGATGGAAAATCTCGGGCATCCCGGCCCACCACTCGCCCGCTGCACGGGTTGCCAAGGGCGCCTGACAGGGCATGCACACCGCCCACCAGTCTTGTGTGGTCGGGTCCGCCGCCATCCTTGCCATGTCGGCGGCATGGTCGGTTCCGTGGTATTCGTAGTACGAGAACAACAGATTCTCTGGCTCTTTCAGATAGATCGAATAGTTGCGGATGTGGCACGCCGTGATCATCCGCAACACATCCGGCCAAACTGCGGCGTGCAGCCGGACATACTCCGCCTTCTTTTCCTCGTTGACGCCAATCACCATTCCGAACCGCTGCATTGCACCCTCCCTTGATTGATGCAAACCGGTCAGGAAAACCGGTTCACACTTTTCCTTGATTTGCTTACTGCCGCCGCATCCTGGAAAACAAAGCCGCCAAGGCAAACAACCCCGCCGCCGCCGTCACAATCGAAGGCCCCGCCGGAGTGTCCTTCCACAACGACAGCCCCAGCCCAACCAGACACGCCAGCGCCCCGATCCCAGAGGCCATGGCCGCCATCTGCTCTGGCCCCCGAGACAAGGCCCGCGCCGCTGCCGCCGGTATCACCAGCATGGCCGCAATCAGCAAAGCCCCCACCACCTTCAGCGCCACCGCCACCACCACCGCCAAAGCCAGCGTCAGGATCAGCCGTTCCCGGTCTGGGTTGATGCCGTCAGCCTGCGCCAGATCGGCGTTCACGGTCGCGGTCAAAAGCCGCTGCCAGCGCCAGAACACCAAGCCCAGAACGGCCACCGCCCCGCCCCAGATGTAAGCCAGATCCCCTTTCGAGACGGCAAGGATATCGCCGAACAGATAAGCCTCCAGACTGGTATGCACCCCATGCACAAAGCTGATCGCCACCAGACCAAGGGCCAGGGCACCATGGCTCAACACCCCCAGGGTCGTATCCACCGCCCAGCCGCGCGCCGCCAATGCAGCCACCGTCACCGCCATGATGACAGCCACGGCCAAGGTCCCCAAAGGCACCGGCAAATCGGTCGCCAGGGCCAAAGCCACCCCCAAAATCGCCGCATGTGCCGTTGCATCGCCGAAATAAGCCATCCTGCGCCACAAGACGAATGACCCCAAAGGCCCGGTTGCCAGCGATACGCCAACCCCCGCCAGCCCCGCCCGGATCAGGAAATCATCCGGCATGGCTGTGGCCCTTATGGTCATGGTGGTGGTCGAGATGATGCTCATGCACGTCATCATGGCTGTGGTCATGCCGATGCTGATAAAGCGCCAGCGCCCCTTGAGTGCCCAAGCCAAACAAAACCCGATACTCCGGCGCGGCCGACACAACCCGGGGCGTACCCTCGCAGCAGATATGGTGGTTCAGACAAATCACCCGATCCGACGCCGCCATCACCACATGCAGATCATGGCTGACCATCAGCACCGCCGCCCCGGTATCCTGCCGAACCTCGGCAATAAGCCGGTAGAACGCGGCCTCGCCGGGCTGATCCAGGCCTTGCGTCGGCTCGTCCAACACCAACAGCCCCGGCTTGCCAAGCAAAGCCCGCGCCAGCATCACCCGCTGCAATTGCCCGCCCGACAGGCCTGCAAGCGGCTTCAGGCCAGTCCGCTCCATCCCCACCCGGTACAAGGCCGCCTCGGCTTCGGCATCGCCGACCCGATGCGGCAGCGACAGAAAGCGGCGCACCGACAAAGGCAGGCTTGGATCAATCGCCAGCTTCTGCGGCACATAGCCAACCCGCAGCCCCGGCGCGCGCGTGACCCGGCCCGCATCCGGCATGATCATCCCCAGCAAAGCCCGCAGCAAGGTGCTTTTGCCTGACCCGTTCGGGCCCAGAATGGTGACAATCTCACCCGGCTCCACCGCCATCGAGACGCCGCTCAGCACCTCAGCCCCGCCCAGCCGGACCGTCAACCCTTCCGCCGATAGCAGCATCAGGCCACCCCCCGCACAGGTGCAATCCGGGCCGGCGCAATCCGGTCGCCATTCGCCTCTGGCCCGGCAAGCGCGCAACCCGGGCACAGGCCCATCGCCTCCACCGTCGCCCGCTCAACCGTGAAGCCCACGGCCAAAGCCGCCTCGGCCAAGGCCTCGCCTACCGCCCGGCCCGAAGCCTCGGCCACCGCATGGCAGGCGCGGCAAATCAGAAAGGCCGGCGCGTGAACTTTCCCCGGATGCATACAGGCGGTGAAGGCGTTCAGGCGGCGGATGCGGTGCGCAAGCCCCTGTTCCTCAAGGAATTCCAGCGCGCGGTAGGCGACGGGAGGCTGGTTGCCATAGCCCTCTGCCGCCAGCCGCTCCAGCACATCATAGGCCCCCATCGCCCGATGCGCCTCCAGCAATATCTGCAAGGTGCGCCGCCGCACCGGGGTCATCCGCGCGCCACCTTCCGCCATCCGCGCCTCGGCCAAGGCCATCACATCCCCCGCGCAACGCGCATGGTCATGCGGCGCGAAGGCCAGATCGGGCTGCGCGCAGCCGGGGCAATTATCATGCATAAGGTCACCCACTTGACATGTTATAATATAACATCCTACAGAAACCTCGTCCACTGCGAAAGGTGCAAAATGCGTGTTATCGCCCTCATCTTGATGACCACCCCGGCCTTTGCCAAGGTTCCGACCGTTGAAACCGACATTCCCCCCGTAGCAGCCCTTGTGGCGCAGGTGATGGGCGACCTGGGCACGCCGGGAATGCTCTTGGACAAGGGCGGGGACGAGCATGACCTGCAACTGCGCCCCTCACAAATGCGCGCCCTGAATGCTGCACAACTGTTGGTCTGGGTCGGCCCGGACCTGACCCCGGGGCTGGACGAGGCCCGCGCTTCGGCCCCCAACCTTGCATCCCTTGCCCTCTTGGACGATCCGGCCACCCATCGCATCGACTATTCCGATGGTGGCGTGAACCCGCATGCCTGGCTTGACCCCACCAACGCCTATGCCTGGGCCGGCCTGATTGCCGACCGACTTGGCCAGCTGGACCCGGAAAATGCCGCCACCTACCACGCCAACGCCACCGCCGCGCAGGCGGACATTGCCAATCTGGACACTACCCTGGCCGCCAGACTTGCCCCCCTGAAACGGCCCTTCGTGACCTACCACGACGCCTACGGCTACCTGACGCAGCACTACCACCTGCCTTTTGCCGGAGGCCTCGCCGCTGGCGATGCAGCCCCGCCAGGCGCGGCCCGCCTGTCTGACCTGCATGATCAGGCCGCCAGCGGCGCCATCGCCTGCGCCTTCCCCGAGGTGCAGCACGACCCCGCCCTGATCACCAACCTTGCCTCTGGCACCCGGCTTTTCATCGGCCCGGCGCTGGACCCGGTCGGCTCCTCGCTTGACCCCGGCCCGCAGGCATACGCAACCCTGATGACCACCCTGACCGATGCCCTTCTGACCTGCGCCAACCAGCCCTGACCGCCCATGACACCTTGACCCTGACGCCGGCATCCGCCACCCATTTCCCGGCAGGTCAGGGAGACTAGAATGTCAGATGCCACAATCACCAGTTCCGGCACCAGTTCCGGCACCAGTTTCGGCACCACCGCTGCGGGGATCGAGGTTTCGCGCATCACCCTGACCAGCGGGGCCCTGTCAGCGTCGATCATCACCAAGGGCGCCACGTTGCAATCGGTGCGGCTGGCGGGGGTCGATCATGACCTGACGCTGGGGTCTGACCTGTTGGCGGATTACGAGGGCAAGTTGCGGCATCATGGGTCTTTGGTGGCCCCGGTGGTCAACCGTTTCACCGATGGCAAGGCCAACATCGGTGGCGTGGCCTATGCGTTCGAAAAGAACCAGAACGGCATCCATACCCTGCATTGTGGGGCTGCGGGCACCCAGCACAAGATCTGGAACGTGGTCGAGGCTGATGACAGCAGCGTTACCCTGGCGCTTGACCTGCCCGATGGCGAGGGCAACTTCCCCGGCAACCGCCCGGTTCATGCGCGCTTTTCCGTCCACCCCGGCCATGTCCTGCGGCTTGAGGTGACGGCCACGACCGACGCGCTGACGCTCTTCAACGCCGCCAACCATTCCTACTGGAACATGGACGGGTCCGAGAATTGGGCCGGCCATTCTCTGCAAATCGCCGCCGGCCAATACCTGCCCACCACCGACACCTTCGCCCCCACCGGAGAGATTGCCGATGTCACCGGCACCCGGATGGATTTCCGCCGGGGCCGCAAGATCTCCCAAGGTGACACCGTGCTGGACCACAACTTCTGCCTGTCCGGCGGCCGCCAACCCTTGCGCGATGTGCTGTGGCTGACCGGCACTTCTGGCCTGACAATGACCATCGCCACCACCGAAGCCGGCATCCAGCTGTACGACGGCCGCGCCGCGATGCGCCCAGGCCATGGGCCATATGAGGGCCTTGCCATCGAGGCGCAAAACTGGCCCGACGCCCCCAACCACGCCGGTTTCCCCTCGATCGAGCTGAAGCCGGGCGAAACTTACCGACAGATCACCGAGTGGCGCTTTACCAAGTCCTGACGGCGGCCTTGAACCCCTTGCGAACGTTGGGTTAACCCTGCGGATTCCGGGCAAATCCGACGTCTTCTTCCTGTCTTCCTTGCGTCTCTACGCGCGGGACGACGGGGAACCGTTAACCATGATCCGCCGAATCGGGGAGCCCAAGATTTTTCGCCGAAAAATCTTGGGGTGCGGGAGGGGGTAGGGTGCGTCTGTGTACGCACCTTCCGTCACGCGGCCAGGCTTTCCGCAAACAGCACCTCCAGCCGCCGCCAGTGCCGTTCCGCCCCTGCTGCATCGTAGACTGACTGATCGGGCACGCACCAGCCGTGCTGGCAGCCGACGTAGTTCTCGATCACATGGTTGACCTCGGCCTCGCGCAAGGCCTGCGCCAGTTTGGCGGATTGTTCCGGCGGAAAGCTGCGGTCAACCCCGGCGCTGCCCACATATACCCGGCCCTTGATCGCCCCCGCCTTCAGGTGCGGGCTGTCCGCCGCATCGCTGGCAAGGTTGCCACCGTGCAGGCTGGCCGCTGCCGTGATCCGGTCCCGGTAAGCCGCCGCCGCAAGCAGCGCACGACCGCCGCCCATGCAATAGCCCACCGCAGCGACCGAACCCACAGCCCCCTCGGCGTCCAGCAGCGCCAGAAACGCCGCCGTATCACGCAACGTCATCTCCGAAGGGTTAGCCCCCATCAGCCCCATCAACTGCGCCCGCGTCGCATCATTGCCAAAGGCCGTCAAAGGGTCAAACGGCCCGTAAGCCCCAGCCCGATAGAACAAGTCCGGCAAGATCACCACATGCCCCAGCCCCGCCATCCGCGCCGCCATGTCTTGCAGCGCCGGACGCGGCCCGAAGGCATCCATGTACAGGATCACCCCGGTTTTAGCGGGCTTTTCAGGATGGAACACCCAAACCGGGGCCGTCCCATCCGCCGTCACAACTTGCTTGATCTGCCCGCCCATAGCATCCTCCGCCGAACCTGGCGCAAGGCTAGCCTGTCGGGCGGCACAATCAAAGGCTCAGCCGTCAAGGCCCACCATGCCTGCCCCGCGAAACCACTTCACGATCGCGTCACGCTCTGGCTGTTCCATGTAACTCAGGTTCGCGGGCGGCATGGCATGGGTCAGCCCGGCCTGTTCGTAAATCCGCCGCGCCTCACGGGCGATGTCAGAAGGCGTTTCCAGCACAACCCCTTTCGGCGCGTAGTTGATCCCCTCATAGGCCGGTTCCCTTGCATGGCACATCGAACAGCGGCCCTGAATGATCGTCACCACATCGTCAAACCCCGAAGCACTGGCATAGACAAGCGAGGGCCCCTCCAGCCTCGCATCCTCTGCCGGGTGGTACATCGTCGCGGTGGAAAGCCATGCGATGATCAGGAACAGCACCCCGGTCACCATCCACGTCCAATGTGGGCTGCCCTTCTTGGCATGGCGGGTGTTGAACCAATGCCGGATCGTCACCCCCATCAGGAACACCAGGGACGCGATGATCCAGTTGTACCTGGTCGCGAAGATCAGCGGGTAATGGTTCGACAGCATCAGGAAGATGACCGGCAGCGTCAGGTAGTTGTTGTGCGCTGACCGCTGCTTGGCGATCCTGCCATACTTCCCATCCGGCACCCTGCCCGCCTTGAGGTCAGCCACCACAACCCTCTGGTTCGGCATGATCACGAAGAACACGTTGCCCGACATGATCGAGGCGGTAAACGCCCCCAGATGCAAAAGCGCCGCCCGGCCACTGAACACATGCACATAAAACCAGCTCATCGCCACCATCAGCACGAACAAAGCCACCATCACCGCCGTCTGGTTGGCGTTCACAAACACCTTGCAGATCGTCGTATAAGCCACCCACCCAAAGGCCAGCGAGGCCAAGGAAATCGCCACCGCTTGGCCTACCGTCAGGTCCATGACCTCGGGATCAATCAGGAAAAACTGTGCGCCCATGTAATAGACCAGCACCAGCATGGCAAAGCCTGACAGCCATGTGGAATAGCTTTCCCACTTGAACCAGATCAGATGATCGGGAAGCGCGGCCGGGGCCACCAGATACTTCTGAATGTGGTAAAAGCCGCCGCCATGCACCTGCCACTCTTCGCCATTGGCACCCGGCGGCAAGGGCACATCGCGGCGCAAGCCAAGGTCAAGGGCGATGAAGTAAAAGCTTGACCCGATCCATGCCATCGCCGTGATGACATGCAGCCAGCGCACCGCAATCGTCACCCAATCCCACAGCACCACCCAGTCATACATCGCCAGTCCCTCGCGTTTTCAAAAACCTATACCGGGGCGCACTCTTCTGTTAATCCGTCAAATGACGGATCACTTTCAAGATTCCCGAAATGCTGGCAATAATCGCAAAAGGACCGCCTGCCCGATGTCCTATGTGAACAATTTACGCATGTTCGTGCGGGTCTACGACCTGTCGTCGATGTCGGCTGCGGCACGCGACCAGCGCACCTCGCCCGCCGTGGCCTCGGCCCGAATCTCGGAACTGGAAAAGCACCTTGGCGTGCGGCTGTTCAACCGCACCACCCGCAGCCTGCAACCCACCGAAAACGGCCGGGTCTTCTATGAAGGTGCGAGGAAAGTGCTGGAGACGATTGACGACGCCGAAGCTTCCGTGATGGAGACCGCCCAGAACCCGCGCGGCGTGGTGTTTGTGGCGGCTCCTTTGGGGATAGGTCGGCGCTTCATCGCCCCGCATGTGCCGGCCTTCAAGGACCAGTACCCCGCCATTGACGTGCGCCTGCGCCTGTCAGACCGGGTGATTGACCTGACGGCCGAGGGCCTGGACATCGCCTTCCACCTTGGCATCCTTGAGGATTCCACCCTTAAAGTCCGCCTGATCGCCGACTGCCCGCGCCTTCTCTGCGCCGCCCCCGCCTATATCGCCCGCCGGGGGATGCCTCTGGATGGCGAAGCACTTGTCCGCGACCGGCACGATTGCCTGAACCTGCGCTTCCCCGGCGCAAAAGAATTTCAATGGGCCCTGCAAACCGCCGAAGGGCCGCGCCGCTATGAAATCTCTGGCCCCTACGAGTCCGATGATGGCGATGTGCTGACCGGCTGGGCGCTTGACGGTCGCGGCATCGTCCTGAAACCCGCGTTCGAGGTGGCCGATCACCTGCGGACCGGTCGCCTGATCCCGATAGCCGTAGCCACGCCACCCTTGCCCACGCAGCTTTCGTTGCTAAGCCAGCAGCGCAGTGCCAAGGACAGCAAGGTGCGCCTGTTCACCGACTTCATGGTTGCCCGCATCAAGGATGAGATCAAACGCGCCTGACCCGAAGACGAAAGCATACCTTGCCCGACTCAACCGCCTAAGCCTGGGCTATGGCATTGTGCCCCGATTTTGGAAGGCTGACCTTGTTGCGCTTTGCCCTCGCCACAATTGCCTGTCTGTCAGGCTCTGCCGCCATCGCGGGCCCCTATTGCAACCCGCCGCCGCCCGGCATGTCCATCCAGCAATGGGCGGATGCCTGCGCCAAGGAAATTGACTACGCCTATCAAATGTACGGCAACGGCATGAAATACAACTACTTCGTGCAATGCCTGTACGGCATGTACATTACCCCCCAGCCGCAACCCGGCCCGATCCCGATGCAGGAATGCGCGCCCGAGGGGTCAACCCAGTGCAACTCCTCCGGTTGGCTTTACACTTGCACCAACGGCCAATGGCTGACCGGTTCAGTCAAATGCGGCGGCTGACCGCTTGATGGCCATACGGTCTGGCCGCCCGGCGGAATTCGCTGCGCCAAGGCCGGGCAGAAGTCACGGCAACGCCTGCCCCAGCCACGGCAACAGCCGCGAGTCCGATACCGCCGCCTTGCAATGCCGCCGCCTTGCAAGGCCCAAGCCCGGCAAGGTATTCCGCATCACCCTCAAAGACCGCGAAATCGGCCAGATCAGCTTGCCCGACCAGCATCGCCAGATCCCAGTCCTCACCCGGCGGCCCGATGAAGCCCGGCAGCCCGATGAAGCCCGGCCCGCCCTTGCCCGGAAAGATCACATCGCCAGCGCTTTTGCACCGCAAGGGCAGCGTGTGGGCGACATAAAGATCATAGGCGGCAGCCCCCGAAATGGGCTGAACCGGTGCCAATTCCTGAAAGCCCGCATGGTCTGCCACCGGGCGCAGCCGCGGCAGGTTCAGCATCACCACCGGCCCGGTCAATCCCCGCGTGAACAACAGTCACCCGGCGTCTTGTGATGGCTCCAGATCGGTCTGCACCTCAACTGCCCCGATAGGTCGAATAGCCATAGGCCGACAGCAGCAGCGGCACATGGTAATGTGACGTCTCATCGCTGATGCCAAAGCGGATCGGCACTTCATCCAGAAACAGCGTCTCGCCCGAGACTTGACCCGAGGCGCGCAGATAGTCCCCGGCGCTGAACACCAGCTCATATCCGCCCGCGCGAAACTCCGGCCCCTTCAGCAACGGCGCGTCCGTGCGCCCATCGGCATTGGTTACAGTTTCGGCAATCTGCGCACGGCTGTTGCCCGTCACCCGGTACAGCATGATCTTCACGCCCGCCGCAGGCACGCCCCGCGCGGTATCCAGAACGTGCGTCGTCAGCCAGCCATCCGCCATCATCGCCTCCATTTTCCGCACCTTGCCGCATTCGGCCAAGACCCGCACCCCAGCGCCAGCGCAAAGCACTTTCCGGCATTATTTGATACCGAAGCTTGCCTATCCCGCATAGTCTGGCTCGCATAGTCTGGCTCGCATAGTCTGGCTCGCATAGTCTGGCTCGCATAGTCTGGCTCGCATAGTCTGGCTCGCATAGTCT
>JAYSQA010000274.1:0-5988 GCA_043721775.1 Rhodobacterales bacterium
GGCACCTCGCTTGGGTCGCGCTGCGCCCGCAAGCATCTGGGCTGGTATCTGGAACAGGCGGGCCTTTCAGACCACCGCGAAACCCTGCTGGTCAGCGAAAGCCCGGCCCAGGTCCTGCATCTGATCGACCGCATCTTTACCCAAAGCGAAAGGCGGGCCGCATGAGCACGAGCCCGCCGTTTGACGCCATCTGGGCCTCGTTGCCGATGCCTGCCCTGCTGATTGACGGCAAGGATCGCATCCTTGCAGCCAACCCTGCGGCAGAGACCTTCCTGAACGCCTCTACCCGGTCGCTGTTTCAGGCGAAGCTGGAGGACAAGCTGCGCGTCGATGTTTCCCTTGGCGATTCGCTGGTGCGCGCCCGGGCCAATCAGGCGGATGTGAACATCAACGACGTGACGGTTTCGACCTATGACCGCGTCTCGCCGCATTGCCTGATCCAGATTGCCCCGGTGCAGGACTGCGCCGACCAGCTTTTGCTGCTGATCAGCCCCCGCGTCATGGCCGAACGCATCGGCCGCGCCCGCAGCGCCACCTCAGCCGCCAAATCCGCCATCGGCATGGCCGAAATGCTGGCGCATGAGATCAAGAACCCATTGGCCGGGATTTCCGGTGCTGCCCAGCTTTTGTCGATGAACCTGTCAGCGGAAGACCGCGAGATGACGGACCTGATCGTCGAGGAAACCCGCCGCATCGTCAAACTGCTGGAACAGGTCGAACAGTTCGGCAACCTGCGCCCGCCCGAAGCCCGCGCCGTCAACATCCATGACGCGCTGGACCGCGCCCGGCGTTCGGCCCAGATGGGCTACGCATCGCACATGATGATTGTCGAGGATTACGACCCTTCGCTGCCCGCCACATGGGCCGATCCGGATCAGCTGATGCAGGTCTTCCTGAACCTGATCAAGAACGCGACCGAGGCCGCCCGCAACAACCGTGGCACCATCCGTCTGCGCACGTTTTACGACCTGTCGCTGCGCCTGCGCCGCAAGGATGGCACGCAGGCCCGGCTGCCGTTGCAGATTGAAATCATCGACGATGGCCCCGGCATCCCGCCCGACATCGCAAGCGACATCTTTGAACCCTTCGTCTCGGGCCGCGAAAACGGCACCGGGCTGGGGCTGGCGCTGGTGTCGAAAATCATCACGGACCACGGCGGTCTGATTGGCGTGGAATCGGTGCCCGGTCGCACCGTCTTTCGCATCTCGTTGCCCGTGGCACCCAAAGACACATTGAAGGAGAGCTGACATGGATGGCACGGTACTGGTCGCCGATGACGACCGCACGATCCGCACGGTGCTGACGCAGGCACTGACGCGCGCCGGCTGCAAGGTTCATGCGACCTCCAGCCTGATGACGCTGATGCGCTGGGTCGAAGAGGGCAAGGGCGACCTTGTGATATCAGACGTCATCATGCCCGACGGCAACGGGCTAGAGGCTTTGCCCCGCATCAGCCGCATCAGGCCCGGCCTGCCGGTGATCATCATTTCCGCGCAAAACACCATCATGACCGCCATTCAGGCCGCCGAGGCCGAGGCGTTTGATTACCTGCCCAAACCCTTCGACCTGCCCGACCTGATGAAACGCTCGGCCCGCGCCCTGGACCAGAAACGCCGCGCCGCCGCTGCCGTGGTGAACCCGCCGCGCGAACCCGGCGACGATCTGCCCCTTGTGGGCCGCACCGCCGCCATGCAGTCGCTGTACCGCCTTGTGGCCAAGGTGATGAACACCGACCTGCCGGTGTTGATCACCGGCGAATCGGGCACCGGCAAAAGCCTGATCGCCCGCGCCATCCATGACTTTTCCGACCGCCGGTCACAGCCCTTTGTCGTAGCCCAAACCGCTGACCTTGGCGGCGTTGACGGCATTGCCACGCTGGTCGCCAAAGCCAAGGGCGGCACGCTGCTGATCGACGAAGTCGCTGATTTCGACGTAGACGGTCAGGCCCGCTTGGTGCGGATGCTGGATGTGGCCGACGACCACGCCCCCCGCGTTCTGGCGACGTCTCAAGCCGATCTGGCGCAGAAGGTCGAGGAAGGCCGCCTGCGCAAAGACCTGTTCTACCGTCTTGGCGGTGTGTCCTTCAACGTGCCGCCCTTGCGCGAACGGGTCGAGGATATCAACCTGCTCGCCGACCACTTCATGACCCGGGCCGAGCGTGACCTGGGCACCGTCCGCCGCCTGACCCCGGAAGCGCGCAACATCCTGCGCGCCTTCCCGTGGCCGGGCAACGTGCGCCAGCTGGAAAACGTGTTGAAACGCCTGCTTGTCACCTCATCCGAGCCTGACATTTCGGCCAAGGAGCTGGAAGGCGCCCTTGGTGGCCCACAAGCCGCCGAACCGGCGCGGGCAGGCGCGGTGGAGAATGAAAAGCTGTCAGCCTCGGTCGCGCGCCACCTCAAGCGCTATTTCGACCTGCACAACGGTCAGTTGCCGCCAAATGGCGTCTACGACCGCATATTGCGTGAAGTGGAACTGCCGCTGATCGAGATTGCCCTGGATGCCACCGCAGGCAACCAAGCCAAATGTGCTGACCTTTTGGGGATCAACCGCAATACCTTGCGCAAGAAGATCACCGACCTCGATATCCGCGTGACACGCCGCCGCAAGCTGATGTAATAAAGCAACAGCAGAGTGTCTGCGGGGCTGCGTTACCCGAAAGACACCATATGTGGCGGGCAGGACGCAGGTTCGGCTCAGACAGGGATGGGTTTTGAGGCAAGGCACCGGCATATCCTATTGGGCGACGCGTTTGTCGCGGTTGCGGCGGCAACGGCAGATGCAGACTGCCGTGACGCTGGGGCTGGTCTTTCTTGGCCCACTGATGGCGGTCTTGACCTTTCTGGCGCTGGGGCCGCTGAACCTGAACGCCACCTCGCAGGGGCTGAGGCTGATCCTTCTGGCCGATGTCGTGTATGTGCTGGCGCTGGCCGCCTTGGTCTTGCGGCGCATCATGCAGATGGTGGCCGACAAGCGCAGCCAATCGGCGGGGTCGCGCCTGCACCTGCGGCTGACGGGCGTGTTCGCCATTGTGGCGCTGATCCCGACCGTTCTGGTCGCCGTCTTTGGTGTGCTGACCGTCAACATCGGGCTTGAGGGCTGGTTTTCCGACCGCGTCCGTTCCGTGATCGGCGCGTCGTTGGAGGCGGCGCAGGCCTATGACGGCGAACAAAGCACCACCCTCACGCAAGACGTGCAGGCGCTGGCGAACTTCCTGACCCAAGCCAAGGCGGGCAACCTGCTTGTCGATGACGGTGCCATCCGGCCGATTCTGGCGCAGGGGCAGGCTGGCATTCAGCGCGGGCTGAAAGAGGTTTACCTGATCACCGCCACTGGAACCCTGAAAACCCGGGGCGAGAAAAGCTATCTCTTCGACTATGAACAACCGACCGCCGCGCAGATCATTCAGGCGCAGGCCGGTCAGGTCGTGCTGATCCAGGATTGGCCCAATTCCGAACTGCGCGCATTGGTCAACCTGCCTGCCTTCCCGGACCGGCTGCTGTACGTCTCACGCAAGGTCGATGGCAAGATCTTGGGGTTGCTGGATGAAACCCAGCAGACCGCCGCCCTGTACCAGCAGTTGGAAAGCGAACGCGGCAAGGTGCTGTTCAACTTCGGCGTGATCTATCTGGTTTTCGCCGTCATCCTGATCATCGCTGCCATCTGGGGCGGCCTTTGGTTCGCCGAACGCCTTGCCCGCCCGGTTGGCCGTCTGGCCGGGGCGGCACAGCGTGTCGGCGCGGGCGACCTTGACGTGCAGGTGGTCGAAGAGGAATCCGACGACGAAATTGCCATGCTTGGTCGTCTCTTCAACCAGATGACCCGCCAGCTGAAAGGCCAGCGCGAGGCGCTTCTAACGATCAACGAACAGACCGAAGGGCGGCGGCGGCTGTTTGACTCTGTGTTGTCGAACGTCACCGCCGGGGTGATCGGTCTGGACGCCACCGGCCATATGGATTTCGTCAACCGCGCCGGAATGCGCTTGCTGGATATCGCCGCCGAACCCACCGGGTCCGTAACGCTGGCACAGGTGGTTCCCGAATTCACCAATCTTTTCGAACGCTTGCAGGCCGATGCTGGATCAGCCCTGCAAGATGAGGTGCGCCTGTCACGGCGCGGCAAACTGGAAAGCCTGCTGGTGAGGATGAGCGAGCGGCGCGGTGAGGATGGCGGAGTTGAGGGCTTTGTCGTGGCCTTTGATGACGTCACTGAACTGGTCTCGGCCCAACGCATGGCCGCCTGGGGCGACGTGGCCCGCCGCATTGCGCATGAGATCAAGAACCCGCTGACCCCAATCCAGCTTTCCGCCGAACGCATCCGCCGCAAGTACCGCACCCAAGTGCAAGACCCTGACGAACTGGAACAGTTGGCCGACGTTATCATCCGTCAAACCAATGACTTGCGGCGCATTGTTGATGAGTTTTCCAAATTCGCCCGGATGCCCGAACCGGATCGGCGAGAGACTGACCTGAAAGCTTTGGTGAAGGCGGCGGTGATGTTGCAGGAAAACGGTCAACCCGGCGTCACCTTCCACAGCACCTTGCCCGATGGCCCGGACATGATCGAACTTGATGGCACGATGATCGGACAGGCGTTGATAAACCTGATCAAGAACGCCGGAGAAGCCATTGAAGAGAAGCATGAAAAGACGCCGGGGATGACGCCTGAAATCCGGGTGTCCTTGCAGGCCCACGACACCCATTCCATCATCCGCATCGCCGACAACGGCACCGGCTTGCCGCCGGACCGGTCCCGGCTGTTTGAACCCTACGTTACAACTCGCGAAAAGGGCACCGGCCTTGGCCTGCCCATCGTCAAGAAAATCATCGAAGAACACGGCGGAACGCTGATCCTGACAGACGCGCCCGTCTTTGCCGGAAACGACCACGCCGGAGCCTTGGCAGAGATCCGTCTGCCCCGCGCCACCCGTGCCAAATCCGTTGCCGGCCGTAGCCAAGCCCAGGGGGGAACATGACCAGTATTCTGATTGTTGACGACGAGAAAGACATCCGCGAACTGATCGGCGATATCTTGAAGGACGAAGGCTATGCCATTCGTCTTGCAGGCAACTCCGACGATTGCATGGAGGCTATCAACGCCGAATTGCCCAGCCTGATGATTCTGGACATCTGGCTGAAAGACAGCCGGATGGATGGCATCGACATCCTGAAAACCGTGAAGCGCGACAATCCCGATGTGCCGGTGGTGATCATATCCGGCCACGGCAACATCGAAATTGCGGTGGCAGCCATCAAACAGGGGGCTTACGATTTCATCGAAAAGCCCTTCAACATTGATCAGTTGATGGTCGTGGTCAGCCGCGCGATGGAAACCTCGCGTCTGCGCCGGGAAAATGCCGAACTGCGGCGGCGCGACATGACCTCGTCCGAAATGCTTGGATCAAGTCCGTCGTTCAAGGGCTTGAAAATTCAGCTGGAAAAGGTCACCAAGTCCAACGGTCGTGTCATGCTTTCGGGGCCTGCAGGGTCGGGCAAGGAACTGGCGGCGCGCTACATCCACACCAACTCCAACCGGGCTACGGCACCTTTTGTGTCGGTTTCCTCGGCCACGATTGAACCCGACCGGATGGAGGAGGTGCTTTTTGGCCGCGAAACCACTGAACGCGGCGTGGAAAAGGGCCTGCTGGAACAGGCCCACGGCGGCATCGTCTATTTCGACGAGGTGGCCGACATGCCGCTGGGCACCCAATCCAAAATTCTGCGCGTGCTGACCGAACAGCAATTCACCCGGGCCGGCGGCACCGACAAGGTGCGTGTCGATCTGCGGGTGATCTCTTCGACGTCTCGTGATCTGCGTACCGAAATCTCCCAAGGCCGCTTCCGGCAGGAGTTGTACGACCGTCTGAACGTGGTGCCGATCCAGGTTCCTTCGCTTGAGGAACGCCGCGAGGATATTCCCGAACTGACCGACTATTTCATCGACATGTTCCACCGCACCCAGGGCCTGCCGCAGCGCGTGCTGTCGCCC
>JAYSQA010000275.1:0-6831 GCA_043721775.1 Rhodobacterales bacterium
TCCCAGACATCGTAGCCTCCCATGTTGGAAGCACATAGAATCAGAGTTCTCGACGCTTGGGAATCCCCAGAGTCAGATCACCGGGCCGTTGGTATAACACCATGGAGTCACGCAGGGAATCCCCAACGAGTCGTGCAACAGAGCCGCTCGGCGTGAAACTCGATAAAGTGCTGCACCAGCCGTTCGGCCCCGTCGGGTGACACGATCAGGCGCCCGGTCAGAACCCGTTCGATCACTTCAGATCCTACAGCCAACCGTTCGGGGGCCGCCAGCAAATCCGCAGCCGCGCGGTGATTGGCACTTTGCCCCAACCACCGCGCGGCTCGCCAGATGGCGCGGATCAGGCGTCCTGCCAGTTCAGGTTCAGCCTCTGCCCAGCCCGCACGGGTCGCAAGCACCTTTTCCGGAGCAGCCCCCCAGATGGCAGAGCCGGGCAACACCAACTCGCCCGCCCCAGTTTCCACGGCGACCGACCCACGCGGTTCGCCCACGCAAAAGGCATCAATCTCACCCGCTGCCAGCGCCGCAGCCATATGTGGCGGCGGCACGGTGTAGATTTCCAGCCTATCGGGCAACGGCTGACCCAGAGCTTCCAGCCAATAGTCACCAACTCGCGGTGCATCGAAAAGGCAAAGGACACGCCAATCCGCAAACGTGTGCCAGCAGCCAGCAAGGCCAGACCAGCCGCGCGCGCATCGGCAAAGTCAAATGTGAACCCACCGGCCCGCATCCGTGCTGCCAGATCGCGGGAAACACCGATTGTGTTGCCGTTCAGGTTCAGGACCATCAGCGCTTCAAGCCGTGTCGCGGCACCGCCCAGACCCATCGCCGTGGCAATCGGCACCGGGGCCAGCATCTGGGCCGCCTCGACCTGACCCGAGGCCAGCATGTCGCGCAGACTGGACCAGCTGGGGGCGGGGATCAGCGTCAGATCAAGCCCCTCTTCGCGGGCAAAACCCAAAGCCTGCGCCACCAGAAGCGGTGCAGCGTCGACCAGCGGCAAGAAGCCCAAGGCAAGGTTCGCAACGCTCATTTCAGCAGATACGTCATTTCAGCCAGTCCGTGGCCATCACAAGCGCTTGCGCAAGATCAACCACCTTTTTGCCCTGATCCATCGCTGCCATGCGCAGCAGGCCGTACGCCTCTTCCTCGCCAATGCCGCGGGCGCGCATCAGGATGCCTTTGGCGCGGTCGATGACCTTGCGCTCTTCCAAAGCGCGCCGCGTTTCGGCCAGTTCCACCCGCATCTTTTGCACCTTATGAAAGCGCGCAATCGCGGCATCCAGAATGGGTTTCAGGCGTTCGGCCCGCAGACCATCGACCACATAAGCCGACATGCCCGCCTCGATCGCGGCTCTGGTGGTGGCCGCATCCGATCTGTCCACGAACATCGCCACCGGCCGCTGCATCGGGGCCGTGGCCAAAGTCAGATCCTCCAGCACATCACGAGACGGGTTGCCGGCGTCGATCAGCACAAGGTCGGGGTTGCGTTCGGCAATGCGCCGGGCAAGACCTGTCTCTTCGGCAATCACGAAAACCTCAAACTCGCCCGCCTCGCGCAGGCCATCGACGATCATCAGCGCGCGCTCACGATCCTTTTCGACGACGACGATGGAAAGACTTTTTTGGACATGCGCCCTGTGCAACCGCTTAACGCCTGTAAAACAAGCGTGCGACCGTTTTTTTAAGCTTTTACGGCAAGTGAGGTCAAAAGCGCTGAAGAAATAGGCGAAAAATACCCCAAAGCTCCGCATCGGTACGGTTGCTGTGCGCGATGGGCGGGGCGGATCGGGGGCTTGCGTGGGTACGCAGGGCAAAAGCCGGAAATTTGACGGGAACGGGCGGTGCGTGCAGGCCGGATGCAGGCAACCTTCGTGCCGAAGGTCTGCACAAGTTCAACCGCGCCAGATTCTGGTGATCGCCATCACGCACCCAAATACGCTGCACGCCCGGCGGTTGCGTTCTTGCTGGCGGTGTCAGGGCACCAGCCATTGCCCGTTCCATCCGGTGGCCCGTTCAAACCGGGCGCGTCTGTGTCGGGGGCCCAGTTGCAAGACATCAAACGCCTGCATATAGCAGCGCAACACGGCGAAAGACGTTGGCTGAGAGCCGGTTTCATAGGCCAGCCCCGAAGCAATCGGCTGCCCCGGGGCCGGACTTGTCGCATAGTTTTGCCGCGACAGGTCGGGCACCCTGGCCCAGATCGGCGCAATATCCGCGTCGGTCAGAACGCTGACCGTGGCCTCGATCCTGATCTGAAGATGGGTCGATGCGTCCCAGACATGCAGCGCCGCCCGGGAATTGTGCTGCAAGGACGATACCTTGGCGGACCGCAGATCGGTGTGGATGTCAAGCGTCGCAGCCTCGGGGTGAGCGGCGCGCAGCATGATGGTCCGCGCTTCTGGCCAGCCTTCGGGTGAGACGGTGGCCAAGGTCAGATGGCGGGCAGACGCGTGACGGTCACCGACACCCCGGACGAGCATCGACCAGACTTGCGTTTGCAAGCTGGTCAGGTTTGCTGCCCAAGGATGCGGATCATTTGTCATAGCCGGTCATCTCCAGATATCCGACGCCGCTTTGGCTGCCGGAAACAGTGACCGGACCTTCCCAATAGGGCATCGAGGTGGCCATCCACGCGTCCGGGTTCAGCGCCCTGACCGTGACGTCGATGCCATGGCCGGGCAAGCGAACCCGCCATTCCACCGGTACATTATGCCCGGCGACGGTGTGGCGGGCCTGCGGATCAGCGGCAAAGGCCCCATCGGGCACCGGCTTTGCCGTACCGTCGGCGGCGATCCATGTGGCGACGGTGTAATTTCTGGTGCCCCGCAGCACAAAGCCCATCAGCTTGCAGCCGTTGTCAAAAGACAGAGAGAACCAGTCCCACCCCGTCTGATCTTGTGCCAAGGGTTGCGATGACCATTCATGGTCCAGCCAGGCGGTGCCGGTGACAGGGATATTGCCCTCAGGCAGCGTCAGGGTGCCTGACAGTTTGAAGAATGGCTGCGAGTAGTAATAGCTGGCCTGACCAGAGCCGGACTTCACCGAATAGCCCTGTTGTCCGTGCAGAACCAAGGGTCCGCTGGCGGTCAGCCTGACATCATAGGCAAATGCCGCGCCCGAGCCTGTCATGTGCAGCCGGTCAAGATCGGAACCCTGCAAAACCCAATCGTCGATCCATGCCGAAAATGGAAGGGCTTGCACGCCGGCCTGTCCGATGCCACCCCGGGCCAGATGTTCGGCCACGTATTGTTTTGTTTGGGTTGTAACGGCGGCGTGGCCCATCCAAAGCTGGGGCGTCTGCCAGCCCTGCCCATCATGGGGGGCAAGGGCTGAACGAAACAGCGTCCATTGCAAGCCGTAAGGCGTGCCGTCCGGGCCGGTCAGGTTGGCCGTCACGTACCACCACTCGATCCGGTAGGCCGGATGTGGCCCATGGTCGGCCGGAAAGTGCAGAGGGGTGCCGGGTTGCGGTTGGGCAAAATCCCCCGATGTCGTGCCAAGCCCGGCAAAGCCCTGCGCCATGGCCTGCATGGGCAGCCAAAGCGCCAGCAGGAAAATCTTAACGTTCATGGCGAAACACCCCCAGCAGCTGCGTCGGCGGCATGCGTGACAGCCGCCATGCCGGCCAAAGTGCGGCCAGCACCGCCGCCAGCAAAGCCAGCCCGCCCAGCCGCACATAGTCCATCGGGAACAGATACATTGGCAGACGCCAGCCAAACGCCTCGACATTCACCACCGCCAGCAAGGCCCAGGCCAGCCCAAGCCCCAAGGGCAGCGCCAAGGCTCCGGTCAGGGCGGCAAGCACCACGGCGCGCAACAGTTCCAGTGCAGCCAACCTGCGCCGGGTCAGCCCCAGCGCCCAGACCGGAGCCAGCTGCGGCAGGCGCATCGCGGCGAGGGTCAGCAGGCTCATCATCATGGCAAAGCCTGCCACCGCCAGCGTCAGGATATCAAGCGCTGTGGTCACCGCAAAGGTCCGCTCGAAGACCGACAAAGACAGTGCCTTGATTGCGGCCTGATCAATCATCGCACTTTCCTCAAGGCCCAGCCTGTCGTGCAGACTGGCCCGCAATCCCGTCACCCCTGCCGGATCAAGGCGCAACCCGAAGCGCAGCGCGGTCACCGAGGGGAACTGGCGGCGGAACACCGCCTCGGTCAGGATGACCTGGCCAACCGGGTTGCCATAATCGCCGTAAATACCCAGCACCGGCAGAACCAGTCCCGGCGCCACGGTCACGCTTGCGCCCAGGTCAAGCCCGGCCCGGCGGTAGAGTTGTTCGTTGATCAGCACGCCTTTGCCCTGGGCCATCGCATCCCAGACATCCGGTGCCGCCCGCAGAAAGCGCCAGTTGTCGCGGTAGGTGGCATCGTCGCGCGCGCCGTAAATCGTGACGGGCAGCCCTGCGATCTGGCTGCCCGTCGACAGGATCGGCAGGATCACCCGGATCCGGCCCGCGACGAAGGCCGTTATGGCGTCAGCCTCGGCGGCACTTCTGGCGGTGACGTAAAATTCCGAGGCCAGACGCTGATCCAGAAAGCCCACGAAGGTCAACCGGAACGAGGATACCATGGTCGACACCCCGACATTCGCCGCCATCGCCAGCAACAATGCCATCAGGGCCAGCGACAGGCCCGGCAGTTGCTGGTGCGTATCGGCCCAGAACCATTGCGCCAAGGGCCTGCGGGCGTGCGCCTCACCCCATCGCAGGACCAAGGCCAGCAGCGGCGGCAGGGCCAAGGCCCCTCCAATCAGCATCGCACCCAGCATCACGAACCCAATCATCAGTCCATGGCCCCAGCAGGCCAATGCCGCTGACAGCCCAAGCAAGCCCACCGACAGGGCCACCTGCCCGGCACTTTGCCGCGCCATGACCCAAGCCCTCGGTTGCCCGCTGGACAGCAGCGGCATCCGGGCCAGCGACCACAAGGCTCCACCCGCAGCCACCGCCGTTCCGCCCAACGCCATCGCGAGGCCCGAAAACCACCACGCGGGGCGCAGGGACAACTCACCCGACACCTCGGCCCCGTACAGGCCGCGCAGGGTCGCCGCCACGTCCGGCAACAGTGTTGCCGCCACGACATAGCCAAGCGCCACGCCAACCGCCCCCGCCACCAAGGCCAGCACGGCAAGTTCCGCAGCAATCAGGGCGACCAGCCGCCCCAACGGCACGCCAAGTGCCCGAAGCGTGCGCACCATCTGGCGGCGCTGTTCAAACGCCAGACCAATCGCGCCATGCACGATGAACAGCCCCACCGCGAAGGACAAAAGGCCAAAGGCCGTCAGGTTCAGGTGAAAACTGTCGGTCAGCCGGGCCGCATCATTGCCCTGTTGCGGTGCAGTTAGGGTCAGGTCGGGTGCCACGTCCACCAGCGGGCGGCGGGTCAGCGGCTGTTCTGGTGCTACCAGCAACCGGTCGATCTGATCCGGGCGGCCTAAAAGTCGCTGGACCAGCCCGATATCGGCGATCGCGGTATTCGGCGCGACCTCGGCAACGACGCCTTGCGCCTTGGTGTCGGCAAGCTGCGCCAAAGTTTCGGCCCGGGCATAGATTTGCCCCGGTTCAGATAAAAAGGACGCCAGATCGGCGGTTTGGCCTGCTTTCAGGGGGCCAATGCCTTTCGGGGCAGTCAAAGGGTCGATGCCGATCAGCCGGACCGAACCCAGCTTTCCCTCGATGACCGGAGACACATTCCAGCCAGCCCGCCGCAAGGCAATATAGGTCTGCTGCGGGATCGCCTCGCCCTCACGCGCGGTGATCTGGGCGTAACTGCCGCCGCCAAGGGTTGCCGCCGCCGCATCATAACTGGCCCGCGCCTCGGCATTGATAGCCAGAACCCCCGACCACAGCGCCGTGCCCAGGGCCAGCCCGGCCACCAGGGTGATCAGTTGCAGCAGATTGCGCCGCCAGTGCGCCATCAAGGCCGAAAGGATGGTCCAGGTCACGTCAGTTGCCCTGCGCGCAGGTGCAGACGCCCCGTCATGCGCGACGCCAGCCGTTCCGAATGGGTGGCAAGGATCAGCCCCGCGCCGGTCTCGGCCACCAACTCGCACAGCACAGCCAGAACCGTGTCCGCCGTCGCCTCATCCAGATTTCCCGTCGGCTCGTCCGCCAGCACCAGCTTGGGCCGGGCCGCCAGAGTACGCGCAATCGCCACGCGCTGCTGTTGGCCGCCAGACAGTTGTTCGGGGTATTTGTGCAGATGGTCGTTAAGCCCAAGGCGCAGCGCCAGTGCCAGGGCCAAAGCCGGGTCATGCCGCCGCGCCAGCCGGGCCTGAAACGCAATATTGGCCGCGACGGTCAGCGAGGGGATCAGGTTGAACTGCTGAAAGATCACCCCGACCGTGCCCCGCCGCAGCGTCGCCCGGCCCACATCGTTCATCAAGGTCAGATCGGTGCCGTCAATCGCAACCACGCCGCTGTCTGCCGTATCGAGCCCGCCGATCAGATGCAGCAAGGTGCTTTTGCCCGATCCGGACTCGCCCGTCAGGGCCAGCATATAGCCGTTGTCCAGACCAAAGGACACGCCCCTCAGCACCGCCGCCTCGGTGCCTGGATAGGCCTTGCGCACGCCTTGAACCTTCAGCAGCATTGGGTCACCTCTGTGGTGGAACATAACCCTTGGCGGGCGAAAGAAAAGTGCGCGGGCCAAGGCACGACAGGCCGCCGCCACAGGCCCTTCTGTCGCAGCGAAACCAGCCGGACCCTGTGCTGCCTTGGGCCGTGCACCAGGCTCAGAACTCATTGATCCGCCTGTTTCCGGCCTGTTCCACCGTTTCACTTGCGGCATCTGGGGGGAAGTCGCATAGGTGATCTGTTCTGGCTGACC
>JAYSQA010000276.1:0-1761 GCA_043721775.1 Rhodobacterales bacterium
AGAACCGCGCCGCTCAAAGTCTTGCCAACCATGTCCCGCCCCCCAATCGCTGAAGCGGAATCATGTGGCAAGATTGTTTCCGAGTAAAGGGCTAATCCCTTATTTTGTGCCAAACATGCGGTCGCCCGCATCCCCTAGCCCCGGGACAATATATCCATGTTCATTGAGGTGGCTGTCCACAGATGCTGTGACGATCTGCACGTCGGGATGGGCCTCATTCATGTGCTTTATGCCCTCGGGTGCCGCCAGCAGGCACAGAAAGCGGATTTCCCTGGCCCCGGATTGTTTCAAAAGCGTGACCGCTGCGGCGGATGAATTGCCGGTGGCCAGCATCGGATCGACCACGATGCAGACACGCTCGTCAAGGTGATCGGGCACTTTGTAGTAGTACTGAACGGGCAAAAGCGTCTCATGGTCACGGTAAAGGCCGATGAAGCCGACCCGCGCCGCGGGGATCAGTTCCAATATCCCGTCCAACAACCCATTCCCGGCCCGCAGGATCGAAATCAGTGCCAGCTTCTTGCCGTCAATTGCCGGGGCGTCCATCTCGCAGATCGGGGTTTCGATCTTCTTGGTGGTCATCGGCAGTTCGCGGGTGACCTCATAGGCCAGAAGCAGGCTGATTTCCCGCAGCAACTGCCGGAACGACGCGGTGGAGGTGTCCTTTTCACGCATAAGGGTCAGTTTGTGCTGCACCAGGGGGTGGCTTACAACGGTCAGGTTCTTAAACATGGGCGGCCTCCAGCACCTTGCCGATTTTGTCTTTCGTATCCCTGTCACAGAAGGCCGCGTCAAGCGCCGTGCGGTTCAGCGTGGCAAAGACGCCGTCATCCCAGTCAAACGCCTCATGCAACATGTCATATTCGCGGCTTAGGGTGGTGTGAAAGAACGGCGGATCGTCGGTTGACACGGTGACTTTGACGCCCCGGTGAAAAAGTTCGCCTATCGGATGTTCGCGAAAGCTGGGATAGATGCCCAAGGCGACATTGGAGCCGGGGCAGCATTCCAGCACCGTGCCACGTTCGGCCAGTTCATCGACCAGCGCCAGATCCTCTATTGCGCGGACACCGTGGCCAATGCGCAAAGCGCCCAGATCATGGATCGCTTCGCGCACCTCGGACGGGCCATTCCATTCGCCAGCATGGACGGTGGGTTTCAGCCCCGCCTCTTTGGCCGCATCAAAGGACCAGGTGAAGTCCTTGAGTTTGCCCACGGTTTCCGCGCCAGCGATGCCGAAACCCACCAGAAAATCGCCTGCGGTTTCGGCGGCACAAAGGGCTGTCTGGCGGGCCTTGTCAGGGCCGAAATGACGGATGCAGGTGGCAATGGCCTTCATGGTGATTCCGGCCTCGCGCTGAAGCGCATCGGCCGTTTCACGGATGGCCTGCAGATATTCGCGCCACGCCCCCCGGTCACGCCCGCCGCAAAAGTCGGGAGAGAGGAAGATTTCGGTATAGATCACGCCGTTTTCAGCCTGGGCTTCCAGCACGGCGCGGGTCAGGCGTTGGTAATCCTCGGGTGAGGTCAGGGTTGTGCAGGCGGCCTCATAGATCTTGATGAACTCGTGAAAATCCTTGAAGCGGTAGTCGCCTTGCGGCGTGAAGATACCGCCGATGTCGATGTGCTTTTCCTTTGCCAGGGCTGCTATCAATCGCGGCGGGGCGGCGCCTTCGAGGTGGAGGTGGAGTTCGAGTTTGGGCGTCATGGGGTGCACCTGCTGAAAGGCTGTGGGGCAGGCCGCCACGCCGAAATTCTTTGTGA
>JAYSQA010000277.1:0-65963 GCA_043721775.1 Rhodobacterales bacterium
TGGCGAATGGCGAATGGCGAATGGCGAATGGCGTGTCAGCTATGAAGAGTGAGAGTATGTCCATATCCTTGAAGGCGTCTCGGTTCTGACGGACGCCGAAGGCCGTGAAACCCTGCTTCAGGCCGGAGACAGCTTCGTCATACGTCCAGGCTTTTCGGGCACATGGCGCGTGCTGGACCCGACCTTGAAAGACTACGTCGTTCTGGCCTGAACACCGGTTTGCCAGCCCCAGTATCTTTCGCCGAAAAATCCTGGGGCGGCACCCGACATAGGTTCAGCTTCCGTTGCCGCCTGCGGCTTCGGCCTGTTTCTTGGCAGCCTCGTCCGCAGCGCGGGCGGCCGCATCATAGGCCGCAAGTTCGGGATTGGCAGCCTCGGCCGCGGCCAGATCTGCCGCTTCCTTGACCTTCTTGGCCTGATTCTCGGGCGTGTCCGGAACGGCGCGACCAAAGGCGTCCTCGATATAGGGACCCTCCGCAGCAAGGCTTTCTTCCAACGTGCGGACCTTGACCTTGGCCCCGATCTTCACACGCTCGTACAGTTCCATGGCGTCCTGGTTGAACAGCCGGATGCAGCCGGCCGACGTTGCGTGGCCGATCGAGTTGTTGTCGACCGTGCCATGAATGCGGAAGTGGCTGTCCTTGCCGCCGCGGTACAAATACATCGCCCGTGCACCCAGGGGGTTGTCGATCCCGCCCGCCATACCGCCCGCATATTTCTGGTAAAGATCGGGCCGGGTGCGCACCATGTTAGCTGTCGGCTGCCATGACGGCCACTTCTCCATCCGGCCAATCACGCCCGAACCCCTGAACGACAGGCCTTCGCGGCCGACCGCGATGCCATAGCGCGTCGCCATGCCACCCTCTTCAATGAAGTACAATTTGCGGGCGAAGGTATCCACTACGATGGTGCCGGGCTTTTCATCATCGGCGTAGGGCACTTCGGTCTTCTGATAGCCATCCGACATCAGGCGGGGGTCAACGGCTTCAATCTGGAAGCCGGCGTCCTCGACCGCCTCATAGCCCGGCAAAGGTGGCGGCGGCGCGCTGGGCTTGATCTGCGGATGTCCGCAGGCTGCCAACAGCGACAGCAAGGTCATGGCGACGATTTGAGTCAGGAGTCTGGTCACGTGGAAACTTCCGGGCGAAGAACATGTCTTTTTGCAACAAACGCCTCTGACGTTGCCTGTCAAGCCCCCGCGCATATTCGGGGTCGTTTCCGTGTGAAACTGCATCAGCCCAGCGGGCGGGCAACACTGATCAGCATGATCGGAATTCCGTCCCGGATCGGGAAGGCCAACTGGCCCTGATCCGAAATCAGTTCCTGCCGCTCGGCATCATAGCGCAGCGGGCCTTCGGTGCGCGGACAGACCAAGGCCTCCAGCATTCTGCGATCAAACTGCTGACAGGCGGCATCCGTCACTGCCGGACCTCATCGCCAGCACCACCGGTCTGCATGGCAAAGGCGATCAGGGTTTCCATCACCCGGCGACGGTCGCCAAGACTTTGCGCCTCCAGCAGAGCCTGCTTTTCTTCGGGCGCAAAGGGGCACAGCATGGCCAAGGCATTGATCAGCAGTTCATCTTCGGCCTCTTTCAACGTGGCCCAGTCAACCCCCAGACTGCGCGACTTGAAGTAGCGCGACAGCTTGTCCAGAAAGGCCTGACGCGGAAAGTCCTCTTCGATGTCTTCGCCGCGCAGATCAATGGCGAAGGGCTGCCAATCTACCTTGCAGCGGCGGTAGGGCGTAAAGCCCACGACCTCTTCCACCACGCGGAACCGGCTGACCCCGGACAGGGTGATCATCAAGCGTCCGTCTTCCGTTTCCGAAAAAGACGTGATGCGCCCGGCACATCCCACCGCTGACAAGGCAGGAACCGCCCCCGTTCCGCTGCGGGGCTGGATCATGCCAAGCATCCGGCGATCTGTTTTCAGGCAATCTTCGATCATCGCCAGATAGCGCGGTTCAAAGATGTGCAGCGGCAGCCGTGCCCGCGGCAACAGGATCGCTCCGGGCAGCGGGAAGACGGCAAGAGTTTCTGGCAGGTCTGCGATATTCATCATAGCCCCTAACCTAGTGCGCAAAAGACCAAGGATAAACAGTCAGACCGCGTGTCACACAAAGATCATCGACGACAAACGCCGACGGCCTTTCAGCGCAATCGGGTCCTGCGGTTTCAGCGCGCCGAAGATGGTGAAAAGCTGCGCCTTGGCTGCGCCATCGTTCCACTCGCGGTCAAGCTTGAACAGGTCCAACAGCATGTCCACCGCCTCGTCCACCTTGCCCGAGGCATGCAGGGCCGCCGCCAGATCGAACATCACCTGCCGGTTCAAGGGGTCTTTGGCCAACGAATTGCGCAGGTCCGTCTCTGGCCCGGCTTTCGCCGCTTGCCGGGCGAGTTCAATCTGCGCCTTCACCGCCGCCAGTTCGGGCGAGGTTGAGATTTTGCCAGGGGCCGCATCAACCAATGCCTGCGCCTTGTCCAGATCATCCAGCGCCAGATAAGCGCGGATCAGGCCGGCATAGGCCACGGCATTTTCCGGCTCTTCCTCCAGCACCGCAGCGAAGGTTTCGGCAGCGTCGGCTGCGGCACCTTCGGTCAGCATCTGTTCGGCGCCCTCCAAAGCTTCGGCCAGACCACCATCAGCGCCCGGGCCCATGGCAGACAGGGTTTCGACGAACTTCTTGATCTCGGATCCCGGGACGGCCCCCTGAAAGCCGTCAACCGGCTGGCCTTGCCAGAAGGCATAAACCGTGGGAATCGACTGGATGCGCAACTGGGCCGACAAAGCCTGCGCCTTGTCGACATCAATCTTGACCATCTTGACAGCGCCCTTGGCCGCCGTCACCGCCGCCTCCAGCATCGGGCCAAGCGTCTTGCAGGGGCCACACCAGGTTGCCCAGAAGTCGACGATGACCGGCACGGTCTTGCTCTGCTCGATCACGTCTTCCATGAAGGTGGCTTCAGTGCCGTACTTGATCAGATCAGAGGCAGCAGCGCCTTGCGGGGCGGCTTGGGTGGGTTTGGCAGTTCCGAACATGGCATCCTCATCCGGCAAGAACTTTTCCCTTATATGAGCGCGGGTGGCGGAAACTCCAAGAGGGTTAGAGAACATCCGCCGATATAGTCCTTGGCTTTATGGCCCCAAATCGCCCAAAATGGTGCCATGAAAATCGAACTCACCCCCCTGCCCGATGTCGTGATCCTGACGCCCGCCCGTTTCGGCGATGCGCGCGGCTGGTTTTCGGAAACCTTCAACGCCAGGCGCTTTGCCGAGGCTGGTCTGACGACGGAGTGGGTGCAGGACAACCATTCCATGTCCGCCGCCGTCGGAACCCTGCGCGGGTTGCACTTCCAGCACCCGCCCCATGCGCAAGAAAAGCTGGTGCGCTGCACGCGCGGGGCGATCTTCGACGTGGCGGTCGATGTGCGGCGCGGCTCGCCCACTTATGGCAAATGGACCGGCGTTGACCTTACGCCCGAGAATGCCCGCCAGCTTCTGATGCCCAAGGGCTTCCTGCACGGTTTCGTAACCCGCTTGCCCGATACTGAGGTGCAGTACAAATGTTCCGACGTCTATGCACCCGACTGTGACGGAGGCATCCGCTGGAATGACGCGACCATCGGCATCGACTGGGGCATCGCTGACCCGGTTCTGTCGGCCAAGGATCAGGTGGCACCATACCTTTCCGGCTGGGAAAGCCCTTTTGAGTGGGTGGCAAAATGAAGCTTCTGGTAACGGGCGGTGCGGGCTTCATAGGCTCTGCCGTGGTGCGGCGGGCGGTGGCACAGGGGCATCAGGTGATCAACCTTGACGCCCTGACCTATGCTGCAAATCTGGACAACGTGGCCTCGGTCGCCGCATCGCCGCTTTACGCCTTCGAACATGCCGACATCCGTGACCGTGCAGCGCTTGACCGCGTCTTCGCCGCGCATCTTCCTGATGCCGTAATGCATCTGGCTGCGGAAAGCCATGTTGACCGTTCCATCGACGGGCCCGGCGACTTCGTCGAGACCAACATCACCGGCACGTTCAACCTGCTGGAAGCTGCCCGCGCCTATTGGACGAGGGCGGGCAAGCCAAATGCATTCCGCTTCCACCACATCTCCACCGATGAGGTTTTCGGCTCCCTCGGCCCGACCGGCATGTTCACCGAGGATACGCCTTACGACCCGCGCAGCCCCTATTCGGCCTCGAAGGCCGCGTCCGACCATCTGGTGCGGGCCTGGGGAAAGACTTATGGCCTGCCGATCCTGCTGACCAACTGTTCCAACAATTACGGGCCATACCATTTCCCCGAAAAGCTGATCCCGGTGGTGATCCTGAACGCCCTGCACGGGCGTCCCATCCCGGTCTATGGCGCGGGCGAGAACATCCGCGACTGGCTATATGTCGAGGATCACGCCGCCGCCCTCTTGACCGTGGTCACCCAAGGCCAGGTCGGCCGCAGCTACACCATCGGCGGCGAGAATGAGGCGCGCAATATCGACCTCGTCAACGCCATCTGCGCCCTGATGGACGAGATGCACCCGGCAGGCGCCCCCCATGCGCGTCTGATCACCTTCGTCACCGACCGCCCCGGCCACGATGCCCGCTACGCCATCGACCCCAGCCGCATCCGCGCCGAACTGGACTGGCGGCCCTCGGTCACGCTGGAGCAGGGCCTGCGCAAGACGGTCGCCTGGGTGCTGGACAACGAGGCCTGGTGGCAACCTTTGCTGGCGCGGCAGGGTGTGGGGCAAAGGCTTGGGGTCAAGGCATGAAGCTGCTTGTGTTCAGCCAGACCGGTCAGGTCGCCCATGAACTGGCGCGGCGGTTGCCGGAAGGTGTCACGGCAGGGTTTCTCAACCGGGCTGAAGCAGACCTTGCCAACCCCGTCGCCTGCGCCACCGCCATCCGCGCCGAGGGTCTCAAGGGCTGCGACGCCGTGATCAACGCCGCTGCATGGACCGCCGTTGACAAGGCCGAGGCGGAAGAGGCTGCGGCCACCGTCATCAATGGCGATGCGCCGGCGGCGATGGCGCGGGCCTGTGCGGCGCTTGGGCTGCCGTTCCTGCATATCTCCACCGATTACGTCTTTGACGGCGCGGGCACTGCGCCCTTTTCCGTCGATCACCCCACCGCGCCGCGCAATGCCTATGGCCGCTCCAAACTGGCCGGAGAGCTTGGGATCCGGGCGGCGATTGGCAACCACCTGATCCTGCGCACCTCTTGGGTCGTCTCGGCCCATGGTGCAAACTTCGTGAAAACCATGCTGCGGCTGGGCAAGGATCGCGACAGCCTGAACGTCGTGGCCGACCAGATCGGCGGGCCGACCCCTGCGGCGGATATTGCCGATGCGCTGCTGGTGGCGGCGCGGGCGATGGTGGGCGGGGCCCAGGGCGGCACGCATCACTTTGCCGGGGCGCCCGATACCTCTTGGGCTGACTTCGCCCGGGCCATCATGGCGCGGGCGGGTCTGGCGTGCCGGATCACCGATATTCCAACCTCTGCCTACCCGACACCCGCAATCCGGCCGCTGAATTCCCGGCTGGAATGCAGCGCGTTGCAGGCGGCTTTCGGCATTGTGCGCCCGGATTGGCGCGCGGGCCTCGACCTTATCGTACAGGAGCTTATCCAATGACACGCAAAGGCATCATTCTGGCCGGTGGCTCTGGCACCCGGCTGTGGCCTATCACCATGGGCGCCTCAAAGCAGCTTTTGCCGATCTATGACAAGCCGATGGTCTATTACCCGTTATCGGTGCTGATGCTGGCGGGCATCCGCGAGATTGCCCTGATCTCGACCCCCGAGGATCAGCCCGCTTTCATCCGCCTGCTGGGGGATGGCAGCCAATGGGGGCTGACGCTGACCTATATCATCCAACCCTCGCCCGACGGACTTGCGCAGGCCTATCTTTTGGCCGAGGATTTTCTGGCCGGAGCGCCCTCGGCGATGGTCTTGGGCGACAACATCTTCTTCGGCCACGGCCTGCCTGAGATTCTGGCGGCTGCGGTGGCGCAGGCGACCGGCGGCACGGTCTTCGGCTACCGCGTCGCCGATCCGGAGCGTTACGGCGTGGTCAAGTTCGATGCCGATGGCACCGTGCAGGAAATCATCGAAAAGCCAGCCGTCCCGCCATCAAACTTCGCGGTCACCGGGCTTTACTTCCTCGATGGCACCGCGCCTGAACGTGCCAAGGCGATCAAACCCTCGCCCCGGGGCGAGTTGGAAATCGTTGATCTGCTGGACACTTACCTGAAAGATGGCTCGCTGACCGTGCAGAAGATGGGCCGTGGCTTTGCCTGGCTGGACACCGGCACCCATGGCAGCCTGCTGGATGCGGGCAACTTCGTGCGGACGCTGCAAGCAAGGCAAGGCCTGCAAGTCGGCTGCCCGGATGAAATCGCCTTCCGTGCGGGCTGGATCAACCGCGAGGCGCTGGCCACCCGCGCCGCGATCTTCCGCAAAAACGATTATGGCCAATACCTGCTGGGTCTTCTGGCCGAAAGCGCCTAACGCAGCAGCAGCGACAGCGCCACCAGCGCCACGACAACCGTGGCACTTAGCACCACATAGCGCGGCAGGCCCAGGATCAGACGGCTGGGGCTATCGTCCAAATGGTAACTGTTTATCTGACCTCCGGGCCGTGCCGAAACCCATGGCCGACGCTCCACCAGAAAGGCCGCTGTCAGCGACAGGAATACAGCACCGGCCAGCCCACCCAAAAGCCAAAGATTGCCGGGCCGGACAGTCTGCCCGCCACTGGCCCGCTGCAACAGGGCAAAGTCCAAAGCGCGCTGGCGGGTAGCAAGGCGCGTGGCCACCTCTTCCTCGGCCAGATGATGGCGTACGACATCGTATTGATCTTGCAGCAGAATCAATGGCCTGTCGGTGCCTGCGGAATCCCTCTCACCGCGAACCCGGACGCCTGACATCTCTGCCTTCAAAGCGGCAATCTCTTGCCACAGCCGCTGTTCTTCGCTGGCGTAAAAGTTCAGAAGATCATGGTTGGCGTCAAGTTGCCCGGCTTGCCCAAGATCCAGCACTTGCATCGCCAGATCGTTGGCAATCTGTGCCGCCTGATCCGGTTGCGGAAACCGGACAGAGATGACGACCCCTGTCACGTCCGGCGCCAGACCAAGAGTTGTCCCGGCAAGGGCCGTCAAAGGGTGCAGGCCCACAGCCTCGCGCAGGGTGGCGGCGGCGGTATCGCCGATGATGCCGTGCCGGCTTGCCGTGGCAATCAGCGCCTCGCGCCCCATCAGATTGGCTTCAATCAGGTCCAGAACGTCTGTCCCTATACGAACGCGCACGACGGCTTGCGCCTCATACGAGGGGCCGCGGCTGTGCAAGAAGACCATGGCGGACAGACAGGACAGGATGATGACCAGCCCAACCGCCCAGAACCTTCGGAAGACGCCGCGTGCGGGGTGCAGCAGTGCTTCGGTTTCGGTCTGGTCGGCCATCTGTCGCCACCTGCTTTGCATTGATCCGCGTTGCAGGCCGCTTACACCCCGATTGGGGCAGCAAGATGGAGCGTTTCGGGCCTTAGACCGCCACCGGTCTGCGGATCAGCCGTGCGGCCTCCACAACCAGCGGACGCAAGCCCTGACCACCGGCGTCAAGCACCTCAAACAGGTGTTTGCGCATCCGAGGTTCCCAGAAATCATTGATATGGCTGGAAAGTCCTGACAGGCCTTCGGCATGGGGTTTGGATTCCATGAACTTGGCGATCTGGTTTGCCATGTAAATCAGCTTGGCGTGCGCGTCATGCGACATGGAATTCTCCTGTGGCGGGGCCACCGATCAGGCGGCCGGGATGGGTGAAAACTTCGAAACGGTCAGGGCGGGCAAGGGCTATCAGGGTGATGCCCGCCGCATCCGCCATCGCCACCGCGTGGGCAGTGGGGGCTGAAACGGCGATCAGCACCGACTGGCCCATGGCAGCCACCTTCTGAACCATGTCGATGGACACACGAGACGTCAGCACAACCGCACCTTCCAGCGGCGGCGACGCCAGTGCGCCCTTGGGCACCGGGTTCAGCTTAAGCAAGGCGCCCGCCAGTTTATCCAACGCGTTATGGCGTCCGACATCCTCGCGCACGGCCTGGAATGCGCCATCGCACCAGAAACCCGCGGCATGGACGGCGCGGGTCATATCGTGCAGCGGTTGCGCCCCCGGTAAAGTGGAGACAGCGGCACGGACCTCATCGGCAGCAATCCAGTAACAGGACTTCACCGGCGGCAAAGCCCGCACCGCCTCTTCCAGCGAGTCGATGCCGCACAGGCCGCAGCCCACCGGCCCGGCCATGGTGCGGCGGCGGCGGGCCAGACGCGCCTCGGCCTGCGGCGTGACCCAGATTTGCACATCTATGCCTTTGGAGGTTTCGACAACCTCAACGGACTCAATCTCATCCAGCCACGCCAGACCTTCGGTCATTGCGAAGCCGTAGGCGAAATCCACAAGGTCAGCCGGCGTCGCCATCATCACGGCTTGGGTCGAACCGTTGAAGGACAAGGCCACCGCCACCTCTTCGGGCAGCATGCGGCTGCCCGTGCCCACCAGCGCGCCTGGCCCAAAGGCCAGACACGGCAGGGGGCGGTGGGTCTGCATCACTCTGCCGCTGGAAGGATGCGACGAGAGAGGGTGGCTTGCGCGTTGAAATCCTGCTGCCACTCGGTCGGGCCGTTGGAAGAGCTAACCTGCACCGCCGTCACCTTGTATTCCGGGCAGTTGGTTGCCCAATCGGAATAGTCGGTGGTGATGACGTTGGCTTGGGTGTCGGGGTGGTGGAAGGTGGTGTAAACCACACCCGGCAAGACCCGGTCGGTGATCTGCGCGTGCAGCGCCGTTTCACCAGACCGCGAGGCCAGCTTGACCCAGTCGCCATCCTTGATGCCGCGCACTTCGGCGTCCGAGGGGTGGATTTCCAGCACATCCTCGGCATGCCAGACCACATTCGCCGTGCGACGGGTTTGTGCGCCGACGTTGTACTGCGACAGGATACGGCCCGTGGTCAGCAGCAAGGGATAACGCGGGCCGGTACGTTCGTCGGTGGCGATATACTCGGTGTTGATGAACTTGCCCTTGCCGCGCACGAAACCGTCGACGTGCATCAGCGGCGTACCTTCCGGTGCAGCCGCGTTGCAGGGCCACTGGACAGAGCCCATTGTTTCCAGCTTTTCATAGCTGACCCCGGCAAAAGACGGCGTGGTCATGGCGATTTCGTCCATGATCTGGCTGGGATGCGTATAGGTCCAGTCCGCACCGATCGCATTGGCCAGCATCTGGGTAATCTCCCAATCCGCATAGCCATTCCGGGGGGCCATCACCTTGCGGACGCGGTTGATGCGACGTTCGGCATTGGTGAAGGTGCCGTCCTTTTCGAGGAAGGTGGAACCGGGCAGGAATACATGGGCATAATTCGCTGTCTCGTTCAGGAACAGATCGTGCACGATGACGCAATCCATCGCGGCCAGACCGGCTGCGACGTGCTTGGTGTCGGGGTCAGATTGCAGGATGTCTTCGCCCTGACAATAAAGGCCCTTGAAGGTGCCCTCAACCGCCGCGTCCAGCATGTTGGGGATGCGCAGGCCCGGTTCGTCGTCAATCTTGACGCCCCAGATCTTCTCGAAGATATCCCGCACCGCCTCGCCCTTCACATGGCGATAGCCGGGCAGTTCGTGCGGGAAAGACCCCATGTCGCACGATCCCTGCACGTTGTTCTGGCCCCGCAGCGGGTTCACCCCCACGCCCGGACGACCGATATTGCCGGTCATCATGGCAAGGTTCGCAATGCCAATCACTGTTGTGGAGCCTTGGGAATGTTCCGTCACCCCCAGCCCGTAATAGATGGAGCCGTTGCCGCCCCGCGCAAACAACCGCGCCGCAGCCCGCACGTCTTCTGCCGGAACGCCGGTCAGAAGCTGCACCGCTTCCGGCGAATTCTGCGGCTGGCTGGCAAACTCGGCATAGTCCTGAAACTCATCCCAATCGCAGCGGTTGCGGATGAAGTTTTCATCGAACAGGCCCTCGGTCACGATCACATGCGCCAAGGCGGTGACAATCGCCACGTTGGTGCCCGGCGTCAACGCAAGGTGGTGCGCCGCCTTGATATGCGGGCTTTCCACCATTTCCGTCCGGCGCGGGTCGATGATGATCAGCTTGGCACCCTGCCGCAACCGCTTTTTCAACCGGCTCGCAAACACCGGATGCCCCGAAGCAGGGTTGGCCCCGATCACAATCACCACATCGGTTTCTTCCACCGAGTCAAAGTCCTGCGTGCCAGCCGAGGTTCCCAGCGTCTGCCCCAGCCCATAGCCGGTGGGCGAGTGGCACACCCGTGCGCAAGTATCAGTGTTGTTGTTCTGGAAGACGGCCCGGGTCAGCTTCTGAACCAGATAGGCTTCCTCATTGGTGCAACGACTAGAGGTGATCACCCCCACCGAATGCCTCCCATGTCCGGCAATTATGCCCTTCATGCGGTCAGCGGCAAACTCCATCGCCTCAGACCAGGATACTTCCTTCCACGGATCGTTGATCGACGACCGGATCATCGGCGACAGGATGCGGTCCTTGTGGCTGGCATAGCCATAAGCAAACCGCCCCTTGACGCAGCTATGCCCCCGATTGGCCTTGCCATGCTTGTAGGGCGTCATCCGTACCAGCTCGTCACCGCGCAGTTCGGCCTTGAACTGGCAGCCGACACCGCAATAGGCGCAGGTCGTGATAACCTCGCGCTGCGGCGTGCCCAGTTCGATGATAGACTTTTCCTGCAAGGTTGCCGTCGGGCAAGCCGCCACGCAAGCGCCGCAAGACACGCAATCCGAGGTCAGAAATGTGTCGCTCTTCAACCCCGCCGAAACGCGGCTGTCAAAACCCCGGCCCGATATGGTCAGCGCAAACGTCCCCTGCACCTCTTCGCAAGCCCGAACGCAACGGCTGCACACGATGCACTTGGAAGGGTCATAAGTGAAATAGGGGTTGCTGTCGTCCTTGGCGATCCACTGCGCATTGGCCTTGCCGGAATTGTCCTTGGACTTGAAGTGGGTATCAACAGCCTCGTAGCGAACGTCCCTAAGGCCTACGGCCCCGGCCATATCCTGCAACTCGCAATCACCATTGGCTGAACAGGTCAGGCAGTCCAGCGGGTGGTCCGAGATATAAAGCTCCATCACCCCGCGCCGCAGCTTTTCCAGCTTGGCGTTCTGGGTGCGCACCTTGATCCCCGCCGCCACCGGCGTGGTGCAGGACGCAGGGGTGCCATTGCGCCCCTCAATCTCGACCAGACACAGACGGCACGACCCGAACGCATCCACGCTATCGGTCGCGCACAGCTTGGGCACAGCAATGCCAATTTCGGCCGCCGCCCGCATGATGGATGTGCCTTCCGGCACCGTCACGTCAAAGCCGTCAATCGTCAGCGTGACCATGGTTTTCGATTTCGCAGCCGGAGTGCCGAAATCACGGTCAGGAATGATGAAGTCTTTCATTCGGCGGCTACCTTCATGCGGTTGAAGTCGTCAGGGAAATGGGTCAGCGCAGACATCACCGGGTAAGGCGTAAAGCCCCCCAAGGCGCACAAGGACCCGGCTTTCATCGTGTTGCAAAGGTCAGTCAGCAGCGGAATCGCAGCGGCATCACCCCGGGCGATCCGGTCCACCGTCTCCACCCCGCGCACAGCCCCTATCCGGCACGGCGTGCATTTGCCGCAGCTTTCAATGGCGCAGAACTCCATCGCAAACCGCGCCTGCGCCAGCATATCAGCCGAATCGTCAAACACTGTCAGGCCCGCGTGACCGATCAAGCCATCGGCCCCGGCAAATTCCTCATAGCCAAACGGCGTGTTGAACAGGCTGCGCGGAAAGAAAGCCCCCAAAGGCCCGCCCACCTGCACCGCCTTGACCGGCCGCCCCGAGGCCGTACCGCCGCCAATCCCATCAACGATCTGGCCCAGCGTTACCCCGAAGGCGATCTCGTAAAGCCCGCCATGCTTCACATTCCCGGCAATCTGCAACGGGATCGTGCCACGAGACCGCCCCAGGCCGAAGCCCTTGTAAAACTCCGCCCCTTTCTCGAAAATCACCGGGATCGACGCCAACGAAATGACGTTGTTCACCACCGTCGGCTTGCCCATGAAGCCCTGCAACGCAGGCAGCGGCGGCTTGGCCCGCACCACACCGCGCTTGCCCTCAAGGCTGTTCAACAGGCTGGTCTCTTCACCGCAAACATAAGCGCCAGCGCCAACCCGCACTTCCATGTCGAAGGTCTGACCCGAGCCCAGAACATCGCCCAGCACCCCCTCGGCCCGCGCAATCCTCACCGCATCCTGCATGATGCGGACAGCAATCGGATATTCCGAGCGGATGTAGACGAACCCCTTGGTCGCACCACAGGCCAGCCCGGCGATCACCATGCCCTCGATCAGCGTGAAGGGGTCACCCTCCATCAACATCCGGTCGGCAAAGGTGGCACTGTCGCCCTCATCGGCATTGCAGACGATATATTTCCGGTCCGCCCCGGCTTCTGAAACGGTCTTCCACTTGATCCCGGTCGGAAAGCCCGCCCCGCCCCGCCCCCGCAGGCCTGATGCGGTGACTTCCGCCACCATCGCCGCCTTGTCCATCGTCAGCGCGCGCCGCAGACCCGCAAGCCCGCCCAGCGCCTGATATTCCGCAAGGCTGTGCGGGTCGATCACCCCAACCCGCGCAAAGGTCAGCCGCGTCTGCGCCCGCAGCCACGGCAGATCCTCCGTCAGGCCCAGCGCCTTGGGATGCGCCGCCAGATCGCCAAACAGCGCCGGCACATCGGCCAGCGTCATCGGCCCAAAGGCAACGCGGCCCTCCGGCGTTTCCACCTCGGCCAAAGGCTCCAGCCAAACCATGCCCCGGCTGCCATTGCGCACCAGATCAACTGAAACGCCCTTGGTTTGGGCTTGCACAAGGATCGCCTCGGCGATCTCATCGGCGCCCAGCGCCAGGGCAGCGGAATCAAGCGGCAGGTAAATCTTCATTTCAAAGCCCCTACCAGCGCATCAATCCGCGCCTCATCCACCCGGCCCATCAGCTTGCCGTCAACAATCGCAGCAGGCCCGCAGGCGCACAGACCCAGGCAGAACACCGGCTCCAGCGTGACCGAACCATCCCTGGCCGTCTCGTGCCAGTCCAAACCCAAAACCCGCTTGGCATGATCCGCCACGCGGTCCGCCCCAACCGCCTGACACGCCTCCGCCCGGCACAGCTTCACAATATGCCGCCCCGCCGGAGCTTCCCGGAAATCATGGTAAAAGCTCATCACCCCATGGACTTCCGCCCCCGAAATGTTCATCGCCTTGGCCACGACCGGCAAAACCTCCTGCGGCACATGGCCAAACTCAGCCTGAATGGCGTGAAGGATCGGCAGCAAGGCACCCTCCATCCCCTGATGGCGGGTCAGTATCTCATCAACCCGTGCGATGGTGCTGGCGGAATCAAGCATATGGCGGCCCTTGGATAGCTTCGCCATCGGTCTACGCTGGTTGATGGGAAAATCAATATCGCAATATCGTCATTCGATAGGCTTACCCTATCAAACTCCTTCATCTTGGCACAAATACTCGCGGGGGGTCTGGGGGGCGGCAGCCACCCAGCCGGGTCCGTTGAGCGTCTACCGGCCCCGTTTTACAATCGGAGGGCCCCAAACCGTGTCGCCTCGTCGATCAGCGCCGACAGTACTGGCGTCTGCGGGTCACGGCGGGGCATGATCAGGCCCACCACATGCTCCGCCTCGGGCTGCACGATGGGGATTGACCGTAAAGAACCGTCCTCGAACATCTGCGCCAGCCGCATCGGCACCACGCTGGACCATTTGCCCGACCTGACATGCGAAATCAGGGCAATTGTGGAATTAGACTCGACCGTCGGCTGCACCCGCACGCCCGCTTCCGCCAGCAACTGGTTCACAATGCGGCGATTTTGCATATCTGCGGTCAAAAGGCACAAGGATTCGCCCGCCACTTCCGCCCACGTCACCTTGTCGCGCCCCGCCAGGCCCGAATCCTTGCGGCACAGCAACCGGTAGTATTCGATGTACAATGGCACCTGAGACACCCGCCCCAGAGGCTCGTTGTCCAGATAGGTGATCCCGGCATCCAGTTCCAGGCTCTCAATCCCAGCCAATATCTCGGCCGAGGTGCGCGACAGCACCGTGACCCGTACATTGGGGTGATGCGTTGTAAAGGGCGCTGTCAGGTCGGCCACCATCGGCAAGGCGGTGGGTATCACCCCCAGCCGCAAAATCCCCGACAGGCCAGCGTGAACCGACCGCATCTCGTCCTTCATCGCCCGCACGTCACCGACAATCTTGCGCGCCCAATCCAGCACGCTTTGGCCTTCCGGTGTCAGACCCTGAAACCGGGAGCCGCGATAGACCAATTGCACGCCCAGCTGATCCTCCAACTGCCGGATCGCCGAAGAGAGTGAGGGTTGCGTGACGCCGCACACTTCGGCCGCGCGGCCAAAGTGGCGCTCGGCGGCAAGGGCGATGAACATGTCCAGCTTGTCGATCATGCGGCACCCTCACCGGATTCCGCCCTTGCCTGCAAGCCCCAAGCACCCTACCTCATAGGCGATGCGCATCCAGATCCCCTTCCTGCCCAAACCCGCCTTCGTCCCGGTCATCCGGTTGCAGGGCACGATTTCGTCCTCGGTCCGGGGGCTGAATGACGCAGTCATGGCGCCACTGATCGAAAAGGCCTTCAGCGCCAAACCGGCAGCGGTGGCGCTGCTGATCAACTCACCGGGTGGGTCGCCAGTGCAATCCAGTCTGATCGCAGCCCGCATCCGCCGCCTGTCGGTGGAAAAGGGCGTACCGGTCCATGCCTTTGTCGAGGATATGGCGGCATCGGGTGGATATTGGCTGGCTTGTGCGGGCGATCAGATCTGGGTCGATGACAGTTCCATTGTAGGCTCCATCGGCGTGATCTTTTCTTCCTTCGGGTTTTCCGACCTGATGGCCCGGCAAGGGGTCGAACGCCGCGTGGTAACCTCTGGCACGTCAAAAAGCCTCGCCGATCCTTTCTTGCCGCAAAAGCCCGGCGATGTGGACCGGTTGCTGGCGATCCAGACGCCAATCCATCAGGCCTTCATCGCCCATGTCAAAGCCCGGCGCGGGTCGCGACTGGCCGATCAGGACCTGTTCAACGCTGACATCTGGGTGGGACAGCAGGCCGTCAACCTGGGGTTGGCTGACGGCGTGGCCCATCTGGTGCCGAAGATGAAAAAGCTGTTCGGTGACAAGGTCCGCCTTGCGCCCATCGGCCCCAAGCGCGGGCTTCTCAGCCGCTTTGGTCTTTCTATGGCCGAAGATATGCTAATGACCGTCGAAGACCGCCTGATGCGGTCGCAGTACGGGGTGTAGCATGATCAAGGTCGTCATCCTGTTCCTTTGCCTGATGCTGATCATCTCGATGATCGGCAATCTGGTGGCCAAATTCCTTGGCCTCAAGGAACCGCCGGTAGCCAAGGATCAAACCCGCGCCAAATGCGCCCACTGCGGCCGCCAAGTGCTTGGCACCGCGCCATGCGTCTGCGGTAAAGGCTGATGCGGGCGCTGGTCACAGGCGGGGCCAAGCGCATTGGCCGCGCGATCACGCTGTATCTTGCCCAGCGCGGCGCGGATGTGGCCGTGCATTATTCCAGCTCGGAAGACGAGGCTGAAGACACCGCCACGGCCATCCGCGCCCTTGGCCGAAAGGCAGTGTTGCTGAAGGCTGACCTCTTGGACGAAGACGCCGTGACCCAACTGGTGCCCCAGGCTGCCGAGGGTCTTGGCGGACCGCTGACGGTTCTGGTCAACAACGCCTCGATCTTCGAATATGACACGATACGCACCGCCACCCGCAAAAGCTGGGACCGCGCCATCGGATCGAACCTGCGCGCGCCGTTCCTTCTGACCCAGGCCTTCGCCGCCCAGGCCCCGCAAGCCCTGCTGGATGCCAATGCCGAGCCTTTGGCGCAAGCCATGATCCTGAACATGATCGACCAGCGCGTCTGGAAGCCTACGCCCGAATTCATGACCTATACCCTCGCCAAGATGGCACTTTGGGCGCTGACCCAAACCACGGCGCAGGCACTGGCGCCGCATGTCCGCGTCAATGCCATCGGCCCCGGACCCACCATGCAAGGTGCTAGGCAAAGTGAAAGCCACTTCGCCCGCCAGCGCGCCGCCACCATTCTGCAACGCGGCGCAGGCCCGGCAGATGTGATTGCGGCACTTGGTTTCTTCCTCGATTCGCCCGCTGTCACCGGCCAGATGATCGCCGTGGATGGGGGTCAGCACCTGGCTTGGGCGACCCCCGATGTGCTCGGGGTTGAGTGACGCAATCTCCCCCGGGCGGCGACTTGTCCACTTTTGGGTTTACATTCACAATTCGTTTACGAATTCTTTAGGTTTATCAGGGATTTGCCCTGTGTCTAAAAAAGTTTATATAGATTTCAGTATGTTACAGTTTCGCCTATTTTTTAGGCAAGCCAACGAAAGGGGCTATTTTCAAGGGAAAAACGGCCCTCCCGAAAAGTTCTCCATAAAGTTATCCACAAAAACGGTGGACACCTTTTCCCTTGCCCCAAGGGCGATATCATTGCAGCCAAAACAAGAATCGAATTGGAAAGAGTGCCCGTGACCGAAGACGTTCCAACCGGCCAGGAGGTCATCCAAGCCTACCTCAAAACCCTCGACGGTTCGCCGGGGGTGTACCGGATGCTGAACCCCAAGGGCGAGGTTCTGTATGTCGGCAAGGCGCGCAATCTGAAGGCGCGGGTGTCGAACTATGCGCGCGGCAATGCCCATTCGGCGCGGATTGCGCGGATGATCGTCGAGACCGCGACGATGATGTTCCTGACAACGCGCACCGAAACCGAAGCGCTGCTGCTGGAACAGAACCTGATCAAGCAGTTGAAGCCGCGTTACAACGTGCTGCTGCGGGATGACAAGTCGTTCCCGAATATCCTGATCGGCAAGGAACACCCCTTCCCGCAGATCAAGAAACATCGTGGCAAGAAGACCGAGAAGGGCAGCTACTTCGGCCCCTTCGCGTCAGCCGGTGCCGTGACCCGCACGCTGAACCAGTTGCAGAAGGTTTTCCTGCTGCGCAACTGCAACGACAGCATGTTCGAAGGCCGCACCCGCCCCTGCCTGCAATACCAGATCAAACGTTGCGCCGCCCCTTGTGTCGGCAAGGTGGATCAAGCGGCCTACGGCGCGCTGGTCCATGACGCCGAACTTTTCTTGCAGGGCAAGACCACCACGGTGCAATCCGACCTTGCCGCCCAGATGAATACGGCCAGTGCCGCGATGGAATTCGAACGCGCTGCCGCCCTGCGCGACCGCATCAAGGCGCTGACCCAGATCCAGTCCGCCCAAGGCATCAACCCGAAAGGCGTGGCCGAGGCCGATGTGGTCGCCCTGCATCTGGAACACGGGCAGGCCTGCGTGCAGGTTTTCTTCATCCGCGCCCATCAAAGCTGGGGCAACCGCGACTTTTACCCCAAGACCGGCGCTGGTGCCGAGGAGCCCGAGATCATGGAGGCCTTCCTCGCCCAGTTCTACGACGACAAAGAGCCGCCTCCGCTGGTTCTGCTGTCTCACCCGGCGGAAAACCCCGACCTTGTCGGCCAGCTTCTGTCAGACCGCGCCGGTCGCAAGGTAGAAATCGCCGTGCCCCTGCGCGGTGAGAAGGCCGAGTTGATGGAAAACGCCGCCCGCAATGCCCGGGAAAGCCTTGCGCGGCGGATGTCGGAAAGCTCGACCCAGAACAAGCTGCTGCTGGGGCTGGCAGAGGCTTTTGATCTGGATGGCCCGCCCAAGCGGATCGAGGTTTATGACAACGCCCATATTCAGGGAACTGATGCCGTAGGCGGCATGATCGTTGCGGGGGCAGAGGGTTTCATAAAAAGCCAATACCGCAAGTTCAACATCAAATCCGCCGCCGGGGCCAATTCAGATGACTTTGGCATGATGCGCGAGGTGATGACCCGGCGCTTTGAACGCCTGCTGAAGGAAGACCCCGAACGCAAAGGCGACGCCTGGCCCGACCTTCTGCTGATCGACGGCGGCGCGGGGCAGGTCTCGGCTGTCGCGGGCATTCTGTCGGAACTGGGCGTAAATGACATTGCCATGGTCGGCGTGGCCAAGGGCATCGACCGCGACGCTGGCAAGGAAGAATTCTACCGCGAGGGTCAGCCCGTCATGGCCCTGCCCCGCAACGACCCCGTGCTGTACTTCGTGCAACGCCTGCGCGACGAGGCGCACCGCTGGGCCAACGGTGCCCATGTGGCCAGGCGCGCCAAGGCGATTTCCATCACGCCCTTGGATGATATCCCCGGCGTAGGGGCGACCCGCAAGCGCGCGCTGCTGGCGCATTTCGGCTCGGCCAAGGCGGTGGCACGGGCAGCTCTGCCCGATCTTCTGGCGGTGGAGGGCATCTCTGACACTCTGGCCGAAACGATCCACGGCTATTTCCACGCCAAGGGCTAAACCACCCGTCGCAAAACTGTCATCCAACTGTGTTTGATCCGGGTCGTCACGACGGAGGGTATCATGGCCAAGGATGACGACGAACTGGCGCAAGACTGGCTTGCCGAAGAACTGGGCGAGATGCTCGACGAGGATTTTGAACTGGAACTTGAGGATGCCGCCCTGTCCCACGAGATCGGGCGCATCTACAAGAACCGTCACCCCGACGCGTTGGACCGCAAGGTATACCTGACCAGCCTGATCCAGATGCAGGCCGAACTGATCAAGCTGCAAGATTGGGTGCAGCACACCAGGGAAAAGGTCGTAGTGCTGTTCGAAGGCCGTGACAGTGCGGGCAAGGGCGGTGTCATCAAGCGGCTGACCCAGCGGCTGAACCCCCGCGTCGTCCGCTCGGTCGCTTTGCCGGCACCGTCTGACCGCGAGAAAACCCAGTGGTATTTCCAGCGCTATATCCCCCACCTGCCCGCCGGTGGCGAAATCGTGCTGTTCGACCGGTCATGGTACAACCGGGCAGGCGTTGAACGCGTGATGGGCTTTGCGTCCGAGGGTCAGGTCGAGGAATTCTTCCGTTCGGTTCCCGAATTTGAACGGATGCTGGTGCGGTCTGGCATCAGGGTCATCAAATACTGGTTCTCGATCACTGATGAAGAACAGCAGATGCGCTTTCTGGTGCGCATCCATGACCCCTTCAAGCAGTGGAAACTGTCGCCGATGGATCTGCAATCGCGCATCCGGTGGGAACAATACACCAAGGCCAAGGAAGACATGTTCGCCCGCACCAACATTTCGGAAGCGCCGTGGTACATCGTTGAGGGTAACGACAAGAAACGTGCCCGGCTGAACTGCATCAGCCATTTCCTGTCGCTGTTCCCCTATGAAGACGTCCCGCACGAGGAAGTCTACTTGCCGGACCGCATTTTCAACCCCGATTACGAACGTGCGACCCTGCCGCCCGAACTGTATGTGCCGCAAAGCTATTGATCAAACACAACATTTCAGCCGGAAGTTTCGGAACGAGGCTGGATAAAACTGCCATTCTTCCACATATCAAGATGGCCCCGGTCAATCCCGGGGCCATTTCACATGATGGAAGACCTGTTCGCGACGGCCTATTCCTGGGCGTCGGCGGTGCCGTCACCGTTTTCGTCGCTGTCGGTCGCATCCGGGATGCCGTCGTTGTCATCGTCGGTATCTGAAACATCCGGCGTACCGTCGCCATCGGTATCAAGGTTCGGATCGGTCGGCTCCGCAGTCGCGCCATCGGTTCCGGTTGCGTCGGTTGCGGTTGCGTCGGTTGCGGTGGTGTCGGTTGCGGTGGTGTCCTCGGTTGCGGTGGTGTCGGTTGCGGTTTCTTCCGTGGCGAACTCTGCCGAACTGGTTGTCTCTTCGATCATGGTTTCCGACGAGGAATACGACTCGCTGATTTCGGAACTGTATTCGGTGGTGTATTCCGCGTAACTGAAGCTTTCGTAGGAATAGCTGGACCAGGAAGCGACCACGGCCACGTCGATCACGGCCGAGTACGACTCCAGCGTGATGGTCGAGGTATAGGTCTGCGCCTTGCCGCCATGCCAGCCGTCAAAGCCGAAATCAAACGAGCCTTTCTGGATCCAGTAGTACACGATTTCATCCAGGCTGATCGGGTCCTTGACCGCATGGCCATGCGCTGTCGAGATCACATCCCCCGGCGCCACGCCCGCCGCATCCGCCACGCCGCCCGGGGCTACGGCCAGGACCAGAACGCCGGTTTCGTCCGCCGACAGGCCAAAGGCCTTCTGAACAGAGCCATCAATGGGGATCAGAACCGCATCAAGTGCCCGGCTGACAAAGGGGGCGGGAAGCCCGCTTGCCGCAGCGGCCGGCAAAACCATACCTGCGGCAAGTCCGGCACTCAGCAAGAGGGGGCGCAAAAGGGCGGCGGCCGACGTCAACGGCTGTGTCATTGGGAACCTTTCAGGTGATTGCAGGGCAACTTTCGCCCGGACGTGCTGACATAATCAACGGCCTTGGGGTTCGTCCATAGTTTTTGTCGCAAGGACTTGAACTGTTTTCCTCAACCTTCCTTCAGTTTCCTTTGATCCAGCATGGCCTTGTAGCATCCATCCGCTTTCGACTGTTCCTCCCCCTTTCCCGTTCTTGCCCCATCAGTTAGGTAAGGTTCATGAAGTGGACGATCCCGAACACGCTGACCACGCTTCGCCTGCTCGCCGCCCCTGGCGTGCCGGTGATGTTTTTGTATTTTCACCGCCCGATTGCCGACTGGTTTGCGCTGACGCTGTTCGTGTCGGCCGCGATCACCGACTATTTCGACGGCTATCTGGCCCGCCTGTGGAAGCAGGAGTCGAAGTTCGGCACCATGCTGGACCCCATCGCCGACAAGGCCATGGTCGTCATCGCCCTGCTGATCCTGACCGGCTATTCCGGCATGAACCCCTGGCTGATCCTGCCCGCCACGGTGATCCTGTTCCGCGAGGTGTTTGTCGGCGGCCTGCGCGAATACCTTGGCGCCAAGGCCGGGCTGTTGAAGGTCACCAAGCTGGCCAAGTGGAAGACAACCGCCCAGATGCTGGCCATCGCCGTCCTGTTCCTTGGCACCGGGCTGGAGCATCTGGAGGGCATCGCCCGCCAGGGCAAAACGGTCGAGGAATATGCAACCCTCGTCGCCCAAGGCCTTGCCGACCCGATCAGGTCCTGCGGGATGCGGGGCTGTTCGTCCTATGCCACATGGGCTGGCCTGACGCTGATCTGGTTCGCCGCCATCCTGACCGCCGTGACCGGCTGGGATTATTTCTTGAAATCTCTGCCACAGTTGAAGGATTGATCATGGTCGATATCCTTTATTTCGCCTGGGTCCGCGAACGCGTAGGCCTGCCGCGTGAAACGCTGGATACCCAGGCCGCCACCGTCACCGAACTGATCGCAGAACTTTCTGCCCGCGAAGACCGCTACGCCCTCGCCTTTTCCGACCTGAAAAGCCTGCGGGTGGCGCTGGATCAAAAGCTGTCATCCTTTGATGCGCCCTTGGCGGGTGTGCGCGAAGTGGCCTTCTTCCCGCCGATGACGGGGGGCTGACATGCGGCTGTCGGTGCAGGAAGCCGCATTTGACGCCGGGGCAGAGCTGAACGCCTTCACCGCTGGCGTCAGCGAAGCCGGGGCCGTGGTGTCCTTCACCGGCATCGTGCGCGACCTGTCCGGCACCCTGCGCGTGATGGAGATTGAACATTACCCCGGCATGACGCAGTCCGCGATTGCCGCCATCATGGCTGAGGCGGTGTCCCGCTGGTTCTTGTCCGACGCGCTGGTGATCCACCGCTACGGCGTGCTGGAACCCGGCGCGCAGATCATGATGGTCGCCACGGCATCAGCCCACCGCATTGCGGCGTTTGAGGCGGCAGAGTTCCTGATGGACTACCTCAAATCCCGCGCGCCGTTCTGGAAGAAGGAAATCGGTCTGGACGGGGCGGAGTGGGTTGCCGCGAAGGATCAAGATGAACTAGCGCTTACCCGCTGGTAACCCATCGACTGGCCCAAGTGGGCTGCCGGTCACCCGGTTGCGCCTTCGCCAGATAAACCGCCCGCGCAATCGCCCGTGACAAGCAACAGGCCGCCGCATGGCCAAGTTGGAACTGATCGCGCACCGGGTCGGTCAAAGGCTTGGCCCCGGTCGCCGCCGCAAAGACCAGATCGCCATCCAGCAGAGTGTGCGAGGGCACGATCGCCCGCGCCATGCCGTCATGGGCTGCGACTGCCATCCGGTGCGCTTGCGGCTTGGTCAGGCTTGCATCGGTGGCGACAATGGCGATGGTGGTGGCCTCGCCCAGCCGCTTGCGCGGTTCGGGGTCGGTGGCAGGCGGGGCCTTAACGGCAAGGCCAAGGTCGCCAAACTCAGCGCCCATCTCGAACAGTGCGGCCCAGAACTGTGGGCCCTGGCCAACAGTGACAGAACCCAAAGCATTCACCGCCACCAGGGCTGCCACCGTCAGGCCCGAGTCCAACACAACCGACGCTGACCCCAGCCCGCCTTTCCAAAGCCCCGTCATGGCACCAAACCCGGCCCCGGCCGTGCCCAGCGCAAAATCGGTCGCAGCCGCATCCAGCGCGCTGCGGCCCAAGTCATAATAGGGATTGCGCACCCAAGCCTTGTCGCCGCCGTTCAAAAGGTCAAACAAGATGGCTCCGGGCACAATCGGCACCCTTTGGTCGCCTACCGCAAACCCTCGCCCCGCCGCGCGCAACCCATCCGCCACGCCACTGCACGCATCCAAGCCAAAGGCCGAGCCGCCTGCCAGCACCAGCGCGTCCACCTCTTGCACCAACCGGTCGGGCGCCAGCAGATCGGTCTCACGCGTCCCGGGCGCCCCACCCATCACCGAAACTGCCGCCGTGAAGGGCCTGTCACCCACCAACACAGTCACCCCGGACCGCAACCGCACATCGACAGCCTGCCCCACCCGCAGCCCGGCAACGTCGGTGATCAGATTGCGCATACCCAGCTTCATCGCAGCGGTCTTCCCTTCGGTCTGGCAGCCCAAGGCTACACCGCAATGCTGCCAGCTTTCGCAACAACCGCAAGCCCTGCCAGCACCGTTCAGGCCCGCGGCACGAACAGAATCACCGCCGCCCCGGCCAGCGCCAGCGCGGCACCACCCAGATCGGCACGGTCCGGGCGCACACCCTCCACCAGCCACAGCCACACCAATGAGGCCGTGATATAGACGCCGCCATAGGCCGCATAGCTTCGCCCGGCATGGCTGGGTGGTGTCAGCGCCAGAAGCCAGGCAAACGCCGCAAGGCAACAAGCCGCTGGTAAAAGCCAAAGAACGGAAGCACCACGCCACCAGCTCCACACCGCAAAGCAGCCGACGATTTCAGCCAGGGCTGCGAGAATGTAAAGCGCAACGCTCACGACAGGTCGCGCCAGCGGTTGGCGATCGGATAACGGCGGTCAAGCCAGAAGGCTTTCTTGGTCAACCGCGTTCCGGGTGCGGACTGGAAGCGTTTGTATTCGCTGATGTACAGAAGATGCTCGATCCGTTTTACGGTCGCCTGATCAAAGCCCTTGGCCACGATCCCGGCCACCGACAGGTCTTCTTCCACCAGCCCGTGCAAGATGGCGTCCAGCACGGCATAGGGCGGCAGGCTGTCTTCGTCCTTCTGGTTGTCGCGCAGTTCCGCCGACGGCGGCTTGTCGATGACGCGGGGGGTGATGACGCTGCCAGCGGGGGCCAGCATCCACGGGCGATGGTTGGCATTCCTCCAGCGGCACACCTCGAACACGCGGGTTTTGTACAGGTCTTTCAGCGGATTATAGCCGCCGTTCATGTCGCCATAGATCGTGCAGTAGCCCACCGCCATTTCAGACTTGTTGCCGGTGGTCAGCAGCATCTCGCCAAACTTGTTCGACAGCGCCATCAGCAGCAGGCCGCGCAGGCGGGACTGGATGTTTTCTTCCGTGATGCCGGGTTCGGTGCCTTCAAACAAGGGCCCCAGCGCCTCGCCCACAGCCGTTTGCGGGCCAGAGATTGACACGGTATCCAGCCTTGTCCCCAAAGCCCGGGCGACCGCACTCGCATCCTCCAGCGAATGGGGCGAGGTGAAGCGCGAGGGCAGCATCACACAGCGCACGTTCTGCGGCCCCAAGGCATCGGCGGCGATGGCGGCCACCAGGGCCGAGTCCACACCGCCAGACAGGCCCAGCAGCACCTTGGGAAAGCCGGTCTTTTGGCAGTAGTCGCGCAAGGACAGCACCATGGCGTGGTAATCGGCCTCATGCGGTTCGGGCAACAGGGCCAGCCGCGCAGGCTTGGCGCGCCAGCCGTCCGGGGTTTCGACGAAATCGAGGTGAGAAATCACCCGTTCGAACTGCGGCAACTGGCAGGCCAGCTCTCCGCCCGGGTTCAGTGCAAACGACGCACCGTCGAACACCTGATCATCCTGCCCGCCAATCATGTTGAGGTAGACCAGCGGCAACCCGGTTTCGACTACCCGGTTCAGCATCAACTGCAACCGCACATCCGGCTTGCCCCGGTGATAGGGCGAGCCGTTGGGAACCAGCAGAACCTCTGCCCCGGTCTCGGCAAGGGTCTCGCAGACGTCGGAGTGCCAGGCATCCTCGCAGATCGGAATGCCCAGACGCAACGGGCCGATCGGGATGGGTCCGTGGATATCGGCGGGGGTGAACAGGCGCTTTTCGTCAAAGACGCCATCGTTGGGCAGTTCGTGCTTCAGAACGGTGGCTGCGATCTGGCCACCCTTCAGGATGTGATAGGCGTTATACAGCCGCCCGTCGCGGAAGGCCGGGCCGCCGATGCCCAAGGGCGGGCCCTCGGCGCAGGCGCGGGCCAGCTTGGCCAGACGGTCCAGCGCCGCCTCGGCAAAAGCGCGCTTCATGATCAGGTCCTGGGTTTGATAGCCGGTGATGAACATCTCTGTCAGGGCGACAAGGTCGGCCCCCGCCGCCTTGCCTTCGGCCCAGGCCGACAGCGCAAGGGCGGCGTTGGCATCCAGCGCGCCAACCGTGGGGTTGGCTTGCACCATCGTCAGGCGGAAGGTCGCGGGCATCTGTCTCTCCATGTTCGTCATGGTTCTAGCAGGTTGTTGCGCAGGGAAAAGCCCGCCAGACCGCAAGCCAGCCCCTGTTCAGCCCCTGTTCAGCCCCTCTGTGGCTTGTCAGGTGATAGCGAGGGGGGCTAGGGTTCGGCGCGGTGACGGTTTGGAGGACGCTATGGCTTGGGTCAGCAGGATCACGACTTTGGGTCTGGCGGCAGCGCTGGTAAGCACGATGGCCAGCGGTGCGGCTTGGGCGCAAGATATCGTCATCAAGCAATACGACGATGGGTCAGTCTATGAAGGCACCTTCAAGAACGGGCGTCAGGACGGCACGGGCACCTACAAGCTGGCCAACGGCTTTGAATATACCGGCGATTGGGTGGCTGGCGAGATCAAGGGCAAAGGCCGCGCAAGCTACCCCAACCGCTCGGTCTATGAAGGCAGCTTCGCCAAGGGCAAGCCCGAGGGCAAGGGCAAAGTCACCTTCAATGACGCCAGCACCTATGATGGCGGCTGGTCTGATGGTGCCATGACCGGCCAGGGCACCGCAATTTATCCCGACAGTTCAAATTACGTGGGGGCCTTTGTCGGTGGCAAATATCAGGGCAAGGGTCTGCTGACCGAGGCCAACGGCACAACATACAATGGCGATTGGATGGATGGCCATAAGGACGGTCAAGGCAAGATGACCTACGCTGACGGTACGACCTATGAGGGCAGCTTCAAGGCAGATGATCGGGACGGATCGGGCAAGCTGACCATGGCTGATGGCGTGACCTATGACGGGTCCTGGTCGGCGGGCCAGATCAGCGGCAGCGGCACGCTGAAACAGGCCAATGGCGATATCTACAAGGGCGCCTTCAAGAACGGCAAACGCGACGGCAAGGGTACTGTCACCTACAAGAACGGCGATGTCTACGACGGCGACGTCAAGGCCGATCAACGTGATGGTCAGGGCAGTTTTACCGCCAGGGACGGCAGCAAATACGTTGGATCATGGGGCGCCGGGCATATGGCCGGTGACGGGTCGATGACCTATGCCGACGGCTCGACCTATGTAGGCACCTTCAACGCCGATCAGCCCGATGGTACGGGCAAGATCACCTACAAGGACGGTTCAAGCTACGAGGGTCTTTGGGCTGCTGGCATCATCTCGGGCAAGGGCATGGCGACTTATGCCAAAGGCCAGACCTATCTGGGCGACTTCGTGGCCGGCAACCCTGAAGGTCAGGGCATCATGCATTACACCGACGGCCACACCTATGACGGAGCGTGGAAGGCGGGCGCGCGTGACGGCGAAGGGACGGCGACCTACAGCGACCTTTCGGTCTACAAGGGCCATTTCACCGCCGGTGAACGCGATGGCAAAGGCAGCCTGACGATGACCGACGGGTTTTCCTATGTCGGCGACTGGAAGATGGGCGTGATCGAGGGGCAAGGCACCGCCACCTATCCCAAGGGCGAGGTCTACGAAGGCACCTTCGTGGCTGGCAAGCGCGAGGGTCAGGGCAAGCTGACTTACAAGAAGGATCAGGTCAGCGAGGGTGTCTGGAAAAACGGCATGCTGGTGGCCCCGACCGCCGCCACCACGCAAACACCTCCGGCGAACTAGGGCCGGGGCGATCCGGGCCCGGGGAACAGCCCAAGATTTTTCTTCGAAAAATCTTGGGCTTGCGCCAGTGTCAGATCTTCATGTTGAAGCCAAGGTGCTTGGCGACCGTGAAGATATCCTTGTCGCCGCGGCCACACATGTTCATCACGATGATGTGGTCGCGCGGCAAGGTCGGCGCGATTTTCATCACATGCGCCAGCGCGTGCGACGGCTCCAGCGCGGGGATGATGCCTTCAAGTTGGCAGGAAAGCTGGAAGGCCTCCAAAGCCTCGGCATCGGTGATCGAGACGTATTGCGCCCGGCCGATGTCATGCAACCACGAATGCTCTGGCCCGATGCCCGGATAATCCAGACCGGCGCTGATGCTGAAGCCCTCAAGGATCTGGCCATCGGGGTCTTGCAGCAGATAGGTGCGGTTGCCGTGCAGCACGCCGGGGCGGCCACCGGTCAAGCTGGCGCAATGCTGCATCCGGTCGTCAACGCCTTTGCCACCGGCCTCAACCCCGATGATGTTGACCGATGGGTCATCGAGGAAGGGATAAAACAGCCCCATCGCGTTCGAACCGCCACCGATGGCCGCCACAAGGGTATCGGGCAGACGGCCCTCGCCTTCCTGTTCGGCCATTTGCCAGCGAACTTCCTTGCCGATGATGCTTTGGAAGTCACGTACCATGGCGGGATAGGGATGGGGCCCGGCCACGGTGCCGATGCAATAGAAGGTGTCGCGCACGTTGGTCACCCAATCGCGCAAGGCGTCGTTCATCGCATCCTTCAGCGTGCCACGGCCAGAGGTGACCGGAATAACCTCAGCGCCCAGCAGACGCATGCGGAAGACGTTGGGCGCCTGACGTTCAACATCATGCGCGCCCATGTAGACCACGCATTTCAGGCCGAACTTGGCGCAGACGGTGGCCGTCGCCACACCATGCTGGCCTGCCCCGGTTTCCGCGATGATCCGGCTTTTGCCCATGCGGCGGGCCAGAATGATCTGGCCCAGCACGTTGTTGATCTTGTGCGCGCCGGTGTGGTTCAGCTCATCCCGCTTCATATAGACCTTGGCACCGCCCAGATGTGCTGTCAGACGCGGCGCGAAGTACAGCGGAGACGGGCGGCCCACGTAGTGCTTCCACAGATCGTCCATCTCGGCCCAGAAGGTCGGGTCAGTCTTGGCGAATTCATAGCGCGCTTCCAGATCAAGGATCAGCGGCATGAGGGTTTCGGACACGAAGCGCCCGCCAAACATGCCAAAGCGGCCATTTTCATCGGGACCCGTCATAAAGCTGTTGATTCCGTCCTCGGCCATGTCGCCCTCCGCACTTATTTTGATGAAACTCATATAGTCCGGGCGGGTGAATTGCCACGGGGAAAGCGACGGGGTGCAGGGGTGGCCCGCTGCCCAAAACCGCCAGTCATGCCGAAGTCTGGTCGTCCGGCGGCTTGATGATGGTGATCCGGCCAAACCCAAGCCCCGGCAACAGACCAACGCCCGCCTCCCCCAGCAGCTTGCGAAGCCGCGCCTTGTCCCGGCACAGATGGATGGCCAGCCGGGAAAAGCCGCTTAACCGGACTTGCCCGCCCGCAAAGGACCTTTCGCCCGCAGGGGTGGCAAGCGCATGCAATGCGGCCACAAACAAATCCACCGCACCGGCCATCACGCACAGTTCGATGATGCTGTTCGCGGCAATCTCGCGGCGGATTTGTGCCGCAGCGTGACGCTCGGTCCGATGCACGGGGCCGCTGACAGCAACCGGGCTGGTGGTCACCTGATGCAGCCGTGTCTTCGGCAACCCGTCGCGGAACCATTGGAAGGTCTCGGGGTGGTCGGTGCACAAGACCAGATCGCGCCGGACATTGCGTTTGCGCATATAGTCCAGAACCATGTCCAGATCGGTCTTGTAATCGGTATTGCGGATGTGCAGCGCCAGATAGGGCTGCGGCAGGCCGTTGATCACGGCGCTGACACGGGCGGCAAGGCCGGGCACAAGGGTCAGACGATCCAGCAGATCAAACGAGTTGACGCCGCCCCCCGCCTGCTGGTGGATCAGCAAGGGTGCCGCGTGGTCGCAGGTCATGTCAAAGCGCAACGGCACGCCGGTTTCGGCATCGGTCGCCACGTACCCCTGCGCCGAGGCAAAACCGTTCCACCTGATCGTGGTGACCCGGCCACGCACTTCGGCGGGCAGGCACGCCATCGCGTCAATGTCCGGCATCGCGGCAGAGGTTGTGTGCAGGATATGGCCCGCACCTGCCATCTCGAAGTAATCGCCGAATTCGCCCAGAATGCCCGAATAGCGGCCATCAACGATCAGAACCCGCCCGTGCCGTTCGGCATAGCGGCGGCAATGGTCAATCTGGCACAGGGTATCGTTCAGCCCGCCAATCGGTCGGCACAGGAGATACCGCGTGTCAGCCAAACCCGCGCCCCGCCGCTTCGACAAAGGCCTTGATCCGACCCGCATCCTTGACCCCGGGCGCAGATTCCACGCCAGAGGCCACATCGACCTGGCGCACGTTGGTCAGGCGGATGGCTTGCGCGACATTCTCAGGCGTCAGGCCACCGGCCAGCATCCACGGGCGCAACCAGCGGCGCTGCGCCACCAGCCGCCAGTCAAACGCCAGCCCGTTGCCGCCCGGCAAAACCGCGTCACGCGGCGGCTTGGCGTCGATCAGCAACTGATCCGACACCAGCGCATAGTCCATGATGGCAGGCAGATCGCCCTCATCGGACACGGCCACCACCTTCATCACCGGCAAGCCATAGCGGCTGCGCACCTCGGCCACCCGCTCCGGCGTCTCGTGCCCGTGCAGTTGCAGCATATCCAGCGGCACGCCTTCGACAATCGCATCCAAAGCCGCATCCGTGGCATCCACCACCAACGCCACCTTGGCCAACCCAACCGGAGCCGCCAGCGCCAACGGGCGGGCCTGCTCCACCGTCAAAAAGCGCGGCGATTTGGGGAAGAAGTTGAAACCGGCATAGGCCGCCCCGGACGCGGCCACGGCCAGCACATCGGCTTGCGTCCGCAACCCGCAGATCTTGACCCTGATCCGTTCCATCAGCGCGCTTGCCGCTTGTCCAGAAGCGCCAGCACCGGGTCATCGGGCAACGAGGTCTGGTCTTTCATTGCCGCCAGTTCCCGTTCCAGCCTGGATACGGCGCGGGTCTGGACGCGCGCCGTCTTGCGGTGTTTGTGTTCGCGCAGCCATTCCCAGACGAAACCCAAAGCCAGCCCCAGCACGGCACCGAGGGCCAGTACCAGAAACAACGGTACATCCATCCGCCACTGCCAGCCCAGCAGGGCCGCAATGTCATCGGGCAAAAGGCTAAGGGTGACCAACGCCCGATTGGCCAGTGCCACAGTCAGCAGCACCAGCATCAGGAAGACCAGCAGAATATAACGCACATAACGGCTCATGCCCGCACCTTTGGCAAAGGGGTTCGCCACAGTATCAGCGCAGGCGCGCCGCCTTGCAAGCCAAGGCCCGCATCAGGCCTTGCCGTTCAGCCTGTCGCGCAGAAGTTTGCCGGTCTTGAAGAACGGCACTTTCTTGTCCTCGACCTCGACAGCCTCCCCTGTCCGCGGGTTGCGACCGACACGGGCATCCCGCGCCTTGACCGAAAACGCCCCGAAACCGCGCAATTCGACCCGGTCGCCATTGGCCAAGGCATTGATTATTTCATCAAAGACGGTTTGGACCACCTTTTCGGCGTCCTTCTGAGACAGTTTCGGATCTGCATCCGCAATCTTCTGGATCAGTTCAGAACGGATCATTCAATACCCCCTCGTGGTCGCTCCCGCCCTGTACCGGGCCGTTTGACGCCACTGTTGTTCACGTTGACCCCGACTGTAACGAAAATTCCGGCCTGCACAAACGAAATTGATTTGCAAAAACAGCCGACAAGCAAAAGGCCCCACCTTTCGGAGGGGCCTTTCCGTTACCGCAAGCGGTTATCTCAAGTCCGGTCAGCTTTCAGAGCCGCTCCAAGGATATCGCCCAAGGAAGCGCCCGAATCGGAGGAGCCATACTGTTCAACGGCTTCTTTCTCTTCAGCGATCTCACGCGCCTTGATCGACAGGCCCAGACGGCGGGTCTTCGGATCAATGTTGGTCACGCGCACGTCGATCTTGTCACCGACCGAGAAGCGTTCCGGGCGTTGGTCGCCACGGTCACGCGACAGGTCTGACCGGCGGATGAACGACTTGGCGCCGTTATAATCCACCTCTACGCCACCCTCTTCAATGGCCGAAACCACCACCGAGATGATCGACCCGCGCTTCACGCCGTCAACCGCATCGGTGAAGGTATCGTCGCCCAAAGCCTTGACCGAGAGAGAGATACGCTCTTTCTCGACATCAACTTCGGTGACCGAGGCTTTGACAGTGTCACCCTTGCGATAGTTCGCAATGGCATCCTCGCCGCGCTGGTCCCACGACAGGTCGGAAAGGTGAACCATGCCGTCGATGTCGCCGTCCAGACCCACGAACAGACCGAATTCGGTGATGTTCTTGACTTCGCCTTCGATGACCGACCCAACCGGGTGATTTTCAACGAAGACTTCCCACGGATTGCGCTGGGTCTGCTTGAGGCCCAGGGAGACGCGACGCTTGGCGCTGTCAATCTCCAGCACCATGACTTCGACTTCTTGGCTGGTCGAAACGATCTTGCCGGGATGGACGTTCTTCTTGGTCCAGGACATTTCCGAGACGTGAACGAGGCCCTCAACACCGGCTTCCAGCTCAACAAATGCGCCGTAATCGGTGATGTTGGTGACCCGGCCCTTGTGGACCGAACCCAGCGGATAGGCTTTCTCGACGGCATCCCACGGATCGGATTGCAGTTGCTTCATGCCCAACGAGATACGATGGGTTTCCTTGTTGATCTTGATGACCTGCACTTTGACAGTCTCACCAATGGCAAGGATTTCCGACGGGTGGTTGACGCGGCGCCAAGCCATGTCGGTGACGTGCAACAGGCCGTCCACGCCGCCCAAGTCAACGAACGCACCGTATTCGGTGATGTTCTTGACGACGCCGTCAACAGTCTGGCCTTCATGCAGGTTGCCGATAACCTCGGCACGCTGTTCGGCACGCGATTCTTCAAGGATCGCCCGACGCGACACAACGATGTTGCCACGGCGACGGTCCATCTTCAGAATCTGGAACGGCTGCTTCATGCCCATCAGCGGGCCGGCATCACGCACCGGACGGACGTCAACCTGCGAGCCGGGCAGGAACGCAACAGCGCCGCCAAGGTCCACAGTGAAGCCACCCTTGACGCGGCCGAAGATAGCGCCGTCGACGCGGGTTTCGGTGGCGTAGGCTTTTTCCAGACGGTCCCAGGCTTCTTCGCGACGAGCCTTCTCGCGCGAGATCTGGGCTTCGCCACGGGCATTCTCGACGCGGTCGAGATAAACCTCGACTTCATCACCAACCTTGATGTTGGGTTGTTCGCCGGGGTTCGCGAATTCTTTAAGGTCGATGCGGCCTTCCATCTTGTAGCCGACGTCGATGATGGCCTGGCCCGCTTCAATCGCGATGACCTTGCCCTTAACAACCGTGCCCTCTTCGGGCGTGTCGATTTCAAAGCTTTCCTTCAACAGGGCTTCGAAGTCTTCCATAGTGTTTTTAGCGCACATGCAGTCGTATCCTTTTCACGTATCATTTCTGGCCACGCGGTTGGCTCCGCCGGTCTTGCCCGAATGATGATAGGGCCGGGGCTGGTGCCCGACCCTTGCAATCGAGGCCGTCCTTAGTCCGAATCAGCGGATTCGGCAAGGTGAATGCTGTGCTGTGGGCTACGTCTGGCGGATTGCAGACAATGGCAGTAAAGGGGCGTCAGAAGCGAGAGGCAGGCGATGGACAGCGCGGCAGAACCCTTGGTGGATTGCGTCATGGAAGATGACCGCTGGCAGGCCCTTGGGCTGGAGGCCCTCGCCACCCGCGCCGCCACAGCCACGCTGACCGCACTGGACCTGGCCCTGAACCAGTACACCATCTGTGTGATGGGCTGCGATGACGCCCGCATCGCCACGCTCAACGCTGAATTCCGCGGGAAACCGACGCCCACCAACGTGCTAAGCTGGCCCACCGACGATCTGGCCCCCGAAGACGACGGCGACGAACCCTATATCCCCGGGATCGGCGACCCCAAGGCCCCCCTCTCGCTTGGCGACATCGCGCTGGCCTATGAGACCTGCGCACGCGAATCGCATGAGGCGGAAAAGCCGATGGCGGACCATGTGACGCACCTTGTCGTGCATGGTTTGTTACATTGCCTCGGTTATGATCACGTCCGGGATGGCGATGCCGCCCGGATGGAGGGGTTGGAGGCGCAGATACTTGCATCTTTGGGCATATCCGACCCATATTGAACGCCAGCCCTCGTAAAGGGCCACTCTGGAAACAGGACCAATGGGCAGTAGCACCGACGGATCGGCCAATTCCTCGCCGACCATGACCGACAACGCAAAATCCGACGAAGGCAAGCCTGCGGAACGCGGGCTGCTTGGCCGTTTGTTCAAACGAAACCCGGTGGCGGCTGCGCCGCAGGATACGCCCGCCCCGGTGGTGCAGCCGGTATCCATGCACGGCATGTCAAACCTGCGCCGCCTGCGGGTGGATGACGTGGCAATCCCCAAAGTCGATATCATCGCCGTGCCGGTCGACATCGGCAAGGATGCGCTGGTCGAGGTGTTTCGCGAACACGGGTTTTCCCGCCTTGCCGTCTACAAAGGCACGCTCGACAGCCCGCAGGGGCTGGTGCTGCTGAAAGACCTTGCCCTGCAACACGGCTTCGGGCTCGGCGGCCGGTTTTCCATGCGCAAGCTGTTGCGACCCATTCTTTACGCGCCGCCGTCGATGCCGGTTGGTGTGCTGCTGCAAAAGATGCAGCGGGAACGGGTGCATATGGCCCTGGTGATCGACGAATACGGCGGCGTTGACGGGCTGGTGACCATCGAGGACCTGATCGAAACCGTCATCGGCGAGATCGAGGACGAGCATGACGAGGAAGAAGACACCCTGTGGAAGGTCGAAAAGCCCGGGGTCTTCCTGGCCCAGGCCACGGCCCCGCTGGAGGAATTCGAACCGGCGATCGGCGTAACCCTGCGCACCACCGAAGAGGATCAAGAAATTGACACCCTCGGCGGACTGGTGATGATCCGCACCGGCCGGATGCCGGCGCGGGGCGAGATTGTGCCCCATGAAAGCGGGGTGGAGTTCGAGGTGGTCGATGCCGACGCCCGCCGCATCAAGCGCATCCGCGTCCGCCTGCCGGGGGCAATCAGCGCAGCCGAGGCAGCGGCGGAAGCGTCAGATGCAACGGAAAAGGCCAAGGCGGCCAAGGCCGCAGATCGGGCCGCAGACAGGGCTAATGACAGGGCTAATGACAGGGCCACCGAAAAGGCCGCCGACAAAGCCACTGTCAGGACTCCGGACGTCAAGACGCCAGACTTGAAGGCCTCGGACGTCAAGTCGGCAGACGTCAAGATCCAAGCCAAGACTCCGTAATGCGGCGCAGCTTTCCGGGCTGGAAAATCGCCTTCGCGGCGTTGCTTTTGGGCGTGGGGATGGCTGCCGGGCTGGCCCCCCTGCGGTTCTGGTGGTTGGCGCTGCCCGCATTGGCTGCGGGGTTGCGGCTTGTCCGCACCTCCTCGCCGGGGCAGACGGCATGGGTGGGCTGGCTTTTGGGAGTGGGCTATTTTGGCGCAGGCCTGAACTGGATCGTCGAGCCGTTCATGGTTGATGCCGCCACCTATGGCTGGATGGCACCGTTCGCGCTGATCCTGATGGCGGGCGGGCTGGCGCTGTTCTGGGCGGCGGGCTTTGGCATCGGCGCAAGGTTTCCCCGGCGCGGCTTGGGGATTGTGGCAGCGCTGACCGCGATGGAGTTCCTGCGTGGCTATGCGCTGACCGGGTTCCCGTGGGCCCTGCCCGCCCATTTCTGGATCGACACCCCGGTGGCACAGGTTGACGCGCTGGTGGGGCCGTTCGGGTTGACCCTTCTGACGCTTTCGACCGCCAGCCTTGCCGCACGCCTGTCCCCGCGCGGCCTTGTCGGCGCAGCCATGATGCTGGCCGCGGGCTGGGGCTACGGGCTTTGGGCACTGGCGCAGCCCGATCCGGCAGCCCCAGGCCTGATCCTGCGGCTGGTGCAGCCCAACGCAGCCCAAGACGCCAAATGGGACCCCGACCACGCGCAGACGTTCTTTGAACGGCTGATGTCCGCCACCGCCGCCCCGCCCGGCCCGTTGGGCAAGGTCGATCTGGTGATCTGGCCCGAAACCGCCCTGCCCTATCTGGTCGAGGATGACCCGCAACTGCCCGCCATCATTGCCAGCGCCTCGCATGGTGTGCCAGTGGCGGTGGGCCTGCAACGGGTGGAATATGCCGGAAAGGATGTGCTGGGCTTCAACAGCCTGCATGTCTTCGGCCCCGGAGGGGCGCTGCTGGCGGCCTATGACAAGCACCATCTGGTGCCGTTTGGTGAGTATGTGCCGTTCGGCGACCTTGCCTATGACTGGTTCGGGATCGCGGCCTTTGCCGCCCGCACCGGCCACGCTTACAGCCCTGGCCCCGGGCCTGCGGTGCTGAACCTTGGGGCCAGGCTGGGCAAGGTCTTGCCGCTGATCTGCTATGAGGCGGTGTTTCCGCAGGACCTGGCCGTGTCCGAACGCGCGGACTGGATCTTGCAGATCACCAATGATGCATGGTTCGGCACGCTGTCCGGTCCGTTCCAACATGCCGATCAGGCCCGGTTGCGCGCCATCGAACAGGGCCTGCCGCTGGTTCGGGTTGGCAATACCGGCGTCACGGAAATGATCGACGCCCGAGGGCGCATCACCGCCGCCCTGCCCTTTGGCGTGGAGGGTTTTCTTGATGCGGCCCTGCCCGGCCCACTGAATGCGCCGCCCTATGCCCGCTTTGCCGAGTTTCCGGCCCTTCTGTTGCTGGCAGGTTGCGCCCTTCTGGCAATACGCCGACAATCCTCGCCTTCCGCTTGACGCCCTTGGGCAATGGGGCTAGCGCTGCCCGCCATACTGCCACAACGGCTTCCTGGCGTGGCAGAGAACATCCAACGGAGCATTTCCCCCATGTCATCTACCTCGCCGCGCAAGTCCTACGTCTTCACCTCCGAATCCGTGTCGGAGGGGCATCCTGATAAATTGTGTGATCGCGTGTCGGACGCGGTTCTGGATGCCTTCCTGACCGTCGAACCCAACGCCCGCGTGGCCTGTGAGACGTTTGCCACCACCGGGCGTGTCATTGTCGGCGGTGAAGTGGGTCTGTCGGACCCCGAAGCCTTGGCCACCATGATGGACCGGGTTGACGATATCGTGCGCGGCTGCGTGCGTGACATCGGCTATGAACAGCAAGAGTTCCACTGGAACACTTTGGCCGTGCAGAATTACCTGCACAAGCAATCCGCCCATATCGCCCAAGGCGTTGACCGCGACGGTGCCGGGGATCAGGGCATCATGTTCGGCTATGCCTGCCGCGAGACGCCGGAACTGATGCCGGCCCCCATCCAATACGCCCACGCCATCCTGCGCCGTCTGGCCGAAGTGCGTAAATCCGGCGTCGAGCCGACCCTGCGCCCGGACGCCAAAAGCCAATTGTCGCTACGCTACGAAGACGGCGTGCCGGTCGAGGTGACCTCGATCGTTCTCTCGCACCAGCACGAAAGTGTCGATCAGGACAGCGCCGCGATCCGCGCGATTGTGGAGCCCTATATCCGCGAAGTCCTGCCCTCGGGCTGGATCACCGAGGCGACGGAATGGTGGGTCAATCCGACGGGAACTTTCGTGATCGGCGGGCCGGATGGCGACGCTGGGCTTACCGGCCGCAAGATCATCGTTGACACCTATGGTGGCGCGGCTCCGCACGGCGGCGGCGCGTTTTCGGGCAAGGATCCGACCAAGGTGGACCGTTCGGCCGCTTATGCCGCACGCTATCTGGCCAAGAACGTGGTGGCCGCAGGTCTGGCCGACCGCTGCACGCTGCAAGTGTCCTATGCCATCGGGGTGGCCAAGCCCTTGTCGATCTATGTCGACACCCACGGCACCGGCCGCGTTGACGAAGCGCAGATCGAGCGCGCCGTGGCGACGTGCATGGACCTGACTCCGCGCGGCATCCGGACCCATCTGGGCCTGAACAAGCCGATCTACGCCCGCACCTCAGCCTACGGTCACTTTGGCCGCGCACCGACTGAGGATGGCGGCTTTTCGTGGGAGAAGACCGACCTGACCGAGGCGCTGAAGAACGCCGTCTGACGCGACCCAAGGATGGGCGGACCGCCCATCCTACCTAGTCCCGAGGTTTGCGCGCCACGACCGTGAAGGGCGCAAATGAGCCGACGGACAGGGTGCTGATGATCCTGTCCTTGATCGGATGCAGCACGTTCACCCGGATCTCTGTCGCACCAAGGGCCTGCAAGGCTTCGGGATACTGCTGTCGTCCCTCGATATCGGTGACAGCAAGAACACCACCGGGTTTGAGAACCCGCAGCATTTCGGACCGCGCGGCATGGCGCTGCGCCAGTTCTGGGACATTGTGAACGGCCCAGGCGGACAGCACCACGTCAAAACGTTCCGCCGCAAAGGGCAAGGCAACCATGTCGCCGGTCTGGACGGTGACCCGGTCCTGCACACCTGCCGCTGCGGCGTTGGCGAGCGTGGCGGCGGCGCAGTTCTGCGCCTGATCCTGCGCCCGCCACAGGTCTATCCCGACGGCCCGGCCCGTTGTCAGACGCCGGGCCGCCCCGATCAGCATCAGACCACGACCGCAGCCCACATCAAGCACAGCCTCGTCCCCGCGCCATGTCAGGCCGGACAGCAGGGTGTCACGGTCACGGACCTTGCCGATCCGGCTTTCGAAGACCATGAAACTGCCCATCCCCGACAGATACAGCGCCACACCACCTGCAAAGAATGCGGCGCTGGCCGCCCATACTCCTGATGCAAGCGACAGGATCAAGACTGCCACGGCACTTGCCGCCAAGCCCCCGATCAGAAAGCCGCGTATCAACCCCGGTGCGTCCTGTCCGTAATTTACCTTTGCGTTCATTATCACCCTCGCTGGCTGCTGGACGATTTAGCCGGGCGGTCCAAAACATCAACCGCAATTGACCTGCCGGGATGACTGGTCTAGGACGATGTGGCGACAACCGCCGGGGATTGCGATGACCCAAACCGATGTCTCAAGCCTGACGCAGTTGGGGCATAGCACCGCCCAGCCGCAAAGCCCCGATCAAGCGGTGCTGGAACGGGTGCCGACCAGCCACGCGGGTACGCAGTACATGGTGCGCTTTGTGGCGCCCGAGTTCACGTCGCTTTGCCCGATGACAGGGCAGCCGGACTTCGCCCATATCGTGATCGACTATGTGCCGCGCAACTGGCTGGTGGAATCGAAGTCGCTGAAACTGTACCTGCACAGCTTTCGCAACCACGGGGCGTTTCACGAGGATTGCACGTTGGACATCGCCAAAAAGCTGGAGAGCCTGCTGGACCCGGAGTGGCTGCGCATTGGGGCCTATTGGTATCCGCGTGGCGGCATACCGATCGACGTGTTCTGGCAAACCGGCGTCCCGCCTGCCGGTGTCTGGATCCCCGATCAGGGCGTAGCACCCTACCGCGCGCGCGGCTGAACGGCAAAACTGGCGCAAGCCTCGCCCCTTGACGCCCGGCCCTGCGCAGGACTATCCCGCGCCATCCCGACAAAAGGCCGAACATGACCCGCGACACCGATCCCAATGGCGAAGCAGCGCCCGCCCGCCGCAATTTCTATGGCCGCATCCGGGGCAAGACCCTGCGCGCCAGCCAGAAGGACTATCTGGCCGAGGATCTTGGCCCGCTGACCCTGCACGGCGTGACCCGCGACGAGAACCCGGCCCGCAGTCTTGTGGCCCTGGAGCCATGGCGCGCGGGCCGCCCGCTGTGGCTGGAGATAGGCTTTGGCGGCGGCGAGCATCTGGTGCATATGGCAGCAGCCAATCCCGATGTCGCGCTGATCGGCGCAGAACCCTTCGTCAACGGTATCGCGATGCTGCTGGGCAAGGTGCGTGAGACAAAGGTGACCAACTTGCGCCTGCACCCCGGCGACGTGCGCGACCTGTTCGAAGTGCTGCCCGAGGCCAGTGTGTCAAAGGTCTTCCTCAACTACCCCGACCCCTGGCCAAAGGCCCGCCACCACCGCCGCCGCTTTGTGACCCAAGGCTACCTGACAGCACTGGCCCGCCTCACCATACCGGGCTCGGACTTTCGCGTATCCACCGACATTCCTGACTATGTCCGCCAGACGCTGGAAGAAGTCCCACCGGCAGGCTTCACCCTGATCACGCAAGGTGCTGTGGCCTGGGAGGACTGGCTGTCCACCCGGTACGAACAAAAAGCCCTGCGCGAGGGCCGGGTGCCCCATTACATGACGTTCCACCGAACCTGACCACCTGATCCAAACGAGCGCGTGCCGCGCACTCCTTTTGTCTCGCCTCTGGCGCAAGCGCTAACCGGCTCAGGTGTGCCTCCGGCGGGAGTATTTGGCCAAGGTGAAACGCAAGAGGCGCTTCTGGCCCTTTCATATTTGCACAAATATCCCGCAGGGAGGTCCGGAGGGGTGCGAAACCCCTCCGGCTTTGAATGCAGCAGACCGACGGGTGGCAAGGGTGGACCCTGTAGCCTGCTTGCGCTATCAGGCGTCGCAAACATCAGGAGAGCCCAAATGTCCGCACACGACACCGCCCAACCGATGACCGCCCGCAAGTCCGGCCCGCTGAAAGGTGTGGCCTTGGTGCCGGGTGACAAGTCGATCAGCCATCGGGCGCTGATTTTCGGGGCCATGGCGGTGGGTGAGACCCGGATCACCGGTCTGCTGGAAGGGCAGGATGTGCTTGACACCGCCAAGGCAATGCGGGCCTTTGGCGCTGCGGTTGTTCAGCACGGGCCGGGGGCGTGGTCGGTCAATGGCGTGGGTGTCGGCGGCTTTCAGGAACCTGCCGATGTGATTGATTGCGGCAATTCGGGCACCGGAGTGCGGCTGATCATGGGGACCATGGCCACCACGCCGATCACCGCCACCTTCACCGGCGATGCCAGCTTGCGCAAACGGCCGATGCGGCGGGTGACCGATCCCCTATCGCTGTTTGGCACGCAGGCCTTTGGCCGCAAGGGCGGGCGGTTGCCGATGACCGTGGTGGGCGCGGCCCATCCGGCCTCGGTGCGCTACACCTTGCCGGTGGCCAGCGCGCAGGTCAAATCCGCCATCCTTCTGGCCGGTCTGAATGCGCCTGGCCAAACCGTCGTTATCGAAAAGGAACCAACGCGCGACCATTCCGAGCGGATGCTGCTGGGCTTTGGCGCTGACCTGACGGTCGAGAAAACCGCCCACGGCAATGTCATCACCCTGACCGGCCGCCCCACCCTGCGCCCGCAGACTGTTGCCGTGCCGCGTGATCCGTCCTCGGCGGCTTTCCCGGTGTGCGCGGCGCTGATTGTGGAGGGTTCCGACATTATGGTGCCCGGCGTCAGCCAGAACCTGACGCGGAATGGTCTTTATCTGACATTGGTTGAAATGGGCGCCGAGATCGAGTTCCAGAACCCCCGCACCGAGGGTGGCGAGCCGGTCGCCGATCTGCGCGTGCGGTTCAGCGGCAACATGAAGGGCATCGAAGTTCCGCCCGAACGTGCGCCGTCGATGATTGACGAATATCCTATTCTGTCGGTCGTGGCCTCGTTCGCCACGGGCAAGACTGTCATGCGCGGCGTCAAAGAGCTGCGCGTCAAGGAATCCGACCGGATCGACGCCATGGCGCGGGGCTTGGAAGCCTGCGGTGTCAAGGTTGAAGAAGACGAGGATACGCTGATCGTGCACGGCATGGGGGCTGGCGGTATGCCGGGTGGGGCCACGGCCAAGACCCATATCGACCACCGTATCGCGATGAGCTTTCTGGTCGCCGGCATGGCCTCGAAACAGCCGGTGTCGGTCGACGATGCCTCGCCCATCGTGACCTCGTTCCCGATCTTTGAAGGCCTGATGACCGGTTTGGGTGCGACACTGACGCAGGGCTGACGCAAGGCCAGCGCCGGGCTGCGATGGGCAAGGTCGCCAAAAGGGGGCGTGCCATGAAGACGCTGAACTGGGCTCTGCCTTTGGTCAGCCTTGCCAGTTATGCGCTGCTGGTGCAATATCTGGCGCGCAACTGACGGCTCAAGGCGGCGCCACGCCCCTTTGATCTGCGCGCCCTAGGCTATGGCGTCGCCGAGGTGAAAGCCTGTGTTTCCGCACTGACGCCCATGGGCACAGCACTTTACCTTGGCCCGATCCGGCTGAATGACACGGTCTTCCCCTTCCTGTTCACCGCGACCCCGTGCCTGCCCCTGCATCGTCTGGACCAGCTGTGGTTTCTGCCCGCCCTTGCTTATGGCATCTTCGATCTGGCCGAGAATGTCGCCGTGGCCCGCCTGCTGCGCGCTGGCCCGGATATGCAGGCCGGGGCGGTCGCCCTTGCCTCGGGCTTTACCCAAGCCAGGTTTGCGGCTGGGGGGGGGCGGTTCTGGTGGCGCTATATGGCCTTTGGCGTGGATGGCGGCGCTGACGGACAGCGGCCCCGATCAAAAGGGCCGCGTGCCGATCTGCTGGGCCACCATCACCAGATAGCCATCCGGGTCCTGCACCAGAAACTCGCGCTGGCCACCAAGGCAATCGCCCCAGTCGCGCCATTTCTCCCGCAGGGCGACGTAGAAGCCATGGCCCGCCGCGTCAAACACCGCGTGAACCGCCGCTACATCTGCCACGAACACCTGCAACACCGCCCCCCGCCCGAACGGAGCCTGCATCGCGCCGGTCTCCCAATCGCCGTCGCGTTCGTAGATCATCACCTGCGCGCCGTCCGGGTGCTGCAACATCGCCAGCTTTTGCGCCGGGCGCTGGAAGGCGGGCACAAAACCCAGCATCCCGGTCCACCATGCCAAAGATGCCGAAAAATCCTGCACCATCATCTCGGCGACAAGTGGGTTCCATGATTTTGGCCTAGAACCTAGCCCCATCCGCGCCTCCTGTTTGACTTGCGGGTCAGGCTAGGGGAGAAGGCCGCAAACGGAAAGGGTGGTCATGAATTTCACCGTGGCAATTGATGGGCCTGCGGCGGCAGGCAAGGGCACGATCAGCCGGGCGCTGGCCCTACAGTTTGGCTTTGCGCATCTGGACACCGGGCTGTTGTACCGGGCCGTAGGGGCCAAAGGCGGCGATCCAGCACTTGCGGCGCAAACGCTGATGCCTGCGGACCTCGCCAGCCCCGACCTGCGCAGCCTTGCGGCCGGACAGGCCGCCAGCCGCGTTGCCGTCATTCCAGCCGTGCGCGCCGCCTTGACCGACTTTCAGCGCAGCTTTGCCCGCCGCCCAGGGGGCGCTGTGCTGGATGGCCGCGACATCGGCACCATCATCTGCCCGCAGGCCGAGGTGAAACTGTACGTTACAGCCAGCGCCGAGGTTCGCGCCCATCGCCGCTGGCTGGAGGTGGGCGGCGATGCAGCCCAGGTTCTGGCCGAGGTGCGCGAACGCGACGCCCGCGACATGAACCGCGCCGAGGCCCCACTGAAGCCCGCGTCCGATGCCTTGCTGCTGGACACCTCGACCATGACGATTGATCAGGCGGTGGCCATGGCCATCGCTGCCGTGGCGGCGGGTTTGGCCAAAGCCGGATCATAGGCCTGACGTGCCGCGCAAACCTCCCGCAGTCGTGACGCTGCGGGCTCTTGACCACGGATCCAAAACCCCGCACAGCGCGAACGGTCGGGCCATGCGATGACCCGGTCACACGCCGCGTGTTGGTTGCGGGCCGCTTTGGCCCATCGCTTGCAAAGTCTGGCCAGCGGCAGATATGGTCAGCGTCGACCCTTGGTGCAACTTTTGGGACGTTGAATACGTGGCACGCGCAAAATCCATTTCCGCACCCGGTTTCACCACGCTGCAAACCCTGATGTGGCCCAACCCCGACCTGTGCGCCGACGTCAATGTTGCGGTCCGGCTGCACAACAAGGCAGCACTGAACGCCGGCCGGTCTGCCATAGCCGTGGCGGATGGCGGCGAGATCAGCTTTGACACGGCGTTCAACCTGTTCCCCTTGCCGAAATGGCAAGACCGCTGTGGCCTTGCGGACCTGTGGCTGCGGCTGGAAGGCAAGGGCGTCTTCAAGCTGACCATTGCCTGCGTCACCCTGCACGGCGCATGGGATTATCTGACCGGCATTGTCGAGTTTGACGACGACGGCACAGCCATGATCGACCTCAGCGCCGGACTGGCCGCCTGCAAGGATGCCGTGCTGGTCTTCAGTCTTATCGCCCGGGGCGAGGCGCGGTTGACCGGCGCGTCATGGCAAACCCGGCAGGCCCCCTTGCGCAACCCCAAGCTGATGCTGGGCATCACCACCTTCAAGCGCGAAGCGGCGGTTCTGTGCACCGTAGCCAAATTCCGCACCTTTGCCGCCGAATGGCTGCACGGTGACCGCTTGCATCTGGTCGTGGTCGACAACGGCAAGACCGTCACCCTGCCCACATCCAAAAACGTCACCCTCGTGCCCAACCGCAACCTTGGCGGCTCTGGCGGCTTTGCCCGGTGCCTGCACGAGGCGCACCGGATGAAGGCAACCCATGCGCTGTTCATGGACGATGACGCCTCGGTTGACATGTTTGCAGTTGAACGGGTCTGGGCGATGCTTGCTTACGCCACCGACACCGCCACCACCGTCATCGGCGGCCTGACCCAAGCCGCAGCGCCCACCCGCGTTTGGGAAAGCGGCGCCATCTTTCACCAGACCTGCCGGTCGCTCTTCCGCGATCTGGACCTGACCTACCTGCCCGCCGCCCTGCATATGGAATTCCACTCTGCCGCCCCCCGGCCGCAGGATTACTACGGCGGCTTCTGGTTCTTTGCCTTCGCGCTGGACCATGCCAAGCGCTGGCCCTTCCCCTTCTTCGTGCGCGGCGATGACATCAACTTCTCACTCGCCAATGACTTCAGCTTTGTCACCCTGCCCGGTGTTATCAGCTTTCAGGACCAGGACTTTTCCGACAAGGAAACCTCGCTGACCCTGTATCTTGACCTGCGCAATCACCTTATCCAACATTTGACCCTGCCCAAGCTGGAATTGAGCCGGCGCAAGTTCACCACCATTCCGGTGTTCTTTCTGGTGCGTGCCCTGATCCAGAACCACATGGACACAATGCTGACGCTGAACATGGCGATGGAAGACGTCATGCGCGGGCCCGCGTTTTTCGCCGCCAACGCTGACATGACGGAACGGCGGGCCACAATCACCGCCCTGCGCCGCCATGAGGTCTGGCAACCGCTGGAGGGTGATCCGCCCAAAGCCGATATCCGCTTTGACCCCCACTCCCGACCCAGCAGGTTTTTCATGAAGGCCATGCTGAACGGCCTCTTCCTGCCGTTCTTCAGCCGGTGGGGCAATCATCAGGTGCTGCGCCGCAACCAGCGTGGCGATATGCGGCTGGCTTGGGGATCAGCGAAGATCACCTATATCGACGAACAGGCCAAGCTGGTCATGACGGTGCAGCACGACAAACCCGCCATCCTGCGGCTTGGCCTGCGCAGCCTGAAAAACCTGGCCCGCCTGACGCTGACCTACGGGGCCATCAAGGCGCAATGGCGGTCAGGCTTTGACGACCTGACCAGCCAAAGCTTCTGGGAGGGCCAGTTTCAGGCCGACCCGGTTGCTTCTGATGCGCTGGCCGCACCCAAGGCCAGACAATCTGCCGAGGTTCAGCCCTTGGCCTCGTCCGCCTCATAGGCCTCGATGATGCGGCCCACCAAGGGGTGACGCACCACGTCTTTTGAGGTGAAATAGTTGAAGCTGACGCCCTTCACACCCTTCAGGATACGTTCCGCCTCGGCCAGCCCCGATGAGGTGCCACGCGGCAAGTCAACCTGCGTGCGGTCACCGGTGATCACCATCCGGCTGCCCTCGCCCAACCGGGTCAGGAACATCTTCATCTGCATGGCGGTGGCGTTCTGCGCCTCGTCCAGCACGACAAAGGCGTTCGACAGGGTCCGCCCGCGCATGAACGCCAGTGGGGCAATTTCAATACGCTTTTCAAGCAGCATCTTTTCCATCTGCTTGGCGGGCAGGAAATCATTCAAGGCGTCGTACAGCGGCTGCATGTAGGGGTCGATCTTTTCCTTCATGTCGCCGGGCAGGAAGCCCAAACGCTCGCCCGCCTCAACCGCCGGACGCGACAGGATAATCTTTTCGACAGCGCCAGAGATGAACATGGTGACGCCCACCGCCACCGCCAGATAAGTCTTGCCGGTGCCCGCAGGCCCGATGCCAAAGCCCATCTCATGGGTGAACAGGTTCTGAACGTAGGCCTTCTGCGCCTCGGTCCGCGCCTCGACACCCTTCTTGCGGGTGCGCAGTTCCATGGCACCGGTCTGGAACATCTCAATCTGATCGCCCAACGACTTGGGCGCATCGCTGGCGGGCCGCCCCATGCGGATAGAGCCGTCAATGTCGCCGGCCGAGATATGCTTGCCCGCCTCCAGCCGCGCATAAAGCCCGCGCAGCACGGCGGCAGCCTGTTCGCGTGCGGACTTGTCGCCAATCACCGCCAGCCTGTTGCCCCGCCTCAGCACATGAACGCCGGTCTGGTGTTCCACTTGTGCAAGGTTGCGGTCAAACTCGCCGCACAGCTCGATCAACAAACGATTGTCCGGGAATTCCATCAGTGTTTCCACCATGTCCTCGGGACGGGTCGGGGGGGTCAGCGCGCTGATGCCCAATGGGCTCTCCTTCTGGTGCCAAGTTCAGTCGAAGGTGTTACGAACGTCATTCTGTAAATGTGGGGCTGCAACCACCGTCTGTCCAGTGCGATATTCGCCAGCACGATCACAGTTGCTTAAGGATGTGTCGCTTCGATGACAAAAACGGCAAGCGCTATCACAATAGAAAAAAGGCCGCAGCAGGCTGCGACCCCCATATCTTGTTAACTTGCGGCTTCAGTAGGTCGGAACCCAATCCGGCAGCTTCTTGTTGTGGGCGCGGTAGTCGCCCAGAACGGTGCCCGGCGGATAAAGGTTGTTGCAGACCGGCAGGCCGGTCTTAGGGTCATACCGACGCCCGGCATAACCTTCGACCCCGTCATCCATCACCCAGCCTTGACAGCCATCCGGATCATACGCAATCGCCGCCTGGCCATCGGTCAGCACGCCGCTGTCAATGCCGGTGTCATGATTGGAGGCGATGACCGTGTCGGGGCTTTGGTGGTAAGGCACCAGCCCGCCACCCTCGCACGCCGAAAGCGCCATGACAGCCAAAGCCCCCGTGAGGTGAACAATACGCATCAGTTTTTCCCCCACGTGTAGCAGACCACTTCGACCCGCCGGTTCTGTTGCATTCCCGCAGCCGTCGCATTGCTGGCAATCGGCTGGCGTTCGCCAAAGCCCAACTGCCGTTCCACCACCGCGCCGACCGACCGGGCGACATCGCCCACCGCCCGCGCCCGGCGCTGCGACAGGCTCATGTTGTATTCATCCGAGGCGCGGCTGTCGGTATGGCCATAAATGGCGTACCCAAAGGCACCGGCGCCCTGAAAGAAGGCGGTCAGACGGCGGCGGCCATCCCCGGTCAACTGTGCCGAATCGGTGGCGAACAGCGTGTCGGTATTTTCGATGAAGCAGGTATTCTTCGCAAGGCAAACCGGCTTGCCCGTCTGCGGATTGACGCGGTCCAGCATATTCCTTCCAACCCGCCATCCGCCCACCAGTGCATGCAGCCGTCATCATCGACCCAGATGCCCCAGTTGATCTTGCCTGCAATCTGCGGTGGCGGCTGTACCGCTACCGATTGCGCTGCCGCCACATTCGCGCCCAACAGCCCGGCCAACAGGGCCCCCGCCCCTATCGCCATCCTAAAAGCGCTGGAAATACGATCCAAAGCCAAGGCCTCCCCTAAATACCCAACGCCCGCGCCATTGCCGGGTCTGTTGACAAGAATTGCCTGTCGAATGGAATTAAGTAAAGAAAAATCAATCCAACCATTTGTTCTGAAAGAAGTCCGGTTGCCGCTTTGGAACCAGCAAGGCAAAGTGGCCTGCCATTGAACCAGCTATGGAAACAAGCCGTCCCAAGCGCCAATTGGGCAAGGCGCGGACTTGCGTGAAGGACGCCCCGCAACAGCCCGTTCCGTCACGAAAAAAGAGAATCAGCTGACCGGCACCGCCGCCAGCGAATTGGAGGAGGCGCCCGTGATACGCACCTTCACCAGATCACCAACCGCAGCACCCTCATGCGCCACATGCACAGCCATCAGATGTTCCGACTTGCCCACCATCTGCCCCGGCATCCGTCCCGGCTTTTCATACAGCACCGTCGTCCGCCGCCCCACCATCGCCTCTTGCGCGGCACGCTGCTGGCTTGTGATCAGCGCCTGCAAGGCGTGCAGCCTGGCATCGGTCACCTCAGCCGGCAATTCCGGCTTCTCCGCCGCAGGCGTGCCCGGGCGGGGGGAGTATTTGAACGAATAGGCCGCGCCATAGCCAACCTGACGGATCAGCGCCATGGTCGCCTCAAAGTCCGCGTCCGTCTCACCCGGAAAACCCACGATGAAATCGGATGACACCAGAATATCCGGCCGCACCGCCCGGAACCGTTCAATCAGCCGCAGATAGGACTCCGCCGTATGCTTGCGGTTCATCGCCTTCAGAATCCGGTCAGACCCCGATTGTACCGGCAGATGCAGATAGGGCATCAGTTTCGGCTGATCGCCATGCGCCGCAATCAGCGCGTCTTCCATGTCATTGGGATGGCTGGTCATGTAGCGAATACGCTCCAGCCCGTCGATACCGGCCAAGGCACCAATCAACTGCGCCAGCCCGATATCCGAGCCACCCTGCACACCGTGATAGGCATTCACATTCTGCCCCAGCAAGGTGATCTCGCGCACACCGCGTTCAACCAACCCGCGCGCTTCCGACAGTACACCTTCAACCGGGCGGCTCATTTCGGCACCCCGCGTATAAGGCACCACGCAGAAGGCGCAGAACTTGTCGCAGCCTTCCTGCACGGTCAGGAAGGCCGTAGGCCCGCGCTTGCCAACCCGCTGCGGCAGCAGGTCAAACTTGGCTTCCGCCGGGAAATCGGTGTCCACCATCCGCCCCACAGCCCGCGCCAATTCCGGCAAGCGGTGATAGGCCTGCGGCCCCACCACCAGATCAACCAGCGGCATCCGCCGCATGACTTCCGCCCCTTCGGCCTGCGCAATGCAGCCCGCGACCCCGATTTTCATCTCTGGCCGCGCCACTTTCAGCCCGCGCATCCGGCCAAGATCCGAGTACAGCTTCTCTCCGGCCTTTTCGCGGATATGGCAGGTGTTCAGCAACACCAGATCGGCTTCTTCCATCACCTCGGTCGTCTCATACCCTTCGGGCGCCATGGCTTCCGCCATCCGCTCGCTGTCATAGACGTTCATCTGACAGCCGTAAGTCTTGATGAAAAGCTTCTTGGGGTCGGCCATGAACACGCATCCTTTGGCAAGCCAAAGCCAATAGCTCAACCGAACGCCCTTGGCAACTTCCACAGGCCCCCTCCTTCAGGCCCCCTTGCGTTATCGCTGCCCGTGTTAGACCCTGCGCCAAACCCAATCTGGTGAATGATGCGCTACGCTTCGCTTGACGAATTTCTGCAAACCAGCAAGGCCCTGCTTGCCAAAGGCCCGATTGCGCTGGTGCTGGCCGAGGATGCGGTGGAAGTCTCCTCCACCGTGCGCCACCACCTTGCCGCGGGCTTTGCCCAGCTTCTGCTCTTGACCGACCCCGATGTGCCGCTGGATGCCGACCTTGACGCCAAAATCCACCGCATCGACTTCAACCCGTTGATCGAACAGGCGATGATGATCGCCGTCAATCGCCTGATAGAGGCGGCACCCGGCATCTGGATGTACTACTGCTACAACGCCGAATACCTGTTTCACCCCTTCTGCGAGACCCGCAACATCCGCGAACTGCTGGCATTCGAGGTCGAAGAGCGGCGCGATGCCGTGCTGTCCTATGTCGTTGATCTGTACGCCGATGACCTGACCGCCTTTCCCAACGCCGTCTCGCTGGAACGCGCCCACCTTGACCGTTCAGGCTATTACTCTCTGGCGCGTGAGGATGCCGCCAGGAATTACCAGCACAAGGAACGCCAACTGGATTTCTACGGCGGCCTGCGCTGGCGCTTTGAAGAGCATGTGCCCTTCATCCGCCGCAAGATCGACCGCATCACCCTGTTTCGATCTAAGCCGGGCCTGACCCTGCGGCCCGATTTCACGTTCTCGGATGAGGAGTACAACACCTACGCCTGCCAATGGCACCACAACATCACCACCTGCGTCGCAAGCTTCCGCACCGCCAAGGCTTTGAAAAGCAACGCCGGGTCAAAGTTCCAGATTGAAACCTTCCATTGGCACAATTCGGTGCCCTTCGCCTGGCACAGCCAGCAACTGATGGACCTTGGCATGATGGAGCCGGGCCAGTGGTTCTGAGGCCAGTGGTTCTGAGGCCAGTGGTTCTGAGGCCAGTGGTTCTGAGGCCAATGGTTCTGAGGCCAGTGGTTCTGACCCCGGCCCCTTACAACGCAGCCGTCAGCTTGCCGCCAATCCGGCTGCGCACCTCAGGCTCTTCCGCCGCAACCGCAGCACAGATCGCCCGCACATCGCGCCGCACCTCGTGCAACTGATCCACCAACGCAATCACCAGCCCCAGCCCGTCATCATCCAGATCAAACCCTTCCGTCAGGTCACACAGCAACTCGATCCGGGCCAGATCAATTCGGCGAAAGGCGGTTCGGTTGTCACGGGTCAGGGGCAGCACGATCCGCGCCGCCACAAACCCCGACAGCCGCAGCGAGGTAAGCCTTGGCACCGCCGCCAGAACCTCGGTTTCGCTGTAAAACTCAGTGATGCTTGCTTCGGTCATGGCTGATCCTCGTCCATCATGCCCCTGCGCGGGTCGTAACCGTGGGTCTTGCGCCAGCCTTCCATGAAGGCGCGCAAATCGGCGTCAATCACCGCCGGTGCGACAATCCGCAACTCTACCAGTTGATCACCCGCCGCAGAGGCTCCCGCAGAAGGTCCCGCAGCCGCCTTGCCCCGCGCCACCCCGCGCCCGCGCAGGCGCAGCACCCGGCCGGAACTGGCCCCCGCAGGCACCGTCAAAGTCACCGGCCCGTCAATCGTCGGCGCGCTGACCTTGGCGCCCAGCACCGCCTCATCCAGCGTGATTGGCAGCGTCACGTGAATATCATCGCCCTCGCGCCGGAATACCGGATGGCCCAGCACCGTCAGCGTGATCAGCGCGTCCCCCGCGGGCCCGGCCCCCGGCCCCGGCATCCCCTTGCCGCGCAACCGCAGCGTCAGGCCATCGGTGGCACCTTTCGGAATCGTCACCTCGACCTGTCCCACATCCGGCAGGTTTATCTTCTTCTTCGCCCCAAGCACTGAATCCAGAAACCCCACTTCCAGCGCGAAATTCAGATCATGCCCCGGCATGGTATAGCTTTCCTCGCCAAATGAAGAGGATGCGCGCGTGCCACGCTGGCGCAGCATTTCGGCAAAGATATCGCCCGGATCACCGCCGCCAAAACCACCGCCGCCAAAACCACCCTGCGCCCCGCGCTGATAGGTGTTGCCCGGCTGATCGGCATAGTCGCGGTAATACCGCCGCTGCGGCTTTTCCTGACCCGAGGCATCAATTTCGCCCGCATCAAAGCGCGCCCGTGTGGAGGGGTCTTTCAGCAGGTCATAAGCGCCTGAAATCGCCTTGAACTTGGTTTCCGCCCCCGCGTTATCGGGGTTCAGGTCGGGATGGCTGATCTTGACCAGCTTGCGGTGCGCCGCCTTGATTTCGGCAGCCGTAGCGGTCTTGGTCAGGCCAAGCACGGCATAGGGGTCGGTCATGGTCATCCTCGAAATCACGAAACGTTTGGGGCAGCATCGAAGGTCTGGGGCATCTGTGAACCTCTGGCCACCCTGACCAGAACCTGAACACCCCGCATTGACCTATATCACTGCTGCCCCACTTTCATACCCCACCCGATTGACCCCACCCGCACTTGGGTCAAAGATGTGCCTTACCCCTTTGCCAGGAAATACCTCTCTCATGGCCGACAAACCCCTCATCCTGTCCTCCCCCGCACCCCGCAGCATCGGCCAGGTCTTCACCGACACCGCCAAGGCCCAGCTTTTCGACCGTTACCGGGTCATCGAGGTTGAACCTGACGCCCTGTCCAGCCTGCCCGATGCGACCCTGTCACAGGTGCGCTATGTCCTTGGCCAACCACCCATTCCCGCCGACCTGCTGGCCCGGCTAACCTCGCTTCGCGCCGTCCTGAACGTCGAAAGCAACCTTTTGCCCAACATGCCCTACGACCTGCTGTTCCAGCACGGCATCTACACCCTGACCACCGGTGCCGTCTTCGCCGAACCCGTCGCCGAAATCGGCCTCGCCTTCGCCCTGACCCTGTTGCGCGACGTGGCCGAAGCCGACCGGGCCTTCCAAGACGGCCGAGAGAAGTGGGGCTTTGAAGGCAACCAGCAAGCCCGCCTGCTGACCGGGTCAAACGTCGGCCTGATCGGCTTTGGCGACCTTGGCCGCGCCCTGAACCGCGTGCTGGAAGGCTTCCGCACCCATATCAAAGCCTACGACCCGTGGCTGCCGCCATCCACCTTACGTGACCACCGCGTCACCCCCGCCACCCTGGACGAGGTCCTGTCCACCTCCGACGTCGTCTTCTGCGTCGCCTCCGTCACCGGCGAGAATGAGGGTTTCCTGTCCGCCCCCCACTTCGCCCGCATGAAACCCGGTGCTGCCTTCATCCTGCTAAGCCGTGCCGGAGTGGTGAACTTTGGCGCCCTGATAAACGCCGTCCGCTCTGGCCACATAATCGCCGCCTCCGACGTCTACCCCGAAGAACCCTTGGCCCGCGACCACCCCGTCCGCACCCTCAAAGGCTTCCTCCGTTCCGCCCACCGCGCCGGAGCCTTGGATATCGCCCTGAAACGCATGGGTGATATGGTGCTGGAGGATATGGACCTGATGGACCGCAACCTCCCCCCCCAACGCTGCAAACGGGCCGAGCGCGAAACGGCGGCAAGAATGCGCTCCAAACCCGTCGAGAAAACCTGACCCCTTCCCCTTCAAAACCGCACCCCTTTCAAAACCCCGTCACCGGAAAGCCCCCACCAGAAAGCCCCCACTGGAAAGCCCGTCATGGCAGACAACCTCGCAGCCCAGTTCCTCCTCGACCCCGAGGTTGTCTTCCTCAACCACGGCTCTTACGGCGCCTGCCCCAAACCCGTGTTCGAAGCCTATCAAGCGTGGCAACTGCAACTCGAACGCCAGCCCGTAGCCTTCCCTGACCCCAAACGCGGCCTCTCCCGCCACATGCAAGCCGCCCGCGCTGCGCTGGCCGCCGAACTTGGCACCCATCCTGACAATCTCGCAGGCCTGACAAACGCTACCACCGCCCTGAACATCGCAGCCCAATCCCTGCCCCTGCAACCGGGTGACGAGATCCTGACGACAGACCACGAATACGCCGCCCTTGAGAAAACCTGGGCCCATGTCTGCGCGAAAACCGGCGCGAAAATCGTCTCCGTCACCATCCCCCTGCCCCTGACCTCCGCCGCAGCCTTCACCGAAACCCTGACAAACGCCTTCACCGCCAAAACCCGCGTCCTCTTCCTGTCTCACATCACCTCCGCCACCGCCCTTATCTTCCCCATCAAGGCCGCCGTCACCGCCGCCCGCGCCAGCGGCATCTGGACCGTCATCGACGGCGCCCACACACCTGGCCACATCCCCCTCAACCTGGGCGCGCTTGGCGCTGACTTCTACGCCGGCAACTGCCACAAGTGGCTCCTGGCCCCCAAAGGCTCCGCCTTCCTCTACACCCGCCCCGAATGCCAGGCCCTCATTACCCCCCTCGTCATCAGCCACGGCTGGCAGCCCTGCGCCAAAGGCCAGGACCCCGGCCCCTTCCACGCCACCGCCTTCATCGACAGCCTTGAAATGCAAGGCACCCGCGATCCCGCAGCCTTCCTGACCGTCCCCGCAGCCATAGCGTTCCGCGAGGCCCACCACTGGAACGCCATCACCCGCCACTGCCAAACGCTCGCCCAAGACACCGCCATCCGCATCGCCAGCCTCACCGGCCTGCCGCCCTTCGCCGCACCAAAGTTTTGCGCCCCGATGATGGTCGCCATGCCGATCCCCGACTGCGACACCCAAGCGCTGAAAGACCGCCTGCTGGAACACTGGCACATCGAAATCCCCTGCTTTCGCTGGCAATCCCACTGCATCGTCCGCGTGTCCGTGCAAGCCTACACCACCCAATCCCAACTGGACGTGCTGGTGAAGGCCCTCGCCACAGAACTCGGTCTCTAACCCGCCATCCAACCCGGTTGACGCAAAGCCACCCGCTGCGCGATGCTGCCGCCACCAAAGGCTGTGGGAGGGCGTCATGGGTGCTTTACTGGTCCTTGCAAGGGCCATCGACCGCATGACCGCGATCATCGGCAAGTCGGTCGGCTGGCTGATCCTTGTCGCCGTGCTGGTCAGCGCCGCCAATGCCCTTGTCCGCAAAATCTTCAGCGTCTCGTCAAACGCCTACCTTGAATTGCAATGGTATCTTTACGGCGCAGCCTTCCTTCTGACCGCAGCCCAGACCCTGCGCCAAAATGAACATATCCGCATCGACATCCTCTACGGCGCCCAGTCACGCCACACCCAGCACTGGATCGACCTTCTTGGCCACCTGTTCTTCCTGATGCCCTTCGTGATCTTGATGGACGCCTACCTTGTCCCCTACGTCGCCCTGTCCTACCACTCCGGAGAGGTGTCCTCCAACGCCGGCGGCCTGATCCTGTGGCCCGCCAAAGCCCTGCTGCTGGCCGGTTTCCTGCTGCTGACCCTGCAAGGCACCTCGGAAATCATCAAGAAAATCGCCATCCTGCACGGCGACATGCCCGACCCCACCCCATTCATCCCGTCCCACAAAGCCGCCGAAGTTGAAGGCGAAAAGCTGGCAGAGGCGCTGGACCACCCATGATCGACCTCATAGCCCAAAACATGGCCCCGATCATGTTCGCCTCCCTCGTGATCTTCCTGCTGATAGGCTACCCGGTCGCCTTCTCGCTTGCCGCCAACGGCCTGATGTTCTTTGTTCTTGGCGTCTTCCTCGCCCCGATCTCTGACAACGCCATCCACCTCGACTGGCCCCTGCTTTACGCCCTGCCCGAACGGTTCTGGGGCATCATGCAGAATGACACCCTGCTGGCCATCCCGTTCTTCACCTTCATGGGGCTGGTCCTTGAGCGCTCCGGCATGGCCGAGGACCTTCTCGAAACCGTAGGCCAGCTGTTCGGCCCGATCCGCGGCGGCCTTGCCTACGCCGTCATCATCGTCGGTGCCCTTCTGGCCGCCACCACCGGAGTTGTCGCCGCCTCCGTCATCGCCATGGGCCTGATTTCGCTGCCGATCATGCTGCGCTACGGCTACGACCGCCGCCTTGCATCCGGCGTCATCGCAGCCTCGGGCACCCTCGCCCAGATCATTCCGCCGTCACTGGTGCTGATCGTGCTGGCCGACCAGTTGGGCCGCTCGGTCGGTGACATGTACAAGGGCGCGCTGGTCCCCGGCCTTGTGCTGACCGTGCTTTACGGCCTCTACATCCTGCTGGTTACCCTGATCAAACCGCACTGGGCCCCCGCCCTGCCGAAAGAGGCGCGCACCCTTGGCCACGGCGTTACCTCGCTGCTGGCAGCCCTCGCCGCAACAGCCGCCATCGCCTACACCGCCACCCGCTATCTGACCCCGACTCACGGTGATAACGCCGACATCCTCGGCGCCTCTCTCGCCACCGCCGTCATCTACGGCGCAGCCCTGCTCGACCGCGCCCTCAACCTCAACCTGATGTCCCGCCTTGCCTCACAGGTCATCATCGTCCTGATCCCGCCGCTTGCCCTGATCTTTCTCGTCCTCGGCACCATCTTCCTCGGCATCGCCACCCCCACTGAGGGCGGGGCGATGGGTGCCGTCGGAGCACTCCTCCTCGCCGCCCTCAAACGCCGCCTGACGCTGTCCGTCCTGCAACAGGCCCTCGCCGCCACCACACACCTGTCGTCGTTCGTGATGTTCATCCTGATCGGTGCCCGGGTGTTCTCCCTCACTTTCTACGGCGTCAACGGCCACATCTGGGTGGAACACCTGCTGACCTCGCTGCCCGGCGGCCAGCTTGGCTTCCTCATCGCCGTCTCTGCCCTTGTCTTCGTGCTGGCCTTCTTCCTCGACTTCTTCGAACTTGCCTTCATCCTCGTCCCGCTGCTGGCCCCAGCGGCCGAGAAACTTGGCATCGACCTCATCTGGTTCGGCGTCATCCTTGGCGTGAACATGCAGACCTCGTTCATGCACCCGCCCTTCGGCTTCTCGTTGTTCTACCTGCGCTCAGTCGCCCCCACGGAACCCTACAAAGACCGCGTCACCGGCCAGATGATGGCCCCCGTCAGCACCGCGCAAATCTACTGGGGAGCGGTGCCCTTCGTCATCATCCAGGTCGCAATGATTTTCCTGGTGATCGCCTTCCCCGCCATGGTGATGCGCTACAAAGGCCCGGTGGCGGATGCCGCGACCATCCAGATCACCATGCCGAAACTGCAAACCAACGGCTTGGGCAAACCCAGCTTCGGCCTGAACCCACCAAAAATCTCCGCCCCTTAAGGTCTGGCAGGCGACACCGCTGGTCTGAACCCCATGAAAAAGGCCGCCACCGCAGCGCGGCAGCGGCTGGTTTTTCGCAAGCGCAAGCTTACAGCTTGCCCGCCTGCTGCTGCATCATCATGAAGGTGTCATAGTTGTATTCCGCGATCTGATCCCACAGGTAACCATCGCGCATGAAGGCCTGCTGGCTGTCATGGATCTTCTTGAACGCCGCATTGGTCGCAGAAATCTCGGCATAAACCTTCTGCGCCGAATCAAACGCCGCAGACATGATTTCCGCACTGAACGGCCGCAGCTGCGCCCCCGCCGCCACCAGACGCTTCAACGCAGCCGGGTTCTTGTAGTCATAGCTGGCCAGCATATCGACATTGGCCGCAGCGCTGGCCGTGGCAAGGATCGACTGATAAGCTTTTGGCAAACCATCATAAGCCGCCTTGTTGAACATGGCTGACACGGTCGGCCCGCCCTCCCAGAACCCCGGATAATAGTAGTAAGGGGCCACCTTCACAAACCCCAGCTTCTCGTCATCGTAAGGCCCTACAAACTCCGCCGCATCAATCGTGCCCTTCTCAAGCGAGGGGTAAATATCCCCCGCCGCAAGCTGCTGCGGCACCACGCCCAAAGGGCTAAGCACCTTGCCGCCAAAACCGCCGATCCGCATTTTCAAACCTTTAAGGTCATCCAACGTATTGATTTCCTTGCGATACCAGCCGCCCATCTGCACGCCGGTATTGCCCGCCGGAAAGGCGTGCAGGCCGTTGGCATTGAAGAACTCATTGGTCAGCGCAATCCCGTCGCCGTAGTAGTACCAGGCGTTCATCTGCCTTGCGTTCAGACTGAACGGCACCGCTGTCGCCAAGGCCCAGGTCGGGTCCTTGCCCCAGTAATAATAGGTCGTGGTGTGGCAAGCCTCCACCGTGCCCGCCGCCGTCGCATCCGCCGCCTGAAGGCCGGGCACCAGTTCACCCGCCGCAAAAACCTGAATGCTGAAAGCGCCATCGGTCGCCGCACTGACGGCATTGGCCAATGTCAACGCACCCCCATATATGGTATCCAATGACTTCGGAAACGACGAGGTCATGCGCCACGTCACCTTGGGCGCCGCCTGTGCCACCACCGGAGAGGCCAGAAGTGCCGCCCCCGCCGCCCCTATCCCGCCAATCGTGGCACGCCCCAGAAACGAACGTCGATCCATGCTGTCAACCTCCCATGCGATGCTGTGCTATATCCGGAGGCTGCCAGTAATCAGGCGCCTCTCTTGCACAAATGACTACACGCTGGAATTGATCTGTCCAGTTTTACCGCAAGTCACGGTCGGCCCATCGCAGCCACCAGCGCCGCATGGTCGCGGGCGATCAACCCACCATAGGACGCCAGCTTTTCTGGGCTGAAATGCCCCTCTTCCGCCAGCAGGTTCACCGTACCAAGCACCGGGCCGCCCTTTTGAAATATCGGGATATTGATGCAGGATCCCAAGCCCAGCGAGGTGATCAGCGCATGGTCGAAAAAGTACTTCGCAAACTCTGGCACCGTATTGGCCACAAACACCTTCCGCGCGCCGATGCACTGATCATACCAGCCATCCCGCGTCAAAGGCTTGGTGCCTGACACCGGATATTCCACGGGATGCGAGGTATAAGCCCGCCGCGCCAAACCTGCCGCCTCATCCTGCACGGTGACGGTGAACAGCAGCGTGCCAAGGGCAGCGCAATCGGCGTGAAGCTTGGGGTAGGTGTCAGACATCGGGCTCTCCGGTCAGGGGTGGGACATCGCGTGGACCAGCGCCGCCACGATGTCGGAACGGGTGATGACGCCCACCAGACGGCCATCCTCGTCCACAACCGGCAGCGCGGGCTGATGACCCTGCGCCAAAGGCGGCAGCAGGTCAGCCAGACGCGCCTCGGGCAGCAGGGCGACTGTGTCTTGCGCCAGATGGCGGGCGGTCAGGCCCTGCGCCCCCGGCCGCAGAATGGCCTGAACCGATACCAGGCCGGCGAACCGCCCCTGCGCATCGACAACAGGCAGGCTGCGAAAGCCGTGCTGCACGAACAGGGCCGACAGGACACGCCAATCCGCTTCAGGACTGACGGTGACCGGATCGGGGGTCATGATATCGGCAGCACACAGGCCAACTGATTGGCTGGCAACGGTTTCCTCTGCCGTTTCAATCAGTTGTGCAAGGTCGGCCACCCCCAGGATAGCGCCAAGCCGCAAACGGTCCAATGCGGCGGCCAAGACAAGCGGTGTCGGCACCTGCCGCCGCTCGGGCGTTGACGGGGCTTTGGCGGTCGGTCGAAAGGGATAGGTGCGCGCCGTGGCCCGGTGAAACACCACGCCAAATCCGACCAGCAGGACAGAGCCCAGAAAGACGGTCACCAGCACATAATACAGCCCCGGCAATTGTCCGGGTGCGGCCGCCAGCACGGTCGCCACCGCCACCGCCCCCCCGGGCGGATGCAACGCGCGCGCCAAAGCCATCACCGCCACCGCCAGAAACGCCGCAAGGGCCAGGGTCACCAGTACCGGCCATCCGGCCTGCAAAACGGCCACCGCACACACGGCGGCAAGGCCATTTCCCATCACCACCGACCAAGGCTGCGCCAAAGGGCTGGCCGGCGCCGCAAAGATCAGCACGGCCGAAGCACCAAGCGGCGCAATCAGCAACGGATGCGCCAGAATGCCCGCATCGGGCACACCAGTCAGCAGAGGCACAAGCCACAGAATGGTATCAACAAAAACCAAACCCATCAGCACGCCTAACGCCGCCCGCAGCGCCTCATGCAGGTGGGGCCGGGGCATGGCAGGGCCTGCGGCTTGCAGGATCAGGCTGGCAATTTGCGGCACTTCGTCCTCACGTTTTGTCTGTGCCATCCCAACGGCCACTGGATAGAATGGTCCATCCTCCGGCAGCCTCGGGGGTGGGGGGCGGGGTGGCTCCCTGCTCCCACACCATCAGCAGGATGTGATCCGGTGCGGTGTCGCCCGTACCGGCCATCGCCTGCCACAAAAGGCCAAAGCCTTCCATAGCCAAACCCTCGACATAAAAGGGAATTTCCTCGGCATCCAGCATCTCGGCGGCGTCGTCCTGCACCTGCCAGCCCTCATCGACCTCGGCAGCCCACAACACTTGCCCCTCGATCCCGGGATGACGGGCGGCAAGGCGGGCAAGCGGGGCAAGAAAGGCGTCAAGGGCAAAGGTGCTGGTCATGGCGCAAGGCATGGCTGATGGCCGCAGTTCTGGCAAGAGGGCACTTCCCTTCGTGCCCCGCGATGCCCATATCAAGGGACGAAACAAGGAGGCGCGGATGGAATTCGTACTGCTTTTGATCGTGGGTGCCGCAGCAGGCTTTCTGGCAACGCGGATGATGCGGATCCAGACCGATATCCCCACAACCATCGCCATAGGCGTCGGTGGTGCCCTGATGGGCGGGCTGCTGATCCGGTTTCTGATCGAGCTGACCGGCTGGATGGCAGGCTTCGTCGGCGCTGTTCTGGGGGCCCTGGTGCTGATCTGGCTGTGGAAAACCTACATCGCCCGTCGCTAACTCAACCGCTTCCACCCATCCTTCAGCCGGAACCCGCGCTCGCCCAGTCCGTCCCACAGGACCTGACCCTGCCACAACGCAAACAGCATGGCGGCCCGGTCGCCATCATGGGTGCGCACGGCCAGCAGGGCCTCGACCCGGGCACGCCACGCAGCCGCCCGCAACCGCAACCGGGCATGACGCAGACTTGCCGCAAGCAAGGCCGCCATCGGCAAGTCGCCGGCGCGTTCGCCCAAAGCCTTCAGCAGCGCCTGCGGGCCCTTGTCGGCAGCCGCCACCTCAGCTTCAACCGCCGTCACCTGTGCGTCAAGTTGATCCCAACCCCAAGCCAGCGCCGCCTCGACCATCGCAGGCAAAGCGCCATAGCGCTGCACCAGCGATGCACCTGCCAAGCCGGTGGCCCGTGCCACCGAGGAAAAGGCAACAGCCTTTTCCCCCTCTGCCGCAATCATCCTGAGGATTGCGGAAAAGACGGCAGAATCTGAAAGCGTTCTGGGGCGTGCCATGCCTGAAGGGTAAACGCCGATTGTGGAATAGCAAGTCCAACCGTGGCCTGCTGCATCAATGCCGAAAGGTTTCCCACCCTCCGGACCTCCCGAGGGATATTTGTGCCTGAATGAAAGGGGCAAGACGCCCGCTTGCCCTTGCTCTTTGTAAAAATATTCCCCGCGGCGCGCACCCAAGCCGATTGGCGGCACGCCAGAGGCGAGACCAAAGGAATGCGCGGCACGCGCTCTGTTTTCTTCAAGCCCCGGGTTTTCTTCAAGCCCCGGGTTCTCTCCAAGCCCCGCGTTTTTGCAAGCCCCACGTTTTTGCAGGCCCCGGGTTTTTACAGGCCCCGCGTTTTTGCAGGCCCCGCGTTTTTGCAGGCCCCGCGTTTTTACAGGCCCCGGGTTTCGACAAGTCACGCGAGTGGTGTCTTACAGCAGCAGGCCGGGATCGGTTCCAAGGTCAAGGTTGGGGAAGACGGTGGATTGCAGGCCTGCGGCGTCAACCCCGAACATCGCGCGCAAGGCCCAGGCCGGATAGGCGCGCACATCGCCTGTGGGCATCAGGTCGCGCTGCGACAGCAGCTGACCCTCGGCAAGGCCCGGCCATTGGCCGAAGATGCGGCCGCCCTTCAGGGCGCCGCCTGCCAGAATGGCAAGGCCACCGGTGCCGTGATCGGTGCCCCCGGTGCCATTTTCCCGCGCCGTCCGGCCGAATTCCGTCATCGCCACCACCAAAGTCGTGCCCCAGACCCGGCCAAGGCCTGTCTTCATCGCCAGCAACGACTCTGACAGGCTTGTCAGTTGCGCAACCATGGTCTTGGTCTGCTGCTGATGCGTGTCCCAGCCGCCAAACGAGAAGCTGGCGATCCGCGAGGCGCCCAAAAGCCGCTCGGCCACGTATTCACCCAGTTGGCCATAGGCCAGTTTGCCCTTCGGGGCCTGCTCGCCATCCATCGCGCGGGCAAGGTGCTGCGCCTGGTCGAAGGGTTCAGCAAACAGCGGGTCAGCCGCATTTACCGCGGACAAAAGGTCTTGCCCCTGCGACGACAGCGGGCTTTCGGCCACCGGAAACCAATGGTCCGCCTCATGCGCGCCGTCCAGAACAAGCATGCGTTGCTGGCCCACGGACACAGCGGTGTCAGGTTTGGTGCCCTGCATCAGGAACAGCGCGCGGTTCAGCCAGCCGTCATGGCTGGGGGTCTGGCCACCATCCCGGGTGCCCGTACCATTCTCCAGCGCGTCCTGGCCCACGAAATGGCTGCGGCCTGACCGGTAGGGCGTGGCCACGGCATGGGCAAAGGCAAGCTCTTTGGCGTCCCACAGCGGCATCAGACCAGCCGCAGCCGGGTTCAGCGTGAAGAAATCATTCAACGCCGGGCCCGCCTGCACAGCCAGCGTCGGGCGCAGCGCGGCAAAGGCCGCATCGCCGGTCGGGCGCACCACGTCCAGCCCATCCATCGCCCCACGCAGGATGATCACCACCAGCCGGTTGTCTCCGGGTGCCGCGGCAAAGGTCACCGGCGTCAGCAGGGGCGAGGCTGCCACCGAACAGCCGATCAGAAAGGCACGACGGGACATCAGCAGATCATGCGGCATCTTCTTACCTCCGGCTGAAATCGGGCGAGGCGATCAGCACGGCCAATCCCTCCCAGCGTTGTTCGGCTCCAGCCACGGCGCGGCGCAGCAGGGGCGTGGCCAAATCCCCCAAAGCGAAATCGACCAGCGCCACCGGGTCGGCCCGGTCACCGGTTGCCCGTGCCACATCGGTCGCCCAGTCAATGCGCGAGGCCACCATCGGCGGCGTCATCCAGCCCGCCGCTACCTCGGGCCAGCCATCGGGGCGCAGCGGTTTGAACGGCTGTTGGCCCATATTTGACAGGTAGGTCGGCACCATCATCGACTTCTTGTTGAAGCCGAGCATGTTTTTCTCCATGCCATCCAACCCCATCAACCGCAACGAGGCCACCGCGAATTCCTGCGGAGAGCGGACCTTCTGGCGGTTCGGATCAGCGGCGGCAGGGTGCTGCAACAGCGTGCGGTACAGCGGCACCAGTTGGGTGTCCTGGGCCAGATAGGTCGCAGTCAACGCCTGCACCAGATCGGGCGGCGGCACATCGGCGATGAAATGGCGGGCAAGGAAGAAGGCCACCGCATGCGCCGTTTCGGGCCTGTGCGCCACATCCTCGACCAAGGCGTTGATCTGGTCCATCCCCTCGCCATAGGTGGCGCCAAGGATGTGCTTTTCGCCCGGTTCCTCGCGGCCTTTCACGACATGGGGGCCGGTTTCATCATGCGTCATCCCGGCCAGCAGTTTGGCCAGTTCGGTCACATCGGTCTGGGTATAGTCCTTGCCCATCGAATGCAGTTCCAGAAATTCCCGCGCAAGGTTCTCGTTCAGGCCGGTGCCTTTGCGCAACCCAACCGCCGAGTGCGGCCCGACCGAATTGGTCTGGGTCAGGTAAACCTGCATCGCCGGATGCCACAGCGTCGCCTTGATCATGTCGGCATAGCGGCCCGCGATATTCAGCCGTATCGCCTCGTCCCGGAAGGTCTGGATGTGGTGGCCCACCCCTTGCGAGACATTGGACACGGTGATCCGGTTGGCCCACAGGTTTACCAGCCGTTCAACAAAGCCAAGTGCGGCCACGGCGGGACGGGTGAAATAGGTCGCGGCATCCTCTTGCTCGATCTTTTTCAAATCCAGAATCGCCGACGACTGCCCGGCTTTGGGCTGGACGTTCATTCCGGCCATCTTGTCGTCGCGCATCTGAACAAGCATGATCATGCGGTCGGCCATGCTGGGCCGGTTCCAGACGGCGGCTGCCGGATCATCGGCGGTCAGTTGCGCCAGCAGGCGTTCAGGCTCCAACCCGCCGGGCGAGGCTTGGGTGCCCATGCGCGGGCCAAAGCCAAAGCGGATTTCCTCAATCAAACTGGGCGCTTCCACGGCAGACTCCCATCAAGGTTCGACCTTCAGATGGGCCTGATGCCGGGCCAAATCAACCAACATTCCCGCGATTGGCTGATTTCCCCGCTTTGCGCATCCGGTGAGCGGCTTTTTACCCCGCGTCGCCCGGGGCTGCGCCGTGTTTAGCCAACCGTTTTTGCGAAAGAATAGCCGCAAACCATGGGTTTGGCCGGACAGACCTTGCCGCAGGTTCGCCAGCAGGCCTAGGGTTGGTTCAGGGAATGCAGGCAGAATGACGATGATGGACGAGGAAGCCGAACAGACAAAACCCGCACCGAAGGGCAAGGGTACCGCCGCAAAGGCTGCGCCGGGAAAAGGTGCGGCGGGCAAGGGTTCAGGTGGGCAAGGCACTGGTGGGCAAGGCACTGGCGGGCCTGCCAAACCGGCCCGCGTGCTGGAACCCTTGACCGGGCGGCCCCGGGGCGCTGGCCCGCGCTGGGGCACGGTAGCGTTTCCGCTGAAAGCCCATCGCAGCACCCATGGCCAGGTCACCGCCATCTCGATGATGAAGGACGAGGGGCCGTTTGTCGTCGAATGGGTGGCGCATCATCTGGCGGCAGGCTTCACCGATCTGCTGGTTTATACCAACGATTGCTCTGACGGCACCGACGACATGCTGATCCGGCTGGAAGAACTCGGTCTGGTCCACCACCGTCGCAACGATATTCCGCCGGGCATCCGCCCGCAGCCCTCGGCGCTTAATTATGCCCAGGTGGAACCTGTGGCCGGGCTTTCCGACTGGGTCATGGTGTTTGACGCCGACGAATTCCTGTCGATCCGCCATGGCGATGGCACGGTTGACGGCCTGCTCACCTCTGCCGTGGAACAGGATGCCAACGGCATCGTGGTGACATGGCGCATCTTCGGGTCAGGCGGCGTGGTGGATTGGTCGCGGGATCCGGTGACTGAACAATTCCAGATGGCCGCCCCCACCACCTGGAACAAGGGCTGGGGTGTGAAAACCCTGTTCAAGTTCGACCCCGACTATTGGAAGCTGGGCATCCACCGCCCCAAGATGAAAACCCGCCACATCCAGACTGACTTTCCCGACCGCGTCAAATGGCTGACCGGGTCCGGCAAAGTGATGGAGGATTACTTCAAGTTCCGCGGCTGGCGGTCGATCACCCGCACCGTGGGCTATGACTGGGTGCAACTGAACCACTACGCCGTGAAATCGGTCGAAAGCTACGCCCTGCGCAAGCTGCGCGGCAACGTCAACAACAAGGCTGACAAGTACAATTCTGACTACTGGTCGCTGCAAGACCGCAACGAGGTGCCAGATGACACCATGCTGCGCTATTCCGCCCGCCGGAATGACATCATCGCCACCCTGCTGACCGACCCCGAGGTCAACCGCCTGCACTTTGCCGCCCTCGCCCGGGCAGAGGCGCGGCTGGCTGAATTGCGCCAGACCGACGCTTACCACGAACTGGTGGCCGGTCTGGCGAAAGCCTCGGCGGTGCCGATCAGCCAGATCGTTGCCAAACCGCCGCAGCCGCGCGACAAGGAAAAGATCGCAGCCCTGATGACAGCCGTGGAAAAGCGCCGCAACGCCAAGGCGAAAGTAGAACGTGCGGGCGAACCCAAAACCCCGGTGGAACAGGTGCCGATGGGCGGCTATGTGCCGGGCACGCCGGATGTAACTGCCGACATAGCGGTGGAGTGGGTGGAAAACCACAAGCTGAACCTGCCGCTGGATGGCCGGATTTTCCCCTCCACCGTGTTGGCGCTGATCGCTGCGGGCAAGTTTGAACGCGGACTGGCGCGCAAACTTCCGGCGGTGTTGCCGAAGGGCGCGACGGTTCTGGAAATAGGCTCGGCGGCGGGCTTTCTGGGCCTGCACCTGGCACACGAACGCCCCGACCTGCGGCTGACCCTGCAAGAGGATAACCCCGCCCTGCGCATTCTGATGACCCGCATCATGGCCCACAACAACCGCAATTTCGGGCCAAACCTGCACCTGTCAGACGCGGTGCCGGGCGACCGCGCCCAAGCCATCGCGGCCCTGGTTCACACCCTGAAACCGCAAGCGCTGCTGCTGGCTGACCCTCGCCTGTCACCGCAGGTGCTGGCCGACTTGCTGCCCCGCCTGTCGCCGCCGCCGGCGCAAATCCTGCTATACGGTCGTTTGCTGGAGGCGTGGCACGCCCGCCTTGCCGAACTTGACGACCTGATATCCGGGATGGACTACGAACCCACCCAACGCTTTGACCCCAACATCGCGCGAGAGTTCCGACCCGCCTCCGAACCTGCCGGGCCCGAACCTGCCTAGCCCGAACCCGCCTGGCCCGAACCTGCCAAGACCGAACCTGCCTGGCCCGAACCCGCCAACACCGTCAGGCCTGACCCTCGCCCGCCTCTGCCTCGGGTTCGGGCATGTCATCGGGATAAAACGCACTCGCCACGAAGGCGCGGGTGATCCTGTCGACGACGGGGCGGCGAATGTGGCGGCCATCCGGCATCCACGCCGCATCGCCCGAGGCCAGAACCGCCTCATATGACGGGAAATAAATCACGTTCGGGCGTGCCTCGGCCACCTCGGCCAGCACGGCGCGCAGGGTGGATTTCGACCGCGTGTTGGCCACCACAATATCCTGTCCCGAAAAGGTGCGCGCCAAGGGCACGGGGGATACCGTGCAGAATATCCGGGCATCCGGCTTTTGCGCCGTGATCAGGTCAACAATCCGGTTGATGGCCGCGAAGTTGTCGGCGAAGGTGGTGCCCCAGTACGTCGTCTCATCCACCCCGCCCGCCTTGCCGTAGCCCGGCTTCTGGTTGGCGACCTTGCCAGAGGCGCGGTTGATGAACACCTCTGTCATCCCAAACGTGAAGACAAAATGATCCGCCGCAGCAAACCCCGCCCGGAACGCGGCATCCAGCTTGGCGGTGACATCGGCGAAAACCTCTGGCGTGCTGGCAAAGACCAGCCGCCGGTAAGGGCATTGCAGCTTGTCGTCGACCTGCCAGTAATCATCCAGCGCAGGCTGCCACAGGCCCAGAATCCGCTCAATCTCTTGCAGGACGGAATAGGCGTTGTAGGTGTTCATGTGGTTGCGTTCCGGCAACTCGTCAATGCTGGACACCGCAGGGTCAAACGTGACCGAGGCCATGTCCGGCCCGACCTGCCCCGCCCCCAGCACCCGGTTCAGCGCAATGCGGATTTCCTCGGCAAAGCAACTGCCCATCAGGAAAAACCGGTCGCTGCGCCGCACAACCGGGTTCTGCACGAAGGAAACCGCGTGGTCGGCCATGAAACGATGCCATGTAAGGTTCGGCTTGCGCGCAACCCGTGCCGTCATGATGACCCGCCTTTGTCACTATTCCTACATAGTCCTGTAGCAAGAGCACAGTCGAACCGCCATTTCCAGCCCGAACTCTGGCCCGAACTCTGGACAGGCGATTGCGGTTTCGCCAGTGTGCGGAAAAGTTGAAACAATTCGTAGAGGTAGAAGATGAATACCCCCATTCGCCGCCCGGTTGCCTCGCTTTGGATCGGCGAACGGCTGCACTACCTCAACCAGCTTTGCTTGCTAAGCCACGT
>JAYSQA010000278.1:0-3021 GCA_043721775.1 Rhodobacterales bacterium
GCATCCGGGCGAGCTGTTTCCCCGCGTGGGCTTCATTGTCACCAACCTGCCGATGGAGCCTGACTGGGTGGTGCGGTTCTACAACCAGCGCGGCACCGCCGAGCAGCATATCAAGGAGGGAAAGCATGCCTTCCGCTGGACACGTCTATCCTGCAAGCGGTTCCGCGACAACGAGGTGCGGCTGCAACTGCATGCGCTGGCCTACAACCTGGCCACCTTCCTGCGCTGCATCGAATTGCCCGAGGCGATGGCCGGTTGGTCGCTGACCAGCCTGCAGCTGAAGCTGATCAAGATCGGGGCCCGCATTGTCCGTCACGCTCGCGCCATCACCTTCCAGTTGGCCGAGGTCGCGGTGACCGGTCCGATGGTGCGGGCCATCCTCGTCTCCATCCAGCGCCTTCGAGCGCCACCGCTGTGCGCTTCACCGCGATCCTGACCCAAACTGAACGAAAGCGGCAGGACAGGTCTGTCCGGCGCGCTGAAAAACGTCGCCACCGGGCCAGGATGACGTGGGTTTGCGGTTTGATCCGCCCAACTCCGGGCGTTTTCGCGACCGCCGACACCGCTCGGGACGAAAAACACTTGATCGGCGGGAAAATTCAGGCGACCTTGCCGTCAAGCCGTCGACTACTTGGGGAATGTCGGAGAAAGAGCGTTCCCATGATCACAGAGTCAGACGACGCAATCCGCCTGATCCAGAGCGGTTTGGACAAGCTCGGCCATTCCCCCGGCGCCATTGATGGCCGCTGGGGTGTGCGAACCGCCCGCGCGCTTCGGCAGTTGATCGTCGCAAACGGTCGGGCAGCTTCAGTTGCACCGCAGGGCCCGTTGCCGTGGATCACCGAGGCGAAAACTGCGCTGGGCCGCAACGAAGCCCGCGACCGGTCCTGGCTGATGGATTGGCTGAAACGCGACGGGCGCAGCTTGGGCGATCCGGGCAAAAACCCCTGGTGCGGGGACTTCGTGGAAACCTGCATCCGCATGGGACTGCCCGATGAACCGCTGCTCGGCGCGCTGGGCACCAATCCCTATTGGGCGCGCAACTGGCTTCTGTTCGGGCAGGCGGTGCAGGCGGTTCCCGGCGCGGTCTTGGTGTTTGAACGCGGCTCCGGCGGCCATGTCGGTTTCGCCGTCGGCCAAGATGACGCGCATTTCTATGTGCTGGGCGGCAACCAATCCGACGCCGTCACCATCGCCCGCATCGCCAAGTCGCGCCTGTTGGGCGCGCGCTGGCCAGCGACCTACCAACCCCGCCTGCAGCGACTGCCGACCATGAAGCCGGGCGAATTCCCCACCACCACCTTTGAGTCCTGAACAGGAGAAAACCATGCTGAAACCTGCAATCTTGGCGCTGATCCGCCAAATCCTTACCGTCGCTGGCACCGCCCTTGTGGCCAAGGGTCTTGTCCAGGCCTCCGATGTCGAACCAGTGATCGGCGCGCTGCTGACCATCGGGTCGGCGGTTTGGTCCGTCGCCGACAAACGGGGGCGGTCGGCCTGAAGGCGAATAAACCCGCATTCCCCAAGTAATCCGCTGATTTCGCTGTCGTGATCGTGGTATTTCTATATAAATAATGGAGTTGCTGGCAGATAGGGGCGGGTTTGACGGATCACCCGGAGGGTGCATGCTTGCAGCGGGCAGATCGGGTAGATTTCGACTCTCGTGTGCGGTTGGAATTTCGCGGCACGCAGCTCAGCTCGGATGGTGGTCTGCTGGTGGTGCGCGAGCTGGACGGTGCGCTCGGCCTGTCTGATCTGGCGTCGGCTGCGTTGCGCGACAACCGCCGGGGGAAGAACACGGTCCATCGGCTAGAGGGGCTTTTCCGGCAATCGGTCTACGGGCGCTTGGCAGGATACGAGGACGTCAACGATGCCGACCGGCTGGCCCTCGATCCGGTCATGCGTCAGGTCGTGGGCGGTCGCGCTGTCGATGCGCAAGCAGCCTCAGCCTCGCAGATGGGGCGGTTCGAGACCGAGACGCTGCCCACACCCGAGAACCGGGCGGCGCTGGCCGATCTGAACGGCCAGTGGATCGACCGGTTTCATGACCGCAAGGGTCTGAAGTATATCACCCTGGACATGGACAGCTCGGTCAGCCCGACCCATGGCGAGCAAGAGGGCACGGCCTGGAACGGGCATTTCAACTGCACCTGTTACCATCCGCTGTTTGTGTTCAACCAATTCGGTATGCTGGAACACTGCGCCTTGCGTCACGGCAACGTCCACAGCGCCGACGGCTGGCAGGATGTGCTCGACCCGGTGATTGCCCGCTATGCCGGGCGCGACATCCTGCGCTTCTTTCGGGCCGATGCGGCCTATGCCAGCCCCGCGATCTACTTGCGGCTGGAAGAGGCGGGCTATTTCTACGCCATCCGTCTGCCCGCCAATGCCGTCTTGCGGGAACGCATCTCGCACCGGCTGACCCGGCCGGTCGGGCACCCCTCGCAGACAAAGGTAAAGCGGTTCTACGAGGACTTCGAGTATCAAGCGGCATCGTGGGACAAACCACGCCGGGTGATCGCCAAGATCGAATGGCAACCAGGTGAGCTCTTCCCCCGTGTGGGTTTCATCGTCACCAACCTGCCGATGGAGCCGGACTGGGTGGTTCGGTTCTATAACCAGCGAGGCACCGCCGAGCAGCACATCAAGGAAGGCAAATACGCTTTCAGTTGGACCCGGCTGTCCTGCAAGCGGTTCCGCGACAACGAGGTGCGGCTGCAACTGCATGCGTTGGCCTACAACCTGGTCAACTTCCTGCGTTGCATCGAACTGCCGGAAGCGATGGCCGACTGGTCGCTGACCAGCCTGCAACTCAAACTGATCAAGATCGGCACCCGCGTCGTGCGTCACGCCCGCGCCATCACCTTCCAACTCGCCGAGGTCGCGGTCACCGGCGCGATGGTCAGGGCCATCCTTGCTGCGATCCGTCGTCTCCGAGCGCCACCGCTATGCACATGACGCTGAAATTGCCCGAGGGCGAACGAAAAGCGGCAGGAAAAGTCTGTCCGGCGCGCCAAAAAA
>JAYSQA010000279.1:0-13920 GCA_043721775.1 Rhodobacterales bacterium
GCCTGCCCGAAATCATCGAAGGGATTGAGTTCCGCGACGGGATCAAGCACGAATTCAAAGCCGCCCGATCAAACCGTCACCAACTTTCGGGCATAGCTCGTTAATATCTATTGCGGACGAGATGGCAGACACTCTGCGGGCATCCCCAGACGCGCATCCCCGTTGACCGGCGCCGCAGCAAGCCATCAAAGCGTTGCGATTGTAGCACTATCATTGACCAAAGGCCGCGCATGGGTCAGGGCCGCAACGGCAAACGGGGCCGCAGGGTCAGGCAGGCGGCTGTCGGCCATGTTCGGGGCGGATCAGATATTGGTGTGTAAGACCAATCTCTCGGTGAATGGCTTGCGAATGCAGGTGATTGTCAAAGGCGCGCGCCTGACGCTGGCCTGCGTTCCGGTTTGCCCTTCGATCATGCGGACGCCGTCAGGCTTGTGCGGCCGCCACAGCTGCCTGGTATCGCTGTTGTTCAGGTCTTGGGCCTTGCCGTCCATCAAGATTTTCGTCCATGTCCGCTTCAATCGGTCCAGTGAAGGAAGACGACCTCAATGCCTTGGTCGGGGTTTTTGGCCTTGGGCGGGCCGAACGTTCGGATCATCTCGGGCAGGGTCTTGCGGCAGAAGTCGGTCGCCAGCCTGTTGAAGTTGCGCCAGACCAGACCCTCAAGCGTGCACCAATCCAAGATTTCCGCCACAGACGGAAAGCTTTTACGTCGTGGAATGCAGGTGATGTCAGCACTTCAGACCTTGGGTCAAGCTTCAGCGCGGTCACACCAAGGTCAGCCCGCAGTTTCGGTCATTGTCCGAATTTTGCTGGGCAGCACCATGTCGATGTGAACGACAATCTGGCGCTTTAGTCTGCCGACCTCGTGCTGCGGCTGGGCGGGGTTGCCCGCTGGGCGGCAGGCGATCTTGTCGAGCTGATCTTCCGGGTGACCCCTTGCACTGAATTTGCCAACAGCCAGACCACGGCGGCGGCCGGTCCTGCGGTGCTGCCGACCGACCCTGTTATCTGCCAATCGACGACAGGCAAACTGTTCCTCGGTGTAGGGATGTGGACAGCAGGGCACGTCGCGTTTTGGGCTTGTGGCAAGAACGTTCTGGCGGGTTCGGGCGATCTGGTCTGATCCATTGCATTCCACTCCGCACGGCTGGTTTGCGGCCCTTCGGTGTGCCAGACTCGATCTGGATGACGGCCCGTGGGGTTTTCGTTGCATCCGCCGCTTCTTCACTTCATCCTTGCGGCAAGACAAGGTGGCGTCCGGCAGTCTTTGGTGGACTGCGGCGTCAGGTCCTGGGCAGGGCAGCGCTATGACACGTCGGACGGGCAACCATATCGCTGGGCGCTGCTGGGCTGTTGCCTTTGCGGTGGATAACCGCACCCCCTTTCGCACCCGCGACATCATCGGCCATTCGGCGCAAGCCGCGGTCGTGCAAGTGGATAAGGCAATGGCGTGTCAGGCACTGCCCCGGAGGTTTGCGGCGGGCATCCAGAAGCGGCACGATGGGCTGATCGAGTCTGGCGCTGACCTGATGGGGCGCTCTGCTGAAATGGGCCACCTTCTGGCGCACGAAAAGAGCAAGACCTTGCCTGAAGCGAGGCGAGGGGACCACCGCGCCGGTCAGGTCTTCACCTGCTATCCCGCCATGGCGCTGCGGGTGGTCGGCGACCACGCCCAAAGCTTGCGCCCGGGCATGGCGAAATCGGGCGTCGGGAATTCGGGCATCAAGATGGCGGGCACCGAGATTGACCGGCTTGAACCGGTGGGCGTGGTGGCGGTGATCGGCCCGTGGAATTTTGCGGTCGCCACGCCGTCGTGGAAAATTGGGCCTGCGCTGGCATGTGGCCATGCAGAGATGTGGAACCGAGCCACCCTGATGCCTGACTTTGCCACGGCTCTGACAAAGATCATCACACGGCAGGATATTTCACCGGGCCGATTCAACCTTGTGGCCGGGCCGGGGCACGATGTCTGCCAGCGGCTGGTCGAACATCGCGGCATTGACGCCACCAGCTTGATAGGCTTGGCCCGCGCCAGCCACTTTCGCAGCCTTATGCGGGCGGGCCGTGTCATGGTGTACCTGCGCACTGTGGCGACCGATTGCCTTGCGCCGTTGGGCGTGCGGGGGGCCTTCAGCTTCGGGCCGCGTGAACAGGGGTCTGATGCGGCGGAATTCCACACCCCGGTCAAGCCGGCTTATGTCGCGGCGGGGGTGCCGGAATGACGCCCGCCCCCCTGATCGACGGGCTGCAATATGCCAACTGGTCGGAAAAGATCTTCCGCCAGATGCGGCAGGGCGGTGTCGATGCGGTGCATGTCACGATCACCTACCACGAGACGTTTCGCGAAACCGTGTTGAATATCGAACGCTGGAACCGCTGGTTCGAACGCTTTCCCGACCTGATCTTTCAAGGCCGCACGGCTGCCGATGTGACCCTTGCCCGTGCCACCCACCGCACGGCGATTTTCTTCGGCAGCCAGAATCCCAGTTGCATCGAGGATGACATCGGCCTTGTCGAAGTCCTGCACACCCTTGGCCTGCGCTTTCTGCAATTGACCTACAACAACCAGTCGTTGCTTGCGACCGGCTGCTATGAGGCCGAGGATAGCGGCCTGACCCGCATGGGCCGCGAGGTGGTGGCCGAAATGAACCGCGTCGGGCTGGTGATCGACATGAGCCATTCCGCCGAACTTTCCACGCTTGAGGTGATTGCCCGTTCGACAAGGCCCATCGCCATCACCCACGCCAACCCTTTCGCATGGCACCCCGCCAAGCGGAACAAGTCGAACAAGGTGCTGCGGGCCTTGGCGGAAAGCGGCGGGATGCTGGGTTTGTCGCTATACCCGCACCACCTCAAGGACGGCAGCGCCTGTACGCTGGATGCGTTCTGCCAGATGGTTGCCCGCACGGCAGACCTGATGGGGATTGACCACGTGGCGCTTGGCTCTGATCTTTGTCAGGATCAACCCGACAGCGTGGTGGACTGGATGCGGTCCGGGCGCTGGACAAAGCAGGTTGATTTCGGTGAGGGAAGTGCGGCAGCCCCCGGCTTTCCGCCGATGCCCGACTGGTTTCAGGACAACCGCCACTTTGCCGGTGTCGCCGCTGGGTTGGCCGCTGCCGGAATGAACGAAGCCGCGGTTGGCGCGGTGATGGGCGGCAACTGGTTGACGTTCTTTGACAAAAGCTTTGGCCCGCAAAGGTTTGCGCCATGATCTCCACACCGGTCCTTCCCGCAACCATCCCCGCAACCATCTCGGCAGCCATCTCCGCGGCCGGTACCCCGTCCAACCGCCGCCCGCCCGAACAGGTCATGCGTCTGGCCCGGCTTGGCAGTGCCCATCCCACCCGCCTGTCCTTCCTGCGCATCCTTTTGCGCCGGATGCAGACCGAAGGCTGGCGCTTTGACCGCCCGGTCTGGCAGATGGATGCCAAGGGCGTCGGCCGCGCTGTCTACCGCGCCATCGGACCGGATCGCACCTACAGCCTTGTGGCCTTTGCCCATGACCTGCCCGATGCCCTGCGGTCAGACCGGGTGATTGCCACCGCCTGGGATGCGACCTTTGCCCTGTTCGACGGCACGCCCACCATCGCTGACCTTGACCGGCTGGCGGCCAACGTGCCCCTGCAAGAGGCCGGGCGCATCACCCCATCGGAACTGTCGCTCAGCCGGGCCAACCGCTCAGTTCGGCTCTTTGCCCATGTGGTGCAGCGTCTGGCATCCGGCCAGCAACCGGACCGGGCCGAGATCGAGGCGGTGGGATATCTGATGCGTACCACCGCCGTCTATGGCTCGGGCAAGTTTGGTGCTGCGGATCGGACGACCATCGCCAACCGCCCCGAACTGCGCGCCCCATTTCAGACAGAGATGCTGTCGGTCTGGCTGACCCGCAGCTTTACCGTCGATCTGGTGGAACATCTGGCCGCCACCCAAGACAGCAGGGCGGTCAAGCTTGACACGTCGCTGCGCCGCCTGTTGGGCGTGGGCAATTCCACAGGGTTGGGGCTGGCCCCCTTCCTGATCCGGCACCCGACCCTGCTCAACAACTGGATTTTGGTGCGCGAGGAGGCGTTGGCGCGCATCCGGGCGCAGCCACAGGCCGACCCGCAGGCCGTGGCGGGCTTTGACACCGCCTTGCAGGACGCTGGCCGGAACGCGCAACGCTGGACTTCCCAACATCCGGTGCAGGTGGCCAAGCTGTCCGATTTGCGTGCCGATCTGGCGCGCATTGCCGAAAAGGGTGTGCCCGTCGGCCCGTATCCCTGGAATGCGCTGTGGCTTTGGGCCGAAGCACACCTGACGCATGAGGGGCAGGAGGCGCTGGTTTCCCTTATGCTGGAACCGCACGGCGCACTGGTGGATGGCCTGTCCGACTGCATGGACGCCGACGAGGCCAGGGCCTTTGCGCTGGACGGGGCCGAGACGGTGGCCAGCTTTCGCGCCGGTCTTGCACAGCGCTATGCCTGGGCTTTGGCCACCGACTACGGCGCCCCGCAAAACACCGCCCGGTTCTGGTACGTCTCGGAAGAAAAGCTTGAACCGCGGCTGGGAGAGCGCTGGCAGGAAGACGGTGCCGCCCTTGAACTGCCAATCGGTATCGGGCGGATGGTTGCGGCTTTGCAGGACGCGTTGCAGGACTGGTCCGGCGATCAGCCCCTCGCACAGTTCCTGCTGGCCCACCCGGAACACCGCTTCATGGCGCGCCGGGTCCAGCAATCGGCCCGTTACCCCTATATGGAAATTCAAGGCAACCTTCTGGCCGCAGACATGATGCCCATCGACATCCTGCGTTGCAAACTGGCCTTCTTTGGGGCCAGCCATTTTGATCCCAGGTCAGACCGCTGGGTGCGGATCTCGTTGTTTCAGGGCCTGCCATATCCTGATGAATTGGCCGCAGAATGATCCGGTTGTCGCGCAGCGAGGCCGAGGCGATGGCCGTCAAAGCGGCACGCGGTGCGGGTCTGGCATGGGGCCTGGCCGAAGAGGCTGGCTTTGCCGTGCGCTGGCTGGTGGATCAGGGTATCGACGGGCTTGCGCTTATGGCTGCATATCTTGACCTTGTGTCGGCAAGACCGAAGCCAAATGCAGCACTTGTCCTGGCAGACGGCGTCTGGTTTTCGCATGACCCGCAGCCGCTGTGCCCGATTGCGCTGGGTGCCGCCCTCAGCGACCATTTCGATCTGCCCGACGGTCCGGTGCAGCGCAGGATAAAGCTGACCAACGTGGCCAGCCCGGCGCTTGTGCTCCCGTTTCTGGCGCAGGCGGGCGAACGCGCGGGCGTCGTGGTCATCGCCGAATGGGCGCTGACCCGGGTTATTCTGGCGGACCGGATGATTCTGGCCTTGTCTGGTGCACCGTACCTTGCGGCTGCCGCAACGCACAATGTCAGCGTCACGGTCAGGCCAAAGCCGCCCGCGCCGACAAGCCATCCGCCCGAGGCTACGGTTTCGGGCGACCCGGTTTCAACCGCCGCAGGTTCAACCGCCGCAGGTTCAGCGGGCACAGGTTCAACTGCCAAAGTTTCTGCGGGCACATCGTCAACCACACCTCTTTCAACCGCCACGTCAGAAATCCTGAACCGGCTGATGCTTGCCACCTATGTTCAAGCCTCGGACCAGTCGCGCCTTGGTGCGGGGGTGGCGTGCGGGGGCGGCCCAGACCGGTAGCTAGTGACAGGAACAATGGCCAGATACCGTGCTGACACAGCCCAGATACAGGCCAGATACAGGCCAGTATCTGGGCTGACGCAGTTTGGTCAGACAAATAGTTGCTTTTTGACCGGCGGCGTTGCTAATCTTGTGGCAGGCTTTGCAGCACTGCCTTCGGGCCTGTGCTTTCGGGCTCGTGCATTTTGGAACAGGGTGTTACACCATGCCGCTCAGTGATGATGACATCAAGGATATCAAGGCGATGATTGCCGTGGCCAAGAAGGGCCCGGTCAACATCGGCATTTGTCTGGGCAAGACCCCGGAAGGCACCATCATCAAGATGGACCGCAAGCGCGCTCCGGGGATGCTGGCCAAACAGGCCAAGGCCGAGGGCGAGACGCCCAAACTGCTTGCCGGACGGATCGAGATTGATGGCAAGCAAGCCACCATCACCTGCACCGAAGAACCGCCGGGCAGCATGGCAAAAACCCTGAAGGCCGCCTTCAAGGATATCGTTCAGGTCATGCTTGATTTTACTTTCGTCGTCGATGCCAGTGCCGCCGATGAAGCCGCCCTTGACACCCCGACCTCAACCGAAGCCCCGGTGCAGTCCACCCCGACAGCCAGAGCTGCACCCGATGCCGCACCTGATGCCGCAATCGGCTCTGGGGCCACCAAGTCCCAGTGGGATACCGCTTGGGCCGAGGTGGAGCCGAAGTTGACAGCACTTTTGGGCAAGGCCGGGGCCGAGGCTGCCAAGCTTGCGGCCGTGCGCGATTTTGCCTTGGGCAAAGCTGCCGCCGGGCAGTTTGATGCCGCCATCAAGGCGTTGAAATCCCTGATCCAGCTGATGGCCACCGTCGCCACGATGGTTGCCGACACCAAGCCTGCCGATACCAATGTCGCCGGGGCCGCACCAGAGGTGGACACCAAGGCATTGGTGCAGCAATTGGGGCAGATCAAGCCACAGATCACGGCTTTGCAAGGCCCGGTCGGGGTCAAACTGACCGAGATGTTCCAGGCCGTCGTCGCCCTCGTCAAATCTGGCGCCATGGTCGAAGCGGTGACCGCTTTGGCCAGGATTACCGCCGCCCTTGACAAGATTGCCGCTTCGACAGCGCAGGCAGCGGCCCGCACAGCCTCTGCCGCGCAGACCCAAACCCCTGGCAGCGCCGAGGCCCCGCAAACGCAGACTGGCCCGCAGCCCGATCCGCGCACCGAAAAGCTGGGCGCTGCGGTGCTGGAATTGCGCGCAGAGGTCGGGGGGCTGGCCGGTGGCGATGCCCGATCGGCCCTTCTGGCCGTGCTGGACAAGGTCAGCGAAGCACTCACCGCCGGCGAGGCGGAGGCAGCTCTTGCCGGCATGAAGCGCGTGCAGGACGGGCTGAAGTTGCAGGCCGAGGTGGACCGGCTTTCCCCGCTGGTTGCCGCAGCCGCCTCGCAGGGCAAGGTTGCCGATGTCAACGCGCTGACCACGTTGTTCAACCTTGTCGCCGAAACCATCCCCGCCGCCAATCACGCCAAGGCGATGGAAAACCTCGCCAAGGTTGCAGCGATGATCGCCGAGGGTGCCAAGCAGGGCACTTCGGCCTTCGAGGCCGAGATTGGTGACGATGTGCGGCCCTTCATCACCTCGCGCTTGTCATGGGCCAAGGCGCGATCAACGCTGCGGGACGAGCTGGGCAAGCTGCAAAAAGCCATCACCGATACCTTTGCCGGGATCGAGGATATGCAAGGGGCTGCCAACGACCTGAGCCCGCTGTTCGGCTATATCGACAAGCTGGATCACAGGCTTGAAGACAAACTTGACCAGATCGTGAATTCAACGCCGGGGCCGGAACGGTCAATTCTGAAGGTGGAAGCCCGCAGTCTGCTGGACACCTACGCTGTGGAACTGTCCAATCCGTTCTTTGCCGATGTCGATCAGGACAATGGTTTCATGTCGGTGGCCGTCGCCTCGACGGCGCGCGGTGCCATGGCAGATCTGTCAAAGGTGCTTGCGGCGTAAGCGGGTGCGGATATCGAAAAGATAAGGTCACCGCAGGTCAGGCCATTGGATTGGGCCAGATCTGCGGTGACATGATGTTAAGACGCCGCTGCGGCGGCTGAACTTTACGTCAAGACGCCGCTGCGGCGGCTGGGCGACCCTGGCCAAGGAACAGCTTTTGCATGTCCACGAAGGGGCCGTCCGACAGCTTGGCGCGCAACGGCGCCCAAACCTCTGGTTTGGCGGTGATGGCGTCGTACAAGGCGCGGCTGGCGTTGAACCGTTGCGAAACCTCTTCGGTCTCGGCGTCGATCCAGACCATGGCGAAGGTCTGGTCATCGACCGCCGCCACCCGCAGTTCGGTGCCCTGCACAAAGGGCGCGTCCTTGAGCCTGCGCATCAGGTCCATCTTCATCATCTCGACCGTCACATCATCAAGACCGGCCCCTTTCAGGTAAATCTTCTCGCGGATGGCGGGCCAGCCAAAGCAGACCCGCACCGTCAGAAGGTCAGCCACCTCACGCGCGGCGGCAGGCACGTTGGCCCCGAATGACGCTTCAAAGACGCCGCCCATTTCATCCTCGACCTGCGGCCAGTCTGCGACCCGCTGGGCGGGCACGCCGGCCAGCCATTGGCCCTGGCTGACGTCAAGGTAGTTGAACAGGGGGGCCAGCCGGAAATCTTCACCGCAGTTTGGGCAGGGGGTGATCTGGAAGGTGTTGTCCAGAATGGCATCGCGCAAATCCGGCCTGCGGTCGGCGTTGACGCTGCCCGCAGCGGGCATGTTGACCACCGCTTCGCAGTTTGGGCAGGTCACATTCGAGTTGGTAAAAAGCGACATGGCGCTAACCTTTCCAGCTTAAAGATCCTTGAGCCATGCGGCGGCCGGATGTTTCGGGTTCAGCTTTTTGGTGTGATAGGCCGCGTAAAGTTCAGAAAACCACTCGCCCGGCGAACGGAACTGATAGCCGCTGACGCCCTTGGTGCGTTCACTGACAGGGTAGCTGAACCAGCGATTGGGCTGGCTTTCGTGATAGGCCCGGCCCCCGATGGTCACAGCCTTCGCCGCCCCATCGCTTTCCCACGGACTGACCTTGGAACGCGCCCGGTCCACCCACATCCGGCAGAGGACCCGGCGGTTTTCCCATTCTTCCGGCGTGGCACCACCGGTTGGTTCGGGAACCGCAAGTTCCGCGTCACCCCGCATGTAGGCCGAGATATAGGCGGCATCAAAGCCATATTCCCCGGCCACCTGTTCGGCGATGGGCAGGGTATTGCTGCCGTAATCCTCCCACCCGGCCAAGGCATTGCCGCGCGACTTCATGAAGCCTTTCTTGTCATCGACGGCGTGGCCCACCTCATGCAGGGTGTTCCAGTTGAAAAAGCTGACGGGCTCGCTGGGCACCGGTTTGCAATCTTCTTCGATAGCGCCCAATTCGTGTTCCAGCCCGACGCCGTAGTTGCCGCTGTTGCCAAACTCGCCCTCGCGCATCGTGACGTGCTTCTTGGACGGGGTAAAGGACGAGCCTTCTGCGCCGCCTTCGGTCACCTCGAATTCCAGCATCGAGTCGTTGTCCAGCGTGTCACTTTCGGGAAGATCGGCCATCGCGGCATAAAAGCGCTGGATGTTGGGGCCCTTGTTCTCGGCATCGGTGACGTCAGGGTAGGTGGTGTTCAGCTTGGTCACATCGGCCAGTTGCTCGGGGGAGAAGCCGGGGTTCGCGGTTTTCCAGGTTTCAATGGCGGGCTGGTTGACGTTCTTCTTGTTGACCTGAAGCTTGCAGCCAAAGCGGGCGTCAAACGCCACGCGCAGGACTTTCTTCTTGGCCACGTCGGACAGCGTGGCGACGATGGCATCCAACTGTTTGGCACCACCTTTGCGTGCAAGGATCTTCTTGATGGCTGCCGGATCGGGGGCCTTGTCACCGGCCATCTCGGCCTTCAAAAGGGCAGCTTCCTGGGTTTCCTGCGCCTTCAAAAGCCGGGTATAGGCTTCAGCGTGTTCGTGTTTTTCAGCCTGCCCATCGGCGGTGGCGATCATCTGGCGGGCCAGTGCGATATCGGCCTTCATCGCATAGCGTTGGTCGTGGCGGTCCATCCTGGCCAGCTCATCCACGATAGGGTCCCGCAGGGCGACATGCCTGACCTGATCTTCCGCCGCCCGTTTCAGGCGCAGGTGTTCCTTGATGACCGCTTCAATCTCGGCCAGAACCACGGTCCGTTTGGACGGATCGGCGCGAACCGAGGCGCTGGCCGTCTCCAGCCGAACCCGCAAGGCCGTCAGCGCATCACGCACGAACAGCGCCATCGGCAGGGCCTTCAAGTCGTCGATGTCTTTCATCGCCTTGGCTTCGGTCTGCGCCAGTTGCGCGAAAAGCCCCATGTTCAGCCGGGCCGCAGCGCAGGCGTCCATCGCGTCCTTGATCGCTGGCACGCAAGTTCCTGCATCCGCCGTAAGATTTTCAGCCGTATTCAGATGGAGGTTGGCACTGATGATGTCGGACACCACATACATATACTCGGGTTGCTTTTGCTGATCGGCCACCAACAGACGCGCCGCCGCAATCTGCTTTTCAAGCGCCGCCTTGTCGCCAGAAGGTGCAGCCTTGGCGTCCTCGATCACCTGACCAAAGGCCTGATGATCTTGGGCGGTCTTCGTGGCGGTGGCACAGCCCACGATCAGCAGATCAAATTCGGTCTTGCCGGCTGCGAAATCACCCTGATTGCCGAAGGCCACCGCCGCCGCGAACTGGCCACGCAGGCGTGCGACGGCAGGCTCGATCACGGCCTGATCGTTCAGCTTGCCAAGTTCGGTCATGGCCAGGCCCGCAGCCTCGCGTGCGGTCTGGTAGGCTTTGTACTGCGCGAGGGCGGGGTCAAGTGCTGCGCAATCGGTCACAAACGTGTCCAGCCGCGTCTTGGCACCTTTATAATTCTTCAAACTGGCCCGCTCCACTGCGGCCTTGTAACGGACATCAAGCTTTTCAATCGCGTCTTCAATCACCATGCTGGCAAGCGGGCGCAGATCGGTCAGTTTCTTCAGGGCGTCCTCACTGGCCTTGCGCACCACGTCATAGGCGCGGCCATCCACGACGATCAGCTTGGCGGCGTTGACCGCAGTTTGGGCCGCTGACGCAATCGACTGGGCTTCCTTGAACGACTTGGCCGTCATCGCCGCTTCGCAGCGGGTTTCCTTGATCCGCAGATCGGCAAGGTTCGACTTGGCATAGGCTTCAATCTCGGGCGCAGTGGCGAAGGCCAGCAGTTCGATGATTTTTTGGTCAAGCCACCGATGCTGTTTGCTGCGCGCATCGGTCGCCTCGGCCGCCAGCTTGGTGTAGGGATCGGCCAGTTTGCCACCCTCTGCCGCCCTGGCCTTGGCCTTTTCCGCCTCGCCCGCTGTCAAAAGAGTGGCGATGTCCAGTTTCAGGGCCTTCATCCGGGCCAGTTCAACCGCAAGAATGCGCCGGTAGTCGGCATTGTTGGGGGTGCCGGCCTGATCCAGCAGGGTAATTACCGTGTCAATCTTGCCCCGGTCGGCGGCCATGGCGGTGAAGGCATCCACCTTGCGCTTTGCCTTGGTCATCAGCGCCTGTGCTTGCATCACCAGACCGATGCTGGCCCCGAAGGCGTAACCCGGTGCTGCGTTCTGCGCGGTGGCCGTGTCCATCGCCACCCAGGCCTGATCCAGTTCATCCTTGATCACGTTATCCGTGTTCAGCGCCGTCAGGGTCGAGCGTGCAGCGTTCACCAGCGTCGCCGCAGCGACGAAGGCCGCCCGCTCGCCGCCCAGCGTGACTACGCGGGCGCAGCCGTCAATGGCCTGTTTCAGCAGGGTTTCCGCCTGACCTGGATTGGGGGGCGTGGCGGTAGAGGCGGACATGGCATCCATCGCGGCCTGGTCGGCAGCGGTGCGCAGCGCCTGAAAGAAGCGGCCGGTGTCCTCGGCCGTCGCAGCCTCCATCGCCTTCACATAGGCGGCAAAGGCCGCACCGAAATCGGTGGCGATGGTCGCCAAGGCCGGATCAGCCTTCGCCCCCGCGACCTTGTCTGCCGAGACTTTCACGGTCTTGATCTTGTCGACTTGCGCCTTGCAAACCGCCAGCGTTGCGTTGGCACCTTTCCAGTCCTTGGCATCCTTTTGCCCGGCTGCGTTGGCCAGCAGCGTCTCTGCCCCCGCCAAAGCCTGGGCCGAGGTGCCGTTGTCGGCCAGTTTCAGCCCCTTGATCGCGGTATCAAGTTCCTTGTGCAACGCCAGATAGGCCTTGGCCTCATCCGCCAGCGCCAGCATTCCGGTTTGCAGGCTGACCGAGGCGGTCACGATTTTTGACGCCATCGCCCATTCGCGGATCGAGGCCCCGGGTGCCACCAAAGCGTTGGAACGGGTCCGGTCGGCCAGCAGGCGTTGATAGTAATCCTGAATGGCGATCCGCCCATTGTCGCCCGCCCGGTCTTCGACCGCTTTCAGACGAAGATCGAAGTTTCTCTTGTCCCCATACCACGTGGCAATTTCGGTGCTTTTAGCAGCCATCGCCTGTCGCAAGTTGCGCAGATCGGTCATATTGGCTGAGGCGGCGGTGATGTCGGTCGTGCTAAGAAGTTTGGCGGCAGTCAGTTGCTTTTGCAGAATTGCCAGATTGCTGGCCAGCGCCAAGGCCACATCGCCGGTCTTTGAGGCGAAACTATTCGCCCGAAGCACCAGGTTGTCATGGCTGTTGTTGAAACTTGCGGCATGGGCCACCAGAACCCGCGCCTTTTCAACGGCGGCGGGGATGGCGCCAAACTTGGAAACCGCATCGGCCAGCTTGCCGGTGTCGGCGGCGGCCTTGCCTTCGGTCAGCAGGGTTTCCGCCGCTTCGATGGCAAGGCGCACCTCGTTCAGCGGGCGTGGTGCGGGCGGCAAGGTGCCTACCTGCGTTTCGCGCACCAAACGGACGGCGGCGAGTTCGGCCACATCATCGGCCACCTTGAACAGGGCTGCCGATTTGGCGGGCACCTCGGCCACCGCCAGAACCGCCGCCGGGAAGTCAAAGGCATTGGCCTTCAGAACCCCCGCCGCCATCGCCTCGTCCAGCTTGGTGATCTCGGGGGCGACGTAGGGCACTGCGGCCGCCTGCTTGTGCGCCTTGATGTCCTTCAAGGCGGTAGAGGCGGCCTTCTGGGCCACCACGTAAGCCGCATGTTCGCCAAGCAGTTTGTCGGCCTTGACGCCGAATTCGTCCACCAAAGCCTCGGCGGCGGTGATCTTGCGGGCGATCTCAGCGGCATCGTCGCCGTCCGCCAGGGTGAAGGCCGCAGCCGCCGAATCGCGGGCAAGGGTCAGGGCAGGCGGCCAGGTGGCGCTGAAAGCGGTCTGACAGCGCGTGTCGATCTGGTCCAGCCGGGCCTTAAGCGGCTTGGCCTTGGAGATTTCGGCCCTGCGCCGGGCTTCCTCTTCCTTCACCTTTGCTTCGTCGACAAGCGCCGCCTTTGCGCCGTCAACCACACCCGCCGCGCCCGAAGCCGCGGGTTTGGCCGCCGCCAGCACCCCGTCCAGCCGGTCAAACATCGTCAGCGCGGCCTGCATGTCGGCCCTGCCGCCCGCCACCACCCGCTCGTTCGCGGTTTCCCACAGGGCCAGGATTGCCACATGGTTTTCCGGACGCGTCGCCAGCACAGTTTCCACGCGCGGCGTCAGCAGGAGCCTGCGGTCCGCGCAGTCTGAATTCAATGCAGACAGCTTGATCATATCGTTGATCTCATCAAGCTTGAGCATCGCAGTGTTGATGTCGGTCTTGCCGCCCCTGCCCTCCATGATGGTCTGGGCAACCTGGATCTGCTCAAGCATCTGGGCCCGCACTTTGGCATCGACCAGATTGTTTGCGGCCTTGCGCGTGGCATCGGCTGCGGCGTTGAAAAACCGGAACTCCTGCTCTTTGGCATCGCGCCGCTCTTCCGCCTTGCGCTTGAAGAAACGAACGTTGATAGAGCAGTACTTTTCCAGAAAGGTGATCTGCTTTTCGGTCAAATCCGTGTCGGCCAAGGCGGAATCTCCTGTCAAAAGAGGATGGTCCTGACGCGACCCTGAAGGTGGCATCGCAACAAGACAGCGCAATCTGACCGCAGGTTATGGCAAGCTTTGATTCCCGTCTACAGCCCGGTTTGCCTTGCAGCCTTTGCCCCGCAACCTTTGACCGTCCTGCCGAACTGAACCGCCCCTGGTTTGCCGGAGATCTTCAGCCTGACTAAGGATGAGGGCTATGGAAAGGAGTAAGACATCAAATTGTTATTGACCTGAGATGCGTG
>JAYSQA010000280.1:0-11908 GCA_043721775.1 Rhodobacterales bacterium
TTTCCGGGACCATGGAGGTGCCCGCGAGGGTTGTGCGCCTGAGCCCGCGTGCCGGTTTGGCCTGCCGCAGCGCCAGAACCATCGCGGCCTTCAGCCCGCAATTCGATCATTCTGGTGCATGCCATCGAAGAGTTGCAGCTTCGCGGCCTGCCCCGCTGGCTATCGGTGTTCGATGCGACCGACAGCCGGGCGAGGCCGATCCTGCTGACAGCGGCGGCGGCGAGCCTCGCGCTGATCCCCATCTCGCGTCAGGTGTTCTGGGGACCGATGGCCTATGCGATGATGGGCGGCATCATTGTGGGCACCCTGTTGACCTTGCTGTTCGTCCCGGCGCTGTATTGCCTGATTTTCGGGATCAAACCCGACCCTGCCGCATGAAACCGGCTTATCCCGACCACCGGCCCGGATCACCGCCCCAGCGTCGCCGCCGCCCAAGGGTGCCAAAAGAAGCTTGGACGGCAGGTCGAGGCGGCCGTGCTGGTGGTCGCCGCCATATTACGATTGATCAACGTCAATCCGGCCGAGGGTGCAGGCCTTGCCGCAGGGTATCGTTTAGCGTTGCCTTTGTTCTGACATGCCCATAAGTTCATATAATGTAGATTGAAACCTGTGGCGCGGGCGGGTTAACGAATTGGGCATCAGGATTGGTGACACAACCAGCCGGTTCGAGTTGATGAACCGAGGCGAGCCTACTGCGGACCGTGTCCCCCGCAGGTTTGTCAACCATGACGAAGCCCTGCGGTTCGTCCAGCGCCATTTGTCTGCCACCGACATGCGGGCCAATGCGCGCCGCTGGGGTTTTGACCTTGGTATCCAGCACCCGACAGATAGGGGTTTCCTGCACCTTCTGGCTGCTGCGATCACTACCGGCGAAATCTGGGTGGCCGAACTGGAGCGCGCCTCAACCCGTCATGGCGGCGGCGGTGGCGGCAAAAGCGCTTCCAACGCGCCGCCTCCGCCCAGCACCAGCGCCAAGCCGAAAGCCAAGCCTGTGCCCAGACCGGCGGCACCTCCGCCTCCAGCGCCTGCCATACCGATCACCGTTGTACCGGCCACGCCCGTCCTCAGCCCGACCTGCGCCCATCTTCTCGACGTGCTGGAAAAGGCGCAGCTGTCTGAACATGCCTATACGGCGGATGATTCCGTGGCCGGGGATGTCCCGAAACCATTCCAATTGCTCGACTCCAGAACCCCAGAAGGCCTGGCCAGGCTGGCCAAACTGGGCCTGGACAAAGACGACCTGTCGCCCCGGAACTGCACTATGCGGGCCGAGGTTTTTCAGGACCCGCGCACCAACGCCTATGTGGTTGCCTTCCGGGGCACCCAGACCGTACAGGACTGGCTGGCGGATGCGCGGCAAGGGACTGGTTTGGAAACGGAGCACTACAATCAGGCCAAGATCCTTGCAAAGAAAATCAGCCTAGCAACCGGCGATGTCAGCTTCACCGGTCATTCGCTGGGCGGTGGCCTCGCCTCAGCGGCGTCGGTCGTGACGGGCAAGTCGGCAGACACGTTCAATGCAGCCGGGTTGAATCATGCGACGGTGGCAGAGTATGAGGACAATGCGGCCAAGGTGGCGGCTTACTATGTTCCTGGCGACCCACTGTCAGGAGTTCAGGACAATCGGCAAAAGATCTTCGGCGCGGCGACCGGATTAATTGCCGGGATAAATCCTGCGCTGGGTGGCTTTCTTGCAGCGCTGCATATCAAGAAAGACCTGTCCGGTTCTCCGACAATGCCGCCAGCCTATGGTCAGCGGCATGCACTGCCGGTCGTGGTGCCGGAGAAAAAGAGTTTCATTGATGAACATAGTCCGATCAACAAGCATGGCATGGATTGGGTGAAGAGTGGCATCGTGCAAGAGCAGAAGGATGCGGGTTGCATTCGCAAGTAGGTTGCGGCTGGTGCTGGTGCTGCTGCTTGCAGTCTCTGGCCCGGCGTTGGGGGAAAAGATGACGGGTGACAAACTGTTCGATGCGTTCCGGCAGGACGAGCGCGGCTTTATAAGGGCCGTCGCCGAGGGTCATCTTGGCGATGCTCTGGCGCAGGCGGCGCGGTTGCCCGGCGGGGTGAACGTCACCGGAACCGGGGCCGAAACAGCGCTGCTGGTCGCGGTCAGCGGTCTCGACCGCGCCATGGTGTCGGGCCTGCTGAAAGCCGGAGCCAACCCGGACGGTGGCACGGCCAACGCGCCGCTGGCTGTTGCGGTCAGGGCCAAGGATTTGACGGTCGCCAAGCTGCTGCTTGCAGGTGGAGCCAACCCTGACGGAAGGGGCGGCAGCCGAACGGCCTTGCACGAAGCGGCGCTGATGGGTGCGCAACATGCGATTGAGCTGCTGCTGTCCTCTGGTGCCAACATCAATGCAACCGACGCCGTCGGCGGCACCCCGGTTCTGATGGCCGCGGGTGCAGACCACTGGGCGGCGGTGGACCTGTTGCTGGACCATGGCGCATCAGTCTGGGCACACAGCACTTCCGGTTTGACCTTGGGCCTCTATGCCGCCACAAGCCGGCTCTTGCCGACGAGTGACGAGGGCAAGGCCCTTGCTCTCGTCGTCAACAAGCTGAAGGGCAAGCGTTTTCCATGGCCTCCGCCTATGCCAGAGGCGGTGCGTGAAGCGGTCGCCAACAACACTTGGCCCCAGAAATGACGGACGTGTCAGCCGTCAGCCAACCCCATTGGCCCTGGCGATGAAATCCGCCAGATGCGGCACGTAGTCTTCCGGGCCGTTGCCGCCGTTTGCCATCGCCAGCGCGAAAGAGTTCTTCACGGCGCTGGCCATCGGTGTCGCCACGGTTGAGGCATTGGCCATGGATTCAACATAGCGCATGTCCTTGTAGGCATTGCCTAACGTGAAGCGGTGCGCCTCGCGGTTGCCCTCCAGATTGTAGCCCATGAAGGTTTGGTAGAAGCCGCAATCCATCCGGCCACCCCGGATGACCTTGTCAAACGTGGCCACCGGAATGCCGACCTTGCGCGACAGGGCCAGCGCCTCGGAATACAGGGCGGCATAGCCAAGCGACAGGAAGTTGTTCAAAAGCTTCATCTTGTGGCCATCGCCCACATCGCCGATATGCACGATCTTGCCCGCCCATGTCGCAATGATCGGCTGGACACGGGTGAAGGTGGCTTCCGGGGCCCCTACCATGCAATCCAGCGTGCCCGCCCAAGCCTCTTTCGGCGTGCGGCTGAGGGGCGCGTCGATGAATTCAACCCCCATGGTGGCAAGGTCAGCGGCAAGGGTCAGCGTGACCGTCGGGTCAGAGGTGGAGCAATCGACGATCACAGTGCCGGGCTTCAGGCCGGGTTTCAGACCCGCCACGACAGCGGCCACTTCGGGCGATCCGGTCAGGCACAGGAAGATGACGGTGCTGGCGCTGGCAAGGTCAGTCAGGCTGGCGGCCTCAGATGCGCCACGCGACACGAGGTCTTCCACAGGCGCGCGGTTGCGGTGGCCGATTACCGTGAGTTTGTAACCCTTCTCGACGATATTCTTGGCCATGCCCTGGCCCATCAGGCCAATGCCGACAAAGCCTACGGTTTCGGTTGCTGGCATGATGGTCTCCTTCAGGTCAGGTTGAAGCGGCGGCGCAGGTCGGTGACCTGGTCCGGGGTTAGTGTGCGCAGCGCGTGGTTTTGCAGCATGAGGAACAGCTTGGCGGTTTCCTCCAGCTCTTCCACGGCGAATTGGGCGTTGGACAGGCTGGTTCCGGCGACGACGGGCCCGTGATTGGCCAGCAAGACAGCGTGGTGCCGGCTGGCCAGCGCCTTGACGGCATGGGCAAGGTCAGGGTCACCGGGCGCAAAGTAGGGCACCAGTGGCAGGCGTCCGACCCGCATGATGTAATAGGCGGTCAGGGCGGGCATCACATCGGCAGGGTCGACATTCGCCAGAATGCTCACAGCCGTGGCGTGGCTGGAATGCAGATGCACCACGGCGCGCGCATCTGACCGTTCAGCATACATGGAAAAGTGCAGGAAGGCTTCCTTGGTGGGCATGTCACCGCCGACATGGCGGCCCGTAGCATCGAAATGCGACAGCCGGGCGGGGTCAATGGCGCCCAGCGACACGTTGGTGGGCGTCATCAGCCAGCCGCCACCCTCCAGCCGGACGGATATGTTGCCGCTTGACCCCGGCGTCAGCCCCCGGTCAAACAGCGAGCCGCCGACACGGGCAATCTCATCCCGGGCGCGTGTCAGGTCAGTCATGCTGCGTCCCATCGTCAAGCAGGTCCCAGGCTGTCAGAAAGAAATCCGGCGCGCCGAAGTTGCCGGATTTCAAGGCCAATGCAAGGTCTGGTCCGCTGGAAGACCGGGTCCAAGGCACGCCGGGCGCAATCTCGGCGCCGATGTCCAGCATGGTCACGCCAAGCGCGTCAATCACCGCACCCGAGGTTTCGCCGCCCGCGATGATGAATTGCGTGAAACCTGCGACGCAAAGCCGTTGGGCGATGCTGGCCTGCGTATGTTCAACAAGCGCGCCAGCAGCATCACGGCCCAGTCGGGCTTGGGTGCGTGCCAGCGTTTCGGGATCAGCACTGGAATAGACCAGCGCGGTGCCGGGCTGCTTCAGGACCCAAGCCACAACCTGCTCGACGGTTTGCGCACCGGACGCGAGGCTTTCCACATCCAGCGCAAAAGCTGGCATCCCGGCTGCGATGGCAGCAGCAATCTGCCCCCGTGTCGCTTGCGAACAGGACCCGGCGAGGATCACCCGGCGACCGGCAGGTGCGGCCATGCGGCTGGCTTTCGTTGCCGCTTCCAGCCCGAAATTGGCCGCAAGGCCCAGGGCAATGCCGGAACCGCCCGTCACAAGGGGCATATCGGCGCAGGCTTGGCCTATGGCCAGCAGATCGGCGTCGGTCAGCGTGTCAGCCATCAGGATGCGCTGGCCCGCTGACCGGGCGCTTGCAAAGGCCGAATGGATGGCGTCTGCGCCTTGCGCGATGGTCGCTGCGCCCAACAGGCCGACCGGCAGCGCCGTCTGGCGTTGCAGCACCTGCACAAGATTGGCGTCGCGCATGGGGGTCAGGGGGTGATCCCGCATCGGGCTGTCAGACAGCAACTGGTCCCCGACGAAGAGATAGCCCTTGTAAACGGTGCGGCCATTGGCTGGAAACGCGGGACAGGCGATGGTCAGCGGCGACTGGGTCAGGTTCAGCAAAGCCTCGGTCACCGGGCCGATGTTGCCCTGATCCGTGCTGTCGAAGGTCGAGCAGTACTTGAACAGCAATTGCGCGGCCCCTGCATCCAGCAGCGCCCGTGCTGCGGCAACAGACATCCGCACGGCCTCGGCCGGTGGAATGGTGCGCGATTTCAGGGCGATGACCACGGCATCAGCCTTTGGCAAGGCCCCCACCGGCACGCCAATCACCTGCACGGTATGCAGCCCTGCGCGCGACAGCATCAGGCACAGATCCGTTGCCCCCGTGATATCATCGGCCACAGCCCCAATCAGCACATTCCACCTCTTTGCCACATCGCGCCGGAATATATTCCGTCTTCCAGTACCCCTCTGATTCCGTTTTATAAATCAGGTGCGCGACATGGTTTGTCGTGACACCGGGGCTTGTAATGGCAACGCTATCATTGCACCTTGGGACTAACAAGCCTAAGTCACAATCCAGCGGAATACGGGGGCTGCATGTCGGACGCGAAAAGCCTGAAGGTGTGTGTTGTGGGTCTTGGCTCGATGGGCCTTGGCATTGCGGGGTCTTTGCTGCGAAACGGGTTCGCGGTGGTGGGCTGCGATGTGACGCCAGCGGCGCGCGCGCGGTTTGTGGCCTTGGGTGGCCAGGCAGAGGCCACGCCATCTGAAGCCGCAAAGGGTGCCGATGTCGTGATCACCGTCGTGGTGAACGCCGCGCAGACCGAGGCGGTGCTGTTCGGACCGCAGGGCGCTGCGGCGGCGCTTCAGCCGGGGGCGGTGATCCTGTCCTGTGCGACGATGGCCCCTGATGCAGCGCGCGACTTCGCAGCGCGGTCGCAGGCTTTGGGGTTGGACTATATCGACGCGCCAATCAGCGGTGGGGCGGTGCGGGCGGCAGCGGGAGAGATGACCGTGATGGGATCAGGCCCGCCCGTGGCATTTGCCAAGGCGCGCCCGGTGCTGGATGCGATTGCGGCCAAGGTCTACGAACTGGGCGACACTGCGGGCACCGGAGCGGCGTTCAAGATCGTGAACCAGCTGCTGGCCGGTGTGCACATCGCTGCGGCGTGTGAGGCGATCACTTTTGCCAAGGCCATGGGGCTGGACATTGCCAAGGTGTATGAGGTGATTACCGCCTCAGCCGGCAACTCGTGGATGTTCGAAAACCGGGTGCCGCATATTCTGGAGGGGGATTATTCGCCGCGTTCGGCGGTGGATATCTTCACCAAGGATCTGGGCATCGTTACCGATATTGGCCGGGGGCTTAAGTTCCCCACGCCGGTCGCCGCGATGGCGTTGCAGATGTTCGTGATGACGGCAGCGGCAGGCATGGGGCGTGATGATGACGCCTCGGTCGCGCGGATGCTGGCGGGGTTGGCAGGGTTGGACCTGCCGAAAGCAGAATAGGTTCGTAAAGGAGCAACCATGACCAAGCGTATCGTTTTCACAGGTGGCACCGGCAAGGCAGGGCGCGAGGCCGTGCCGCATCTGCTGGCCAAAGGCTATGACATTTTGAATGTCGACCTGAAGCCGTTGAACCTGCCCGGCGTCAACACCCTGATCACCGACCTGACCGACGGGGCCCAGACCTTCAACGCACTGACCAGCCATTTCGGGCTGGAACACTATGCCGATGGCAAGGTTCCGGGGCCGGCCGATGCGGTGGTGCATTTCGCCGCGATCCCACGGGTTGGCTTGGAGCCGGACAACAAGACCTTCATGGCCAACGTCGCCTCGACCTATAACGTCATCGAGGCGGCGATGAAGCTGGGCATTCGGAAGGTCATCGTGGCGTCGTCCGAGACGACTTATGGGGTTTGCTTCGCGGAAGGCGACAAGGATTACCATTCCTTCCCGCTGGACGAAAGCTATGACAGTGACCCGATGGACAGCTATGGCTTGTCCAAGGTCGTGAACGAAAAGACCGCCCGCGCCTTTGCGATGCGGTTCGGCGCTGACATTTACGCGCTGCGGATCGGCAACGTAATCTCGCCCGAGGATTACGCCAACTTCCCCGGCTATCTGGCCAATCCCCCCAGCCGCAAGCGCAACGCCTGGAGCTATATCGACGCCCGCGACTTAGGCGAAATCGTGCATCTGTGCCTGCAAAAGGACGGCCTTGGCTATCAGGTCTTCAACGCGGTGAATGACACGATCACCGCCAATGAACCGACCGAACAGTTCCTTACCAAATTCGCGCCGAACACGCCGATCACCCGCAAGATGGGCGAATGGGAAGCGCCGATTTCCAACCAGAAGGCGCGTGAGGTATTGGGCTTCAAAGAGGCGCATCCTTGGCGTAGATACGTCCCGGATTAAAAGGAATGCACCAACGATGGCAAAGCAACGGCAACGACTGACAGACCGGAAAAGCAAGGTCACTGTCAGCGATGTTGCAAGGCTGGCCGAGGTCAGTGACAGCACTGTATCCCGGATCATGCGCGGTCAGGGTCTGGTTGCGGAAGCCACGCGTGAAAAGGTCATGGCGACGGTTCGGGCACTGGGATATGTGCCCAACCGGATCGCGGGGTCTTTGGCCTCACTGGACTCACGCCTTGTGGGGGTGGTGATCCCCTCGCTGTCCAACATCGTCTTCCCCGAGATTTTGCAAGGCATCAACGCCGGGTTGGCAGGCACCAACCGGCAGTCGGTGATCAGCGTCACCGACTATGATCTGGATAAAGAGGAGGTTGTGGTGCGCAACCTTCTGGCATGGCAGCCCGCCGCCGTTCTGATTGCGGGCTCCACCCATACCGATGCGACGCAGCGCATGTTGGAAAACAGCGGCGTTCGGGTGGTGGAGTTCATGGAGATTGACCACAAGCCGATTGATGCGGCCGTTGGGTTTTCTCATCTGTCGGCGGGCAAGGCAGCCGTGCGCCATCTGGTGCAACGCGGCTATCGGCGGTTTGGCTACGTCGGATACGGCGGCGACAAGGATCTGCGCGCCCTGATGCGCCACAAGGGGATGTGTGACGCTTTGGCCGAAGCAGGTCTGGGGTTTGAAGCGCAGGTGGTGTCCGAAGGCCAGACCACCGTTGCCAAAGGCCGGGCACAAACTGCCGCGATTTGTGCGCAGGCCCCCGGGTTGGACGTGCTGACCTTTTCGAACGACGATATGGCCGTAGGTGGCTTGTTTCATTGCATGAGCGCGGGGATCAGGGTTCCCGACGACCTGGCGCTGTTCGGTTTCAACGGTTTGGACATTGGCCGCTCCATGCCCCAGCCTTTGTCCACCATCCGCGCCAACCGGTTTGAAATTGGCCAGCGCGCGGTCGAGGTGTGCCTGTCCAGCGAAGTGCGCCCCGAGAAGCCCATCAGCATCGACACCGGGTTTGAGATTTTTGCCGGTGCCACTGCCTGACATGCAAAGGGCGCCCGGAGTGACCTGGCGCCCATCGTCTTCAGGTCAGATTACTTCTTGATGCAGGTGTCGGCGGTATCCATGGTGCACTCGTCCAGGCCGGTGAAGATCGGGTCGGCGACCTTCTTGCCAGCGATCAGGTCAATCATGACACCCGGCGCAAGATAACCCATCTCGAACGGACGTTGACCGACCAGAGCGGTGACCAGACCTTCACGGGCCAGATCAACTTCCGCGCCAATCGTGTCAGCAGCGCCAATCACGAAGTCGTTGCTGGCGATCCGGTCTTTCAGCGGGGTGAACAGGTCACGGTAGGGCTGCGGTGCGCCGAACAGCGGCCAGCCGCCCATGATGCCGAACGCATCAAGCTTGGGGTTCGCGGCAAGGATATCGGTCATCGCCTGAACGCCCTTGGCACCGTCGTCGTTGGTGAAGACCGGGCAGCCGGGGGCTTCGGTCCAGCCACCTTCGCCAGCCAGCGCAGCCAGGCCAGGTTTGCCGGTCAGAGCATCGCGCATGCCTTGGGCGCGGCGCAGGATGTTGTCAGCACCGGGGTTGCCCTCGATCGTGCAGATGGTCCCGCCGTTCGGCTTGGCCTTCTTGATATACTCGCCGATCTTGGTGCCCATCAGGGTGTTGTCGGTGCCCAGATAGGTCATCCGCAGGGCAACGTCGTCCGCCGAAAGGTCAGCGTCCAGCGTCATCACGGGAATGGTCGGCGCTGCGGTCTTCAGGGTCTGTGCGATCAGCTTGGCGTTTGACGGCGAAATTGCCATGGCAACGGTCGTGGGCTTGCCCAGCATGTCCTGCACAATCTGCGCCTCGCCCGCTTCGTCAGAGGTAGAGGCGGGGCCGGTGTAGAAGCATTCGTACTCGCTGGTCGGGTTTTCAGCGTTCCACTTCTGGCAACCCTGATTGATCGCCTCGAAGAAGGGGTTGTCCAGGCCCTTCACAACGATCACCAGTTGCTTCTTGCCTTCAGCAAAGCCTGCCGTCGCGCCAAGCGCCAGAATGGCGGCGGCGGTGGCAAGCATCAAGGTCTTCTTCATGTCAGCAGTCCTCCCAAAAAAGCCGCGATTCTTGTGATGCGGCAGAGTGTTGATGTCGTTTCGCCTGCGTCCAGAGGCTTTATGTGCCCCATTCAGTAGTTGGATCGTGGCAGGCGGCTTACCCAAGTGCGTCAACAAGTTGAGCCAAGTGTCAAGCGGACCCTGTCCGCAGATCAAATGATTCTACGCAGAAAATACCAGAAACCAGAATTTATGACAGCGCTATTATTCCAAAGATTTCATTGACTTTGCGGATTCTCAGAATATTGTCAGGCATCAAACAAGACACCGTAACAGGGCAGCTTGGGCTGACAGCCGTTGCGTTGGTTTGGCGTTTTGGCGCGTGAAGACTCGGGGCGCGCGGGGGGGCTTGCACCAAGTAACGCCGGGTTGATCGTTCAGGGGGGGGGCGAAGGTCAAAGTGGCAGTTCTGGAGCTGAGGCATATTTCCAAGCATTTCGGTGCCATCGAGGCGGTCAAGGACGTGTCCTTTTCGCTTGAGGCGGGCGAAGTCATCGGCCTGATGGGCGACAACGGTGCGGGGAAATCCACGCTTGTCAAAATGATGGCCGGCAACTTCCGGCCCAGCGCCGGCTCGATGCTGATGGATGGCAAAGAGATCGTTATGCACCGCCCGGTCGAGGCGCGCGAACATGGGATAGAGATCGTTCACCAGGATCTGGCGCTGTGCGACAACCTGACAGCAGCCGCAAACGTCTTTCTGGGGCGCGAGTTGCGGGTGGGGTTCAAGCCGCTGCGGATCCTTGATTATCCCACGATGTACCGCCGTGCCGCTGAAATCTTTGCCGAGTTGAAATCGGAAACAAGGCCGCGTGATCTGGTCAAGAAGATGTCGGGCGGCCAGCGGCAGGCAGTGGCCATCGCCCGCACCCGTTTAAGCAACGCCAAGATCGTCTTGATGGACGAACCGACCGCCGCCATTTCGGTGCGCCAAGTGGCAGAGGTGTTGAACCTGATCCGCCGCTTGCGCGATCAGGGCATCACGGTGGTGCTGATCAGCCACCGGATGCCGGATCTGTTCGCCGTGGCCGACCGGGTCATCGTGATGCGTCGCGGCTCCAAGGTTGCTGACAAGGAAATCGCCAAAAGCTCGCCCGAAGAGGTGACCGGTCTGATAACCGGCGCCATCGAAACCGTCTGATTCCGTTCGGAAAGGCTTACCATGACAACCTCGCTGACCCAATCCATCGCCCAAAAGCAGCAAAGCTGGCTGTCAGGTATTCTGGCCAGCCAGACCTTCTGGGTGTTCATCGCGGTGATCGTGGCAAGCCTTGCCTTGTCGTTCACAACCGACAGTTTCGCCACGTCGAAGAACCTGTACAACATCACCCGCAACGTCACCTTCACGGCGATCATCGCCCTTGGCATGACGCTGGTGATCATCACCGGCGGTATTGACCTGTCGGTCGGATCAGTCCTGTGTCTGTGCAGCATGGTGTTGGCGGTGGTGATGCACGCGGGGTACTCGATCGAGGCGGGCATTGCAGCGTCCATTGCCACAGCGCTGGTGGTGGGGGCGTTCAACGGGTTTCTGATCGCCTATATCGGCCTGCCGCCGTTTGTGGTGACGCTTGGCATGCTGTCCGTAGCGCGGTCATTGGCAATGGTGGCGTCCGGCAACACCGTGGTGTTCGAGTTCGGTCCGGACCATGACGTCCTGCTGGCCTTGGGTGGTGGGGCGTGGTTCTTCGGTATTGCCAACCCGGTGATGTACACCGTCGTTCTGGCGCTGCTGACCGGCTTTGTGCTGCGCTGGACGCAGTTTGGCCGCCACGTCTTTGCAATTGGCGGCAATGAACATGCGGCCACGCTGACCGGTGTGCCGGTCAAGATGATCAAAGTTGCGGTCTACATGATTTCCTCGTTGTCGGCAGGCATCGCCGGGATCGTGCAGACCGGCTGGCTTGGGGCGGTGACGACGAACATCGGCGCGGGGATGGAGTTGCAGGTGATCGCGGCGGCCGTGATCGGCGGGGCCAACCTTGCGGGCGGCGGCGGCACGGCTTTGGGGGCCATCATCGGCGCGATGCTGATCGAGGTGATCCGAAACTCGCTTGGCCTTCTGGGCATCAACGCCTTCTGGCAGGGCACGTTCATCGGCAGCGCGATCTTGTTTGCCGTCATGTTCGACAAGCTGGCCAACTTCCGCCGGAACGCATGATTCAGAGTCTGCTTCGAAACTATCTGTGTGTTGTCATGGCCTTGCGAGCAGGCGGATGAGACGGCGGATGAGACGGTGGGTGTGGGCGATGAGCAGCCATGCTTTGGCGCTGGCGATGGTTTTCTCCCGGTCCCTGGCCATCCGGCGACAGCGTCCGGGCCAT
>JAYSQA010000281.1:0-23519 GCA_043721775.1 Rhodobacterales bacterium
CCTGCCCGAAATCATCGAAGGGATTGAGTTCCGCGACGGGATCAAGCACGAATTCAAAGCCGCCCGATCACAACGTCACCAACTTTCGGGCATAGCTCCAAGGGAGGTTGGGCTTGATACTGTCGGTTGGGAAATCGGGGCGCGCCGGCCTGGGGTGGGCGCGTTTATCGCGCCGGCCTGGGGTGGGCGGGTTTATCGCGCCTGCCCGGGGGCAGGCAGGCGCGGCCTGATTTGTCGCGGGACAAATCGGGGAAGAACGGAGGGTGCATGATTTCACGCACCTTGGCGGGGGAGCGGTGCGTGCGAGCACGCACCCTACGCTTGCTTTCTATTGGCCATCATAACAATCCTTGTTCTGCGACACGCGAATCCATAGATCTGACGCCCGTAACCCTGAAGCGCGCGAGTAAATGGGAATTAAATCTTCCCTGCTTTTGTTTATGAGTTCTGCAAAACTGTGAACATCGCTCTGATCCGCGCGAACTCGACCACTTTCCGATAGTCCAAATTTTGCATAGTATCCATTGTCGTAACTATTTCTGACGACCAAATTGCTGTCCCGAAGCTCTCGGACGGCCGGGGCGGATGAGTCAAAATTTACCGGATCAGGACGGTAAGCAGACAGCACGCAGAGAAGCAGTTTCGCGTCTTCCGACAGCTGCTTCTTTGAAATTGCTCTAAGTGCCACTTGCTTCGATAGCTTGGTTGAACCCCAATGGAAGGCGGCAAATGAGATATGGATCGCAAGAAAACCTCCAGAAACCAATGCGGAGACGACCAACCAGGGCCTATAGGACTTTACGATTTCCGCTATACCAATCTTTTCGATAGCTCCCCATGGGTCGAAAAGTGCTGTGAAGCATAATAAGACTATAAGAAGCAAAATTTTCACTATTGGAAAGACTTCGAGGATTCGATCGAATGCCTTTTCCAAGAAGCTTGCCAAATCACTCACCCCCACACCTCACAAAACTCCCGCCATTCCCCCTTGCTCATGCCACTCCCCTCCTGATCGACAACCTCCCCGGCCAGCCGCCGTTTCAGCACCGCGACCGCCTTGCCGCTCAAATTCACCCCTCCCATCCGGTAGTCCTCGAAGGCGGCGTAGGCCAAAGGCACCCAATCCTTCACCAGACGGCAAATCTCATCCGCGTAGACGCGGATTTCGTATTGGGCGTGGGGGTCGGCGCGCAGGCGCAGGAAGTGGAAGAGGTTGTGCAGGTCGACCTTCCAATACCATTGCGTGTAGATGTTCATCGGCAGGTTCATCCGGGCGAGCTCTCGGGCCAAGCCGCTTTGTGGCGTGCCATCGGGGGCGGTCTGGCCCAGCATCGCCTCATAATGGTCATACATTTGCCCTGCATCGGCGCGCAGAAGATCAAGGACGCGCGCAGCCTCCTCCCCCGACAGGACATCGCCGCGGCCCTGGTTGTTGGTGATGGACTGCGCCGCCAGGGCCGCAGGTTCGGGGATGTAGAACTCCCGGTCGAGGATCGAATAGCGTGCGGAGTATTCGTTGACGTTGGCGGTGCGGTGCCTGATCCACTGGCGGGCGACGAAGACCGGCAGTTTGACGTGCAGCTTCAACTCGCACATCTCGAACGGGGTCGAATGCCAGTGCCGCATCAGGTAGCGGATCAGGCCCTCGTCGTTTTGGACGTGCTTGGTACCCTCACCATAGCTGACGCGAGCGGCCTGGACGATGGCGGCGTCGGTGCCCATGTAGTCGATGACGCGGACAAAGCCGTGGTCGAGAACGGGGTTGGCTTTATACAGGTGGGCCTCCATCCCGTCACTGACGGCGCGCAGGGTGGGGCGCGGGGTGGCGCGGGCCGCTTCGATTTCGGCGCGTTGGTCAGGGGAGAGCGGCATGGGTTCGCCTTTCAGGGCATGAGTCGGGGCTAGCATAGCGGCAGGCGGGGGGGCAAGGCCAGTGGTGCGGCGCTGCATCAGGGGTGCGGCTGAATTGACCGAAAGATCATGGGCATTTGATCTTTGGATACGCATTGGGCACAGTGTTTTGTAAAACGAAAAGAAACATGTGAGGCATTATGTCGGCAGTTCGGAAGTCTTTGGCAGCACTTTTGGTGCTGGCCGGGTGCGGCGGTTCGCCCTTTCCGGGGGGCACGGATGGAAGCGGAGGCGGTGGCAGCACGGGCAACGTGTCCGTGTCGGATTTGTCGACGTCGTCTGCAACTCTGTCAGCCAGCGGCGCGGTGGAGCGGCATGAGAAGCGCAACAAGGATACAGATGGCGGCACGTTAAACGGCAACGGCTATGCCTTCAACAACGGCAAGATCAGTTACAACGGAACCGCGGATACGTTCACGGTCGACAACCTCGCGTTTGACGGGGAGAACGTCTACCAGCACAGCAATGTGGGCGGCGATATGGGGCCAGAAGCGGGGCCGGGGCGGGTGTTTGCAGCGGACATCACCGATACTGATCCCCAGACCGGCGAGGTGATCGACCAGTTTTCTTACCGTGCGCTTTATGGCGTGTCGGACAGCGGCAAGACGCATTTCGCCATCGTGCGGACCGGGGCCTATCGCAACTACGGTTTTGGCGGCTTTATCTATGGCCGGACGGCGGATGGTGGCGTGACGCTGCCCACCACCGGGCAAGCGCAGTATCATGGCAGCTATGGCGGCTTGCGCGACTCATCGGGCGGCGGGTTGCAATATTCCACCGGTGACATGCAGATGATCATCGACTTTGTTGACTCGCTCCCTGCGGAATCGGCAACAAAGAATGACGCCAGTGTTCGCGGCTATGTCACGAACCGACATATCTTTGATCTGGCGGGCAATGACATCACGCAGACCGTGCTGGACGGCATCAACGTCGACAAGGACCGCCTGACGGACTTGAACAATTTGCCGACACTGGCGTTCAGTGTGGGCCCCGGTGTGCTGGACAACAACGGCGAGGCGCAGGGTGATTTGACGAGCACGATCATGGTCAAGGGCAGCGATGACAAGCCAACCCCGCTGCAACTTGAGGCGGGCAAGTACTATGCTGTCCTGTCGGGCAAGAATGCCGGTGAAGTGGCGGGGATCATTGTCGTCACCTCGGACGTGGCGGGCATCACCTACCGCGAAACCGGCGGCTTCATACTGTATCGCCCGTGACATTGGCTGTGAGGCGAGCCGTTACGGCGGGGCTGCTGATGCTGGCCACAGGGTTGAGTGCAGAACTGGCCACTGCGGGCATGGCCGATGCCAAGCCTGCCGTGCTGACCGTAGCGCAGATGCGCGCCTATGGGCTGGAGGCTTTGGCCAAGGGCTATGCCGAGCAGGCGCTGAAGATTGCCACGGCCTTGCTTGAACGCGATCCTGCCGACGGTCAGGCCCATATCCTGAAGGCGCAGGCCCTGCGCGTGCTGCACCGGCTGCCAGACAGCGAGGCTGCGGCGCGGCAGGCGTGGAGCCTCGCCAGCGATAAGGGCGCACGGTATCAGGCGGCAACCTCGGTGGCGCAGGCCTTGTCGTTGCAGGGGCATCGCACAACGGCGCAGTACTGGCTACGGCAGGCGGTGCAGAACGCGCCGAGTGGGGCGGCGCAGGCCCAGGCTTTGCAGGATTTCAACTATGTCCGCGCCCAGAACCCGCTGAACCTTGGGGTCAGCGCCTCGGTCCGGCCGTCGGACAATGTGAACGGCGGGGCGCGCGACCCGTTGTTTGACTATCACGGCATTCCCTTCATCCTGTCGGGTGACGCGCTGGCGCTGTCGGGGCTGGCCTTTGGGTTGGGTGTGACTGGCAGCTACAAGCTGGAGGAGACGGTGGCGGCAGAGACGTTTCTGACCTTTGGTGCCAGCCAGCAGGGCGTGGTCTTGTCGGATGCGGCGCGGGCGCAGGCCCCCAAGGCGCAGAACAGTGACTATGCGCTGAACCATCTGGAACTTGGCGTGCAGCGCAAGGCAACAGGGTCGTTTGGACAGTTGACCACCGAGATCACAGCCGGACACACTTGGTACGGCGGGGCTGATTTGTCCAACAGCCTTGAGGCCTCGGTTGAACTTGGGCGTCCGCTGGGCACGGCGGCCACGGGCAGCTTCAGTGCCAGCCTGACGCGGCAAATACGGCTGGACCGGCCGGTGTCCTCCTCGACCGAGGCAGAAGTTTCGGTGCGGTTGTCGAAGGCCGGTGCTAACGGCGATACGTGGCAGGGCAACCTGTCCCTGTCGCGGGTGGTGTCGCAGGATATCGGAATTGACCATGCCGAGGCGACTTTGGGCTTGGGCTGGCGGACGAGCCATCCGGTGGCGGGGGTGTCGCTGGGTGCGAATGTGTCGGTGCAGGCGTCGGACTATGCCGCTTCGCCCTATACGTCTGTGGGGCGGCAGGATCTGCATTGGCAGGCAAGCTTGCAGGCGACGGTGAACAAGATGACCTATCTGGGGTTTGCACCGGTGCTGAGTCTCGATTTTGCGCGCAACGACAGCAATGTGGCGCTGTACGATACGCAAACATTGGGCTTGGGCCTGAGCGTGGCATCACGCTTCTGATCGGGGCGCTTCTGATCTGGTTTCGGCGGCGTTTGCTGCTAGGTTCGGCATGGAAACAAAAGGAACTCGCCCATGAAAGTCAGATATCTGCATACGATGGTCCGCGTACTGGACCTTGATAAGTCCATTGCGTTCTACAAGCTCTTGGGTCTGGAAGAGATCCGCCGGTATGAAAACGAAAAGGGCCGCTTCACGCTGGTGTTTCTGGCAGCACCGGGCCAGCCGGAAGCCCCGGTTGAATTGACGTACAACTGGGATGGCGACACCGGCCTGCCCTCGGACGGTCGCCACTTCGGCCATCTGGCCTATGAGTTCGACAACATCTACGATATTTGCGCCAAGCTTCAGGCAGCCGGTGTCCTGATCAACCGCCCGCCGCGCGACGGCCATATGGCGTTTGTGCGCTCACCCGACAATGTCTCGATCGAGATCCTGCAAATGGGCGACAGCCTGCCCCCGGCTGAACCCTGGGCCAGCATGGCCAACACCGGCCACTGGTAAGCGCCCTGCCCTGCCGTTGATCCAATAGGGCGCCAGAGGCGCAGAGTTTTTTATCTCGCCTCTGGCGCAAGCGCCAACCAGCTCGGGATGCGCTCCGCCGGGAGTATTTTGGCAAAGAGCAAAGGGAAAGGAACCCCAAGCCCCTTTCATTTGTTCATAAATATCCCACAGGGGGGTCCGGGGGGACGTGAAGTCCACCCGGCGGCCGATGCCGGGCGCGGCATTTGGTTTAGCGCACCTTCAGCGTGGCAAGGCCCAGCATGGCAAGGATCAGGCTGATGATCCAGAAGCGGATCACGATCTGCGGTTCGGCCCAGCCGCGCTTTTCGAAATGGTGATGGATGGGCGCCATCAGGAAGATGCGCTTCTTGGTGCGCTTGTAATAGGCGACCTGGATGATGACCGAAAGCGCCTCGACCACGAAGAGGCCGCCGACGATGGCCAGAACGATCTCGTGCTTGATGCAGACTGCGATCGCACCGAGGGCACCGCCAAGAGCGAGGGAACCGGTGTCGCCCATGAAGACCGCAGCCGGGGGGGCGTTGTACCACAGGAACCCGAGGCCCGCGCCGAAGAGGGCCGCGGTGAAAATCAGAATCTCACCTGTTCCGGGTACGAAATGGACGCCAAGGTATTCGGCGAAGTTGTAGTTGCCGACCACGTAGGAGATAATGCCAAGGGTCGCTCCGGCGATCATGACGGGCATGATGGCAAGGCCATCAAGGCCGTCGGTCAGGTTCACGGCATTGGCCGAGCCTATGATGACAAACGTGCCGAATGGGATGAAGAAATAACCAAGGTCAAAGAGTGCGTTCTTGAAGATTGGCAGGGCCAGGCCATTGGCCAGTGGGGCTGGGTGGAAGCTGGCGGCGGCGTAGCTGGCCAGCGCCGCGATGGCGAGGCCAGCGAGGATGCGGATGCGGCCCGACACGCCCTTGGTGTTCTGCTTGGTCACCTTGGCAAAGTCATCGGCAAAGCCGATCAGGCCAAAGCCCAGCGTCACCAGAAGGACGATCCAGACATAGGGGTTGTCAAGCCGCGCCCAGACCAGCGTTGAGAAGACCAGCGCCGACAGGATCAGCAAGCCGCCCATCGTTGGCGTTCCGGCTTTGGCGAGGTGACTTTGCGGCCCATCGTCGCGGATTGGCTGACCTTTGCCTTGCTTGCGGCGCAGCAGGTTGATCAGCGGCTGACCGAAGATGAAGCCGAAAATCAGCGCCGTCAGGAAGGCGCAGCCCGCCCGGAAGGTGATGTATTTGAAAAGGTTGAAAACTCCGCCGCCGTCAGCGAATTGCGTCATCCAGTAAAGCATTCATTCCCCTCCAAACACCTGGGAGCCGACCGATTGGCCTAATTTCTTGAGGCCGTCAACGAGGAGCGAGACTTTTATGCCCTTGGACCCCTTGACCAGTACCACATCGCCGGCATCGACCAATGACCGCAGACGGGGCAACAGGTCTTTGGCATCCGCCACCCAGTCGCCGCGTTGGGCGCGCGGCAGAAGGTCGTGCAGCGCCTTCATGCGGGGGCCTATGCAGTGGATGGTGGTGATCTGGTCCAGCCCCGGGTGGTGGACGATGGCACGGTGCAGCGCGTCTTCGGTGGGCCCCAGTTCCAGCATGTCGCCCAATATGGCAATGCGGCGGCCCGTAGCGATGCGGCCGGGGCCGTCTTGCGGCTGGGCTGCGATCAGCACATCCAGCGCTGCCGCCATCGAGGTGGGATTGGCGTTGAAGGCGTCATCGAACATATCAAAGCCCTGACCCTCGATGGCGTCCATCACCACACGCTCTTTCATGCCGCGGCCTTGTGGCGGGGTCCAGCGGCCAAGGTCGGTGGCAGAAATCACCGGATCAAGGCCAAGCGCCGCCGCCACCGCCAAAGCGCCAAGGCCGTTGGTGGCGAAATGGCGACCGGGGGAGAGGACCTTGAACAGGAAAGGCTGGCCTGCATGTTCGGCCTTTACGATGGTTACCTCGTCGCAAAGGGTGGCCGAGGTCATGCGGTAGTCTGCTGCCAGGCTGCTGCCGAAGATCACGACCTGCGCGCCGCAGGCGCGGGCGATGTCGATCAGGATTTGCGAGGTTTCAAGGTCGGCGGGCAAGACAGCCGTTCCGCCGGGCTCCATCCCTTCGCAGATCGCGGCTTTTTCGCGGGCGATGCCTTCAAGGCTGTCAAAGGCCTCGAGGTGCGCCGGGGCGATGATGGTGATCAGGGCGACATGGGGGCGCGCAAGTCGCGAGAGGGGGGCGATTTCGCCGGGGTGGTTCATGCCGATCTCGATCACCGCGAAGTCGGCGTCTTGCGGAAGGCGGGCCAGGGTCAGGGGGACGCCCCAGTGGTTGTTATAGCTGGCCTCGGCGGCATGGACTTTGCCCTGGCCGGACAGGATGGCGCGCAACATTTCCTTGGTGGAGGTTTTGCCGACTGACCCGGTGACGCCTACGACGCGGGCCTTGGCGCGGGCGCGGCCTGCGGCACCAAGGCGGGTCAGCGCGTCCAGCACGTCATTCACCATCAGCAGGGGGGCGTCGGGCGACAGACCCACGGGGACATGGCTGACGAGGGCGGCGGCAGCACCTTTGGACAAGGCGGAGGCCACGAAGTCATGCCCGTCGCGGATATCTTTGAGGGCTACGAAGAGGTCACCCGGCTGGATCGTGCGGGTGTCGATCGAGACGCCGGTGGCGGTCCATGGCGTGGTGGCGGTGCCGTGGGTGGCTGCGGCGGCTTCGGAAGCGGTCCAGAGGGTCATGATGCACCGTGGGGTGCGGGCTTTGCACGCGCCATGGGATGGCGGGCGTGGTGCGTGCAAAGCACGCACCCTGCCGAAGAATGGTGCGTCAGGGTCATATCACACCGTCAAGGGCTGCTACGGCGATGCTCGCCTGTTCGACGTCGTCGAAGGGGTAGATGTCGCCTTTGATCACCTGACCCGTCTCATGCCCTTTGCCCGCGATCAGCAGGGCGTCACCGGGGCCAAGGGCATCCACACCGCGCAGGATGGCTTCAGCGCGGTCGCCAACCTCGATAGCTTCGGGGCAGGCTTGCAGTATTGCTGCACGGATGGTGGCGGGATCCTCGGATCGGGGATTGTCGTCTGTCACAAATACAACATCCGCGTTATCCAGGGCGCAGGCGCCCATCAAGGGGCGCTTGCCACGGTCGCGGTCGCCGCCGGCACCAAACACGATGACAATGCGGCCCATGACATGCGGGCGCAGCGCTTTCAGCGCCGTGGCGATGGCGTCGGGGGTGTGGGCATAGTCGACAAAGACCGAAGCGCCGTTTGCCCGTGTGGCAGCCAGTTGCATACGTCCGCGCACGCCGGTCAGGTGCGGCAGGGCGGCAAAGACATCGCCCGGCGGCTCGCCTGCGGCGATGACGAGGGCCGCGGCGAGTGTGACATTCTCGGCCTGAAAGCCGCCGATCAGGTTGAGGCGGGCCTGGTACGTCACACCCCTAAAGGACAGGCGCAGGTCCTGACCCAAGGTATCAAAGCGTTGGGCGAGGATGCGCAGGTCAGCCTCTGTGCCATGGCCCACGGTGATCAGGCCCTGACCCTTGCGGCGGGCGATAGCGGCAACTTCGGCGCCTTTGGGGTCTTTCAGGTTGATGACGGCGGTGCCCTCGGGCGGCAGCAGGCGGGTGAAGAGGCCGGCCTTGGCCGCGAAATACGCCTCAAACGTCTTGTGATAGTCAAGGTGGTCTTGGGTGAAATTGCTAAACCCCGCCGCTTTCAGCCTGACACCGTCCATGCGGCGCTGATCAAGCCCGTGGCTGGAGGCCTCCATCGCGGCATGGGTCACCCCCGCCTCAGCGGCTTGCGCCAGCATGCGGTGCAGGGTGATCGGGTCGGGCGTGGTATGGGCCGAGGGCGCGGCCCATGCCCCTTCAACTCCGGTCGTGCCGATGTTGATGGCGGCGTGGCCAAGGTACATCCATATCTGGCGGCAGAAGGTGGCGGTAGAGGTCTTGCCGTTGGTCCCCGTCACCGCGACCATCGTGGCGGGCTGGGCGCCGAACCACAGGGCGGCAGCACGGGCCAAAGCTTCCCGCGGGTCTTCAGCCAGAACGACAGCCACAGGTGCCGCTTCGAGCGCCTCTTGCGCGAGGCTGGCGCCGAGGGCATCCGTAAGGATGGCCGAGGCGCCAGCGGCTATGGCGGCGGCGATATAGCTTGCGCCATGGGCTGCACTGCCGGGCAGGGCTGCAAACAGGAAGCCCACGCGGACGGCGCGGCTGTCGGCGGTTATTCCGGTGATCACGGGATCACGGCCCGCCCTTGCAGACAGGCCAAGATGCGACAGGGGTTTTGCTGCGGGAGGTGACATCGTTACTCCTGCGCCACCGGGTCTTTGGCGGGGGCGTTGATCACGGCCACGGTCGAGACGGCGGCACCTTCGATCTGCGGGCGCAGGCCCAGCAGCGGACCCACACGGCGGATGATCTCGCCCGCCACGGGCACGGCGGTGTAGCCTGCGGTGCGGCGCGGTTTCAGGCCGGCGGTTTCGACCGGCTCATCCAGCGTTACCACCAGAACGTATTTCGGGTCATTGGCGGGGAAAACCGAGGCGAAGGTGTTGATCACCTTGTCCTTGTCATAGCCGCCGCCCTTGCGCGGCTTTTCCGCCGTGCCGGTCTTGCCCGCCACCTCATAGCCCGGCACGTCGGCGAAGGTCGCCGTGCCATCGGTGACCACCTTGCGCATCATCAGGACACAGGCTTTGGCCGTGGCCTCTGTCACCACGCGAGGTCCGGAGCTGTGGCTGGCAGAGTGAATCAGCGTCGGCGTCACCTTCAACCCGCCATTGGCCAGCGTTGAATAGGCGGCGGCCAGGTTCAACAGGCTGGTCGACACACCGTGGCCATAAGAGGCCGTCACCGTCACGATGCCGGACCAGTTCTTGGGCACAAGGGCGCGGGCTGACGCGGCCTCGAACAACTCGATCTGCGGCGGGTCCAGCAGACCCATCGTTTTCAGGAACGCTTGCTGGCGGACGCCGCCGATCATCAGGCCGATGTGCGCCGCCCCGATGTTGGAGGACACCGCAATCACCTCGGACACCGATTTTGTCGGGCCGTAGTTGTGGTTGTCAAATTCGTTGATCCGGAAGCCGTCGTAGATGAAGGGCTGTTTGGTGTCGATCTGGGTGTCAGGCGTGATCAGGCCAAGGTCCATCGCCTGCGCCACGGCAAATATCTTGAAGGTAGAGCCCAGTTCATAGACCCCCTGCACCGCCCGGTTGAACAAGGGGTTGTCCGAGGGGTCAACCGAGGGGCTGATGCCGGGCCGGTCGTTGGGGTCGAAGTTGGGCAGCGAGGCCAGCGCCAGAACCTCACCGGTTTTCACGTCCATCAGGATCGCCGCAGCCCCCTTGGCTTGCAGCGTGTGCATTCCGGTGGCCAGCACTTCCTCGACATTGGCTTGCAAGGTCAGGTCGATCGACAAAGTCAGCGGGCTGGCCGATTGCGCCGGGTCGCGCAGCCGGGTGTCGAGGTCTTTCTCGATGCCCGCCGTGCCGATAACTTCCGCCGAATCCACACCCTCGGCCCCGAAGGCCGCACCCCCAAGGATGTGCGAGGCGAGGTTACCATTTGGGTAAAGCCGCATCTCACGCGGGCCGAAGTACAGGCCGGGATCGCCGATTTCATGCACCTTCTGCATCTGCTCAGGGCTTAGCACCTTGCGGACCCACAGGAAACTGCGGCCATCGGTGAAGCGGCGCTCCAGCGCCTTGGCGTCAAGTTCGGGGAAGATCGCGGCCAGTTCGGTGGCGGCGTGGGCCGGATCAACCATGTCAGCCGGCTGGGCGTACAGCGAATGGGTCAGCATGTTGGTGGCCAGGATACGGCCATTGCGGTCAAGGATATCTGACCGTTGCGCGGTGATTGCCGATCCGCCCGCCGCTGCACGCGGCTCGGTCGGTTCCGATGCCGCCAAAGTGCCCATCCGCGCGCCAATCACGCTGAAAGCAATGAAGAACCCCACGGCCAGGATCATCAGCCGCCGTTCCGCCCGCGTCCGCGCCTTGTCACGCATCTCTTCATGGCGGATCGCAAGGTTTTCTTTCTCGATGGTATCAGGGTTTTCCCCTCTGACACGGGCATCAAGAATGCGGGCCAAAGGGCGCAGCGGAACGCGGTTCATGGAATTTGCTCCCCATCGGTGCTGGTCTTTGCGGTGATGTCGGGGCTGGGCAGAGCGCCCGCCGTGTCAACCGTGCCTTTGATCACCAGCGCGGGCGGCGGCGGCATGGCGACCTCGTCGGCGCTGCCCAGTTGCAAAGGCTCGATCGGCATCAGGCCCAGCCGGTCAAAGTTCATCGTCGCCAGATCGCGCAGGCGGTCGGGGCGGTTCAGGTAAGCCCATTCGGCCTTCTGCATGGCAATCTCGTCCCGCAACGAGGCGATTTCATCCTGCACGGCGGCCATCTGCTTCAACTGATGCTGTGTCGCATAGTTCTCACGGTAGGCCCAGAAGGCCAGCCCCAGGACCGCGATAAAGGACAACAAGTACAGCACCGGACGCATCTATCGGCTTCCCTTCCGGGCATTGGGCTTGGGTGCCAGGGGCACGTCGATATCTGCCATCGCAATTGCCTGCGCCGGGGCCTCGGTCCGCCGCGCCACACGCAGCTTGGCAGAGCGCGAGCGGGGGTTGGCCGCCAACTCATCCGCTTCCGCCTCGATGGCGCGTTTGTTGATCAGGGTGAAGCGGGCGGTGGTCTCGGCCCGGGCCGGGGCATAGCGGTTGGTGTTGGATTCAGCCCCCGAGGCCAGCTGGAAGAAGCGCTTGACGATGCGGTCTTCAAGCGAGTGGAAAGTGACAACGGCCAGCAGGCCACCCGGCTTCAACGCCCGTTCCGCAGCGGCCAGGCCGGTGGCCAGTTCGGTAAACTCGGTATTGACCGCAATGCGCAGCGCCTGAAAGCTGCGCGTTGCTGGATGGCTTTGGCCCGGCTTGGGGCGCGGCAGGCAGCGGGCGACCGTTTCAGCCAGTTGCAGCGTGGTCTCGAACGGTGCCTTGACGCGCGCCTCAACAATCGTGCGGGCGATCCGGCGCGAAGCGCGTTCCTCGCCGTAATGGTAGAGGATATCGGCGATTTCGCCTTCCGAGCCCTTGTTGACGATATCGGCAGCGGATTGGCCCTGCTGGCTCATCCGCATGTCCAGGGGGCCGTCCTTCTGGAAGGAAAACCCGCGCTCGGGCCGGTCAATCTGCATCGACGATATGCCAAGGTCCAGCACAACGCCGTCCAACGGTTCATCGGCCAGGGTGTCAAGGTCGGAAAAGGTGCCAAGGGTCAGCTTCAGCCTGTCACCATACTGGCCCGCCCAAAGCGCTGCCATCTGATGCGCCAATGGATCGCGGTCGATGCCGATGACCTTGGCGGCCCCGGCGTCCAGCAGGCCCCGGGCATAGCCGCCCGCACCAAATGTGCCGTCCAGCCAGACGCCGGTGACCGGGGCCACGGCCTCCAGAATCGAGCGCAGAAGAACGGGAATATGGGCCGATCTGTCGTCAACGCGACCGACTTCTGGGCGACCTTGCACCGGATCGCGTGTCTGCACTTCGTCCCCCTAGCTCGTGGTCTTGAACAAGGACAAGGGATCAGCCCCGCCCAAGAGCCGGGCTTCCAGCGCCTGAATCTCGGCCTTGCGTTTCGCACGGTAGGTGTCCGCACGCCAGACCCGGAACGAATGCCGAGAGCCGATAAAGGCCAGTTCCACCTCGTCCTTCGGCAGGCCCAGCTTTTCACGGACCTGGCTCGGCGGGCTGAAGCGGCCATCCTTGTCGGTCTCAACGGCAACGGATTGCTCAACGAAAATGGCGTTGGCCAGATCGTATTCGTCCGTACCCATGGGAATTTGCGCAATGCGGCGGTCAAGGTCGGCGGCACCGGCCTGGGTGAAGCCCTCGACATAGGCGCGGTCCGATCCGCCATAGACCAGCAGCATCTGAAAACCGTTTCCGAAGGCGGAATTGTCAGCTTGATCAAAGACATGTCGGAAGGGCGCGGGCAGCATCACGCGGCCCTTGGCATCTACCTTGAGGTAGTGTTCGCCCCTGAACGTCTCGATCACCACGGCGCAGCGCGCCTCCCTTAAGTCTTGATCCCATCCGGAATCTGGGCAAAATCACTGGAAGAGTGCAGAACTGGCAGGGCGCAAAAATGAATAGGCGGACCCTGCTGCTGCCACTGCTGGGTCCGCCGTCTGTCCCATCGCTGGGTGTCCCGCTTCGTGCGCCGTCTTGGGGGACGTCTGCTCGCGCCACGCGCCGGATTCGATTTTCGTTCTTGAGGGGGAAGCCTGTATGAACCTGCCTCTGGCTCTTTATGTTTTGGGCTTGTCGTCTGCCCGCTTCAGTACCGCCCGTCTCTTGCAACATTTATGCCCGGGCGAATGTCCCACATCAAGGGAAATTTCGGGAAAGCGTCCCACATGCTGATTGCGAGGATGATGGAGCCAAGACTTTAGGGCACAAAACGCCAGCTGTGGTGGGTTTAAAAATACCATACGCTATATTTAGTGACACGCTTTCACGGCGGTCGTTGCCTAAATGTCGCACAATTACAACCTTCTGTCAGAGTTTTCAGGCTTGGGTGACAAAGTTGGGCGCGCTCTAGGCCGAATCTGGCCGATTTGGCCCGAATCACCCCGTCGTGATGCGTCGGGACTGCGCTGTGGAGGCCCTGCCCCGGTCCAAAACATCAGCGTGCAATGTCGGTGGGACGGTTTCCCGTACTCTACCACCCGTTCCAGCCTTTGCCCTTTGCAGAAATACTCACCGGAGGGTCCGGGAGGCCTCCCGGCGCAGGGGGTGCCGGGGGCGGCGGCGCCCCCCGCCTTCCCCGGGCGGGGTGATTTCCCGACCTCAGCCCATCCCGCCGTCAATCAGCCGCCGCGCCAGCCGCAGATAGGGCTCCGCAAGCGGGCTGTCGGTGGCGGCTATCGGCGTGCCCGCGTCGCCTGCAATGCGCACATCCAGGTTCAGGGGCAATTCGCCCAGGAAGGGCAGGTTCAGCTTCACCGCTTCCGCCGCCACGCCACCATGGCCGAAGATATGCGCCTCGTGGCCACAGTTGGGGCAAATATAGCTCGACATGTTCTCGATCAGCCCCAGAACCGGCACCTTCAGCTTGTCGAACATATCCAGCGCCTTCCTCGCATCCAACAGCGCCACGTCCTGCGGGGTCGAAACCACGATCGCCCCGGTCAGATGGGTGCGCTGCGCCAGCGTCAGCTGCACATCGCCGGTGCCGGGCGGCAGGTCGATGACCAGCACGTCCAGGCGCCCCCAGGCCACCTGATTGATCAGCTGTTGCAGCGCCCCCATCAGCATCGGCCCACGCCAGATCACCGCCTCGTCTTCCTTCAGCATCAGACCAATCGACATCATGGTGACGCCATGCGCCGTCAGGGGTTCAATGATCTTGCCATCGGGCGAGGCCGGGCGTTTGGACACCCCCATCATGCGCGGTTGCGAGGGGCCGTATATATCTGCGTCCAAGAGGCCCACCCTGCGCCCCTGCCGCGCCAGCGCCACCGCAAGATTGGAGGCAACGGTGGACTTGCCCACCCCGCCCTTGCCCGAGGCAATGGCGATGATGCGGTCCACCCCAGTCACCCGCGCCGGGCCGCCCTGATGCGGTGCGGCATGGCCGCCGATCTTCAGCGAGGGCGGCTCGGCGGTTGCGGGTTTGCCGGGGGCCGGACGGGCCGCGGGGCCATGCGCGGTCATGACGGCTTGCACCGATGTGACGCCCGGCAGTGCCCGCAGCGCCTGTTCGGCGGCCTGATGCGCTGCCGAAAGGGACCGGGCTTGATCGGGTGTGGGCGCTTCGATCACGAAACGCACAATACCGCTCTCGATCGTTAGCGCACGAATCAAATCGTCGCTCACCAGATTCCCCCCGGTCGGAGTGGAAATCCGGGCCAGCTGCGCTATGACGTTTTCGCGGGTCAGGGGCATTTATTTCTCCTGTGCTCAAGGCTTTGGCAGGGTGTTCCGCTTTCGGGCAAAGGGCAAGTGACTGTTGACCAAATGCTCAAAAATTCAGCGAAATAATTGATTAACATGATGATTTGGTAAGGCTCAGCCATGCGCATGATGCATGGCGGCATTGAAGGATAGGTGTATTGTGCAAGTGCAGCAATTGCCTCATGTTTGCCCTGACAGCGACGGACCTGACGAAGACACGACAAGCAGGGACAGCGCCAAGGACAAAATGCGAGGCTTATGATGGCATATGTGAACTCTTCCCGCTCGGCTCAGGTGAGCTTTTATGATCGTTTCGCCGCTGTGGTGAAAGTGGTCTCTGACCTGATCGAACGCCGCCGTGTCTACAATCAGACGCTGTTCGAACTGAACAACCTGTCCGACCGTGACTTGTCCGATCTGGGCTTGAGCCGGTCGACGCTTGCTGAAGTGGCCCGCGAGGCCGCGTACAAAGCTTAATCTTGGCCCTGACCTGCAATCCTCCTCCCTGCAGGTCTATGGTTAAGTGCGGCGACACTGTCCTCCTCCCTGGTGTCGTCGCTTTTCTACACCGTCCTGAACAGGACAAACCGCGAGCCGTTCTGACCGTGACTGACTGAAACACCGTCCCGAACGGGACAGACAAAGACCAGGAATTCTGCGGCCCGCTCCTCCTCCCATGGGTCAATGAACCGGCGGCACCTTCGACCTCCTCCCCGAGGGTGCCGCCAAAATATTCGCCTGTCCCCGTGCTCCTCCCCGGGGACAGGCAATAGCGGCGGCGCCCAACCTCCTCCCTGGGCACCGTCGCGCAATTCGAAGGGCCAGACCTGATGTGGCGCTTCAACGATGTACGCGGGCCCTCTCCTCCTCCCTCGGGCCCCCGGACCAGCGGCGACTTCAACCTCCTCCCTGAGGTCGCCGCACCCTTTTTCAGACAAGATGAAATGGCCCGCTTGTTTGGCGGGTCTTTTGCATTTCGCAGGCAGGAATGACCTGACCGCCGGAAGCGCCCCCCCCCAGTGGGATATTTGTGCCTGAATGAAGGAGGGTCAGATCGCGCGTGGATTAGCGGGCGGCGCGGATCAGGGCGAGGATGTCGGCGGCGGCTTTGGGGATGTTGGTGCCTGGGCCAAAGATGGCCTTGATGCCTTTGGATTTCAGAAAGTCATAGTCTTGCACCGGAATGACGCCGCCGCAAATCACGAGGATGTCGTCTGCGCCCCTTGCGTGCAGGGCCTCGATCAGTTTGGGGGCGAGGGTCATGTGGCCTGCGGCTTGGGACGAGATGCCGATGACGTGGACGTCATTGTCGATTGCGTCTTGGGCGGCTTCTTCGGGCGTCTGGAACAGGGGTCCCATGTCGACGTCAAAGCCCATGTCGGCGAAGGCGGTGGCGATGACTTTGGCGCCGCGGTCGTGGCCGTCTTGCCCCATCTTGACCACCAGCATGCGCGGGCGGCGGCCTTCTTCTTGCTCGAAGGCCTTGATATCAGTCTGGATTGCCTCAAAACCGGCATCGCCATCATAGGCGGCACCGTAGACTCCGGCGAGGGTTTTGACTTCCGCGCGGTGGCGGCCGAAGACGTTTTCCATTGCGGTGGAGATTTCCCCAACGGTGGCGCGGGCGCGGGCAGCGGTGACGGCGGCTTCAAGCAGGTTGCCGGTGGAGCGGGCGGCGGCTTCCAGAGCGGCGAGGGCGGCTTGGGCTGCGGCTTCGTTGCGGGCGGCGCGGGTGGTTTTCAGGCGGGCAATCTGGCCGTCGCGAACGGCGATGTTGTCGATACTGAGGATGTCGACGGGGGAGTCGGTTTCGGGTTGGTATTTGTTGACGCCGACAATGACGTCGGTGCCCCGGTCGATCAGCGCTTGCCGTTTGGCGGCAGATTCCTCGATGCGGAGTTTGGGCATGCCGGAAGCCACGGCTTTGGTCATGCCGCCGAGGGCTTCGACTTCCTCGATCAGCTTCCAGGCTTCGGTCGCCAGTTGGGCGGTGAGGGCTTCGAGGTAGTAGCTGCCTGCCAGCGGGTCGGCGACATGGGTGATGCCGGTTTCCTCTTGCAGGATCAGCTGGGTGTTGCGGGCGATGCGGGCGGAGGCTTCGGTGGGCAGCGCCATCGCCTCGTCAAAGGAATTGGTGTGGAGGCTTTGGGTACCGCCGAGGACAGCGGACATGGCTTCGTAGGCGGTGCGGATGACGTTGTTGTAGGGGTCTTTTTCTTGCAAGGACACGCCGGAGGTCTGGCAATGGGTGCGCAGCATGAGGGATTCGGGCTTCTTGGCACCGAAGTCGGACATGATGCGGTGCCACAGAAGGCGGGCGGCGCGCAGTTTGGCTATTTCCATGAAGAAGTTCATGCCGATGGCGAAGAAGAAGCTTAGGCGGGGGGCGAATTCATCAACCGCCATGCCACGGGCGAGGGCTGTGCGGACGTATTCGCGGCCGTCGGCGAGGGTGAAGCCCAGTTCCTGCACAAGGTTCGCACCGGCTTCCTGCATGTGGTAACCCGAGATCGAGATGGAGTTGAATTTGGGCATCTCACGCGCCGTGTACTCGATGATATCGGCCACGATGCGCATCGAGGGCTCGGGTGGATAGATGTAGGTGTTGCGCACCATGAACTCTTTGAGGATGTCGTTCTGGATGGTGCCAGAGAGGGCTTTGCGGGGAACGCCCTGCTCCTCGCCCGCGACGATGAAGCTTGCGAGGATCGGGATCACCGCGCCGTTCATCGTCATCGAGACCGAGACTTTGCCGAGGGGGATGCCGTCGAACAGGATCTTCATGTCCTCGACCGAGTCGATGGCGACACCGGCTTTGCCAACGTCGCCGATGACGCGGGGGTGATCTGAGTCGTAGCCGCGATGGGTGGCGAGGTCGAAGGCGACCGAGACGCCCTGCTGGCCTGCGGCGAGGGCCTTGCGGTAGAAGTTGTTGGAAGCCTCGGCTGTCGAGAAGCCCGCGTATTGGCGGATTGTCCAGGGGCGGCCCGCGTACATCGTGGCGCGCACGCCGCGGGTGAAGGGTTCCAGCCCTGGAAAGCCGCCCATGTGGAGGAGGTTGGCAGTGTCTTCGGCGGTGTAGAGCGGCTTGACCGGGATGCCTTCCAGTGTTTGCCAGGTGAGGGTATCGGGCGATTTGCCCTTGAGGTCCTTGGTGGCGAGGGCTTCCCAGTCGGCGCGGGTGGTCATGGTTTTGTCCTTGTTTCGGCTGCGAAGCCGGGGGCTGTCTGCCCCCGGACCCCCGAGGATATTTGAACAAGTATGAAAGGGGTCAGGCGAATTCGATGATGATGTCGTCGACTTTCAGGCTGCTGCCTGCGGTGGCCCTGATCTTTTTCACCACGCCAGCGCGGGTGGCTTTGAGGATGTTTTCCATCTTCATGGCTTCGACGGTTGCGAGGGTTTGGCCTTCCTGCACCTCGTCGCCTTCTTCGACGGCAAGTTTCACGAGGAGGCCGGGCATTGGGCAAAGGAGGAATTTCGAGGTGTCGGGTGGCGCCTTTTCCAGCATGTGCAGCGCCAGCTCGGCGGCGCGGGGGGTGCGGACCAGCACTTTGAGGTCAGCGCCACGCAGGCGGAGGCGGAAGCCCATCGGAATTTTCGCGACCTTCATCACGAGGGGGTGGCCGTCGACTGTCAGACGGGCGAGGGCTTGGCCGGGCTGCCAGTCAGAGCTGACGCGCAGGTGGGTGCCGTCCTCGAAGGTTATGGTGGAGCCGCTTGGGTCGGCGGCGATGGTCAGGGGGATTTGCGCGCCCTGCAGGTCGACCACCCATTGGTCACCGACCTTGCGCTTGTGGTTATCCATCGTGCCCGAAATGCGGGTGCGGCGGATTTCGGCGACGCGGTTCATCGCGGCGGCGGCGGCGGCGACGCGGCGGATCAGGTCGGGGTCAAGCGTGGCACCCGTGAAGCCGTCGGGGTATTCTTCGGCGATGAAGGCAGTGGTGATGTGGCCGGAAGTGAAGCGGGGGTGGTCCATGACGGCTGCGACGAAGGGCAGGTTGTGGCCGATGCCTTCAACTTCGAACGTGTCCAGCGCGAGGCGCATTTCTTCGATGGCGGCGAGGCGGGTGGGCCCCCAGGTGCAAAGTTTGGCGATCATCGGGTCGTAGTACATGCTGATCTCGCCGCCCTCGAAGACGCCGGTATCGTTGCGGACGATGCCGCCGCGTGCGGTTTCGCCTTCGGCGGGCGGGCGGTAGCGGGTCAGGCGGCCGATGGAGGGCAGGAACTTGCGATACGGGTCCTCGGCATAGAGGCGGGATTCCATGGCCCAGCCGTGGATCTTGATGTCGGATTGGGCGAAGGGCAGCTTTTGGCCATCGGCGACGCGGATCATCTGTTCGACCAGGTCGATGCCGGTGATCAGCTCTGTCACCGGATGTTCGACCTGCAGGCGGGTGTTCATTTCGAGGAAGTAGAAGTTGCGGTTGCCGTCGACGATGAATTCGACAGTACCGGCGGAAGTGTAGCCCACGGCGCGGGCCAGGGCGCAGGCCTGTTCGCCCATGGCTTTGCGGGTGGCTTCGTCAAGGAAGGGTGAGGGCGCTTCTTCGATGACCTTCTGGTTGCGGCGCTGGATCGAGCATTCGCGTTCATTCAGGTACAGCGTGTTGCCGTGCTGATCGGCGAGGATCTGGATTTCGATATGGCGGGGTTGGGTGACGAATTTCTCAATGAAGATGCGGTCGTCACCGAAAGCGGCTGCGGCCTCGTTCTTGGAGGATTGGAAGCCCTCGCGGGCCTCATCAGCGTCCCAGGCGATGCGCATACCTTTACCGCCGCCGCCTGCGGAGGCTTTGATCATCACGGGGTAGCCGATCTCACCCGCGATTTTCACCGCTTCATCGGCATCGGCGATGATGCCCATGTGGCCGGGGACGATGGAAACCCCTGCGGCCTGGGCGATTTTCTTGGAGGTGATCTTGTCGCCCATCTGCTCGATGGCCGACGACGGCGGGCCGATGAAGACAACGCCCTTGGCCTCTAGTGCAGCCGCGAAGGTGCGGTTTTCCGACAGGAAGCCGTAACCGGGGTGGACCGCTTGCGCGCCGGTAGCACGGACCGCCTCCATGATCTGGTCGATCACGATATAGCTTTGGGCTGCGGGCGAAGGGCCGATATGGTAGGCCTCATCCGCCATCTTGACGTGCAACGCACCCCGGTCAGCGTCGGAATAGACGGCCACGGTCTTGATGCCCATCTTGCGGGCGGTTTTAATGACGCGGCAGGCGATCTCGCCCCGGTTGGCGATCAGGATCTTGGTGAACACTTAAGGCTTCCCCCCATGTGCGCGTCCCTCTGCCGGGGCTGGCGCCAGACAAAAGGCCACCCGGGGCAGCGCCCGGATGGCCTTGCGTGCGATGGACTCGCCGCGCGGCAGGCGCCGCGGGGTCAGTGGTTTAGTGGCAATAGCCACGGTCACCGGCAATGGCGCCAAGCACGCCGCCCGCGATGGCGCTTTGTGCAAGGTTGTTGTTGGTTGCCGCCCCAAGGGCCGCGCCACCGACCGCGCCAAGGGCGGCACAGTTGGAGTTGACACCGCTTTCCATGCATCCTGAAAGGACGACGGTGGCCAGCAAAGCAAGGGCTGCGAAGGATCTGTACATGGTGAACTGCCTCTGTTCCGGTTTCTTATGTTCCCTGAATCTGCCGTTTCAGGCGGTTTGGCAAAGGCTGATTTCGGCGATTGGCAAGGTTCCGCACATGGCGCACGCAAGGCCTTGCACAAAAGGGGCCTGACCCATGACAGGTCAGGCCCAAGGGGAAGGGAAGGGTAACAGTCGAGACGAAAGAGGACGGCGGGTCTGCGAACCTGCGCCCTTCCACCAAGATGGGGCCTGCAAACCCGGCTTTCAAACGGCAATACCGTTCCGCGCAGGGGCTGCGCTGACTTTTGCCAAAACGTCACGGGCTTGCGCGGAACCATGCCTATTCGTCCGCGTCCCCGGGCCAGTCCTCATCACTGTCGCCCCCCAGAACATTGGCCGCACCTTCGGCAAAGACATCGGGAAAGGCGGCACGGGCGCGGGCCACGTCAATCTTCAGCAACGCGTCATAAGAGGCCGGGTTGAACTGGTCTTCACCCGGCACCACCTCGCGGCCGAACAGCCAGGACAGGCGGCCGGCATCCAGATTGCCACGTTCAAACGGCTCTTCGCCGAAATACTGCCAAAGCGCCGCCATAAAGCCCGCATCGGCGCGCTTGTCGGCGGTCTTGCGGTCACGAAACCGCTCGCGTTTGGTCAGCTTGGTGGGGCCATCCTTCATGTTGGCGCGGCGGATGACGAACTGGAAATCGGTTCCCGGAAACCGTCCGGGGAAGCCACGATGCTTCAGCATAGAGGGGCCTTTCTGGCAGGGGCCTTGGTGGGCATTCAGAACATCTCCCATTGGCATTTGCCGTCTTCAATGCTGTAGGAATTGAAGAACTGCGTGGCTTCTGGGTGATCCTCGCCGAAGGGCACGTTCATGTCGGACATCGAGATGATGATCTCCGCCGGTTGCGGGCCGTTTTTCGGCAGCCGGGGCAAGGCATAGGTGTTGCAAAGCCAAACCATATCGTCGCCTGCGGTGTCGGCGTCAATGGTGCCAGTGTCGCGGGCGATGTCTGGCGCAAGGAAGCGGTAGCGGATGGCAAGGCCGTCGCTGCCGGGAATGTTGGACAGGGCTTCGATCAGGGTGACCTTCTGGCCTGACGGCAAGGTCAGGGCGTCCTCTGCCCGTAGGGGCAAAGGCAGGATCAGGCCAAGAAGGGCAAGCCAGCGCAGCATCAATAGCCTTGAGTCAGAGGGGGATATTATCGTGCTTTTTCCAAGGGTTGGAAAGCTTCTTGGTCCGAAGGCTGGCGAAGGCCCGCGCCACGCGCTTACGGGTGGCGTGCGGCGTTATCACCTCGTCGATGAAGCCCTTTTCGGCCGCCACAAAGGGGTTAGCAAAGCGCGCCTCGTAATCTTTCACCCGCGCCGCGATCTTGTCCTTGTCGCCCAATTCTGACCGGTAAAGGATTTCCACCGCCCCCCTGGCGCCCATCACCGCAATCTCGGCCGTGGGCCAGGCATAGTTGAAATCACCGCGCAGGTGCTTCGATGCCATCACGTCATAGGCCCCACCATAAGCTTTGCGGGTGATGACGGTCACCTTGGGCACCGTCGCCTCACCGTAGGCAAACAGCAGCTTGGCACCGTGCTTGATCACCCCGCCATGCTCCTGCGCCATGCCCGGCATGAAGCCGGGCACATCCACCAGCGTCAGGATCGGCATTTCAAAGGCATCACAAAACCGCACAAACCGCGCCGCCTTGCGGCTGGCGTCAATGTCCAGACACCCCGCCAGCACCATCGGCTGATTGGCCACGACGCCAACCGACTGGCCCTCGATCCGGATGAAGCCGGTGATGATGTTGCCGGCGTAATCCTTCTGGATCTCGAAGAAATCGCCCTCATCCGCCAGCTTGAGGATAAGTTCTTTCATGTCATAGGGCTGGTTCGGATTGTCCGGGATCAGGGTGTCCAGACTGGGCTCCAACCGTGCCGGATCGTCAAAGAACGGCCGCACCGGCGCTTTCTGCCGGTTGTTGAGCGGCAGGAAGTCAATCAGCCGCCGGGTTTCCGCCAACGTTTCAATGTCATTCTCATAAGATCCATCAGCGACCGAGGATTTCCTTGTATGGGTCGAAGCACCGCCCAACTCTTCCGCTGTCACCACCTCATTGGTCACGGTCTTGACCACATCCGGCCCGGTGACGAACATGTAAGAACTGTCGCGCACCATGAAGATAAAGTCCGTCATCGCCGGGGAGTAAACCGCCCCCCCCGCACAAGGCCCCATGATCAAACTGATCTGTGGCACCACGCCACTGGCCATGATGTTGCGCTGAAACACCTCCGCATATCCGGCCAACGAGGCGACCCCCTCCTGAATCCGCGCCCCGCCCGAGTCGTTGATGCCGATCACCGGCGCGCCATTCTGAATGGCCATATCCATGATCTTGCAGATCTTCTGGGCATGGGTCTCTGACAAAGACCCGCCGAACACCGTGAAATCCTGCGAAAACACATAAACCATGCGCCCGTTGACGGTGCCCCAGCCAGTAACCACGCCGTCACCCGCAGGCCGGTCGGCCTCCATGCCGAAATCGGTGCAGCGGTGCGCCACGAACATGTCGAACTCTTCGAAAGAGCCCTCGTCCAGCAGCAACTCCACCCGCTCGCGCGCCGTCAGCTTGCCCTTGCCGTGCTGGGCGTCAACCCGGCGCTGCCCCCCCCCCGCCCGAGCAGCCTCTCGGCGCGTCTCAAGTTCTCCCAGAACGTCCATGGGTGCCGCCCCTCCCCGATCCATCTCAGCCTGTTTGCCAGGCTCTGTCCGCGCAACATAGATGTGCCGCGCCGCAGCGGAAAGCAAAATTGTTGCGCAAGACCGCGACAAGCTGCCACGACTGTATGCGGTGGGATGCCAAGCTCCCCTCTTTCATTTGTTCATAAATATCCCGCGGGGGGTCTGGGGGGCGCGAAGCCC